>NZ_JBHTCA010000019.1:0-81397 GCF_042665215.1 Hydrogenophaga atypica
CGAAGGCAAGGAAATGGTGATGCCTGGCGACAACGTGTCGATCACCGTCAAGCTGATCGCCCCGATCGCCATGGAAGAAGGTCTGCGCTTCGCCATCCGCGAAGGTGGCCGCACCGTGGGCGCCGGCGTGGTGGCCAAGATCATTGCTTGATTTCGATCTGTAGGGGTATAGCTCAATTGGCAGAGCGTCGGTCTCCAAAACCGAAGGTTGTAGGTTCGATTCCTACTGCCCCTGCCACTGACCAAGTGGCGAAGATCTGAAGGTCTTCCCTCTTTGTGGTGGTTTTCAAGCCCGCCGAAGCCTCAGGCTTCAGGTGGGCTTGCGTGCCTCAAGCGTTTTGTTTGGTGTGCGTTTCATTTTTTAGGTTACGGGTTCAGATGGCCACTTCGCAAATCGAAACTGTCAGCACGGGCGCTGACAAAGCCAAGCTGGCAGCGGCCGTGCTGCTGCTGCTGGGTGGCTTTGTGGCCTTCTACTTGTTGGCGCAGCAGGCTTCCTACGTGCGTTGGCTGGCCTTGTTGGTGGCCTTGGCTGCGGCGGTGGGGGTGTTCTTCACTTCGGAGGCTGGCAAAGAGTTGATCGCTTATGGGCGCGACTCGGTGCGGGAAGTCAAAAAAGTGGTGTGGCCGGCGCGCAAAGAGGCCATGCAGATGACGGCCTACGTTTTTGCGTTTGTGTTTGTGATGTCCTTGTTCCTGTGGTTCACCGACAAGACCCTGGAATGGGTGTTGTATGACCTCGTTCTGGGCTGGAGATAACAATGACCACTGAGCAGGGTATTTTGGCGGCCGATGCCGAGGTGGCTGCGGCCAATGCGGCTGCAGGCATGCGCTGGTATGTGGTGCATGCCTATTCGGGCATGGAAAAAGCGGCCGAGCGCAACATCGTCGAGCGCATCAACCGTGCCGGCATGCAGGCGAAGTTCGGTCGCATCCTGGTGCCGACCGAAGAGGTGGTGGAGGTCAAGAACGGCCAGAAGCGGACCACCGAACGCAAGTTTTTCCCTGGCTATGTGCTGGTGGAAATGGTGATGGATGACGACACCTGGCACCTGGTGAAGCACACCAACAAGGTGACGGGTTTTGTGGGTGGGGCCAAAAACCGCCCCGTGCCCATTTCCGAGGAAGACGTTCAGAAGATCGTCAACCAGATGCAGGAAGGCTCGGACAAGCCTCGCCACAAGGTCGAATTCATGGTGGGTGAGTACATCCGCGTGAAGGAAGGCCCGTTTGCCGACTTCAATGGCACCGTCGAAGAAGTCAACTACGAAAAGAACAAGCTGCGCGTGTCGGTGACCATTTTTGGTCGCGCCACGCCGGTCGAGCTGGAATTTGCCCAGGTCGAAAAGACCTGAGCCTGAGCGTGGTGTTTGCGGGACAGGCCCGACGCAAACGCCTCCTTTCATCAACCGGGTCCCCAACCGCGAGGAGACTGTCCACCTGAAAAGGGGCGGTCGTTTGCACTCGCAGGAGCTAAAACATGGCGAAAAAAATCGTCGGCTTCATCAAGCTGCAAGTGCCAGCTGGTAAGGCCAACCCCTCTCCCCCGATCGGTCCGGCGCTGGGTCAGCGCGGCCTCAACATCATGGAATTCTGCAAGGCGTTCAACGCCCAGACCCAAGGTGTCGAGCCCGGCCTGCCACTGCCCGTGGTGATCACCGCTTTTGCCGACAAGAGCTTCACCTTCATCATCAAAACGCCTCCGGCGACCACCTTGATCAAGAAGGCCATCAAGCTCGACAAGGGCTCGCCTGTGGCCAACAAGCAAAAGGTCGGCAAGATCACGCGCGCACAGCTCGAAGAGATCGCCAAGACCAAGATGAAGGACATGACCGCTGCCGACCTGGACGCCGCTGTGCGCACCATCGCCGGTTCGGCCCGCTCGATGGGCGTGATTGTGGAGGGCGTGTGACATGGCCAAGCTGACCAAGAAACAAAAAGCCTTTGAAGGCAAGGTCGACAGCAACAAGCTGTACGCCCTGACCGACGCGCTGGCCATCATCAAGGAATGCGCCAACGCCAAGTTCGATGAGTCCATCGACGTGGCGGTGCAGCTGGGCATCGATGCCAAGAAATCCGACCAGGTGGTGCGTGGCGCCGTCGTGTTGCCCAACGGCACCGGCAAAACCAAACGCGTCGCTGTGTTCGCACAAGGTGCCAAGGCCGAAGAGGCCAAGGCCGCCGGTGCCGACGTGGTGGGTATGGACGACCTGGCGGCTGAAGTCAAGGCCGGCAACATCAACTTCGATGTGGTCATCGCCTCGCCCGACGCGATGCGCGTGGTGGGTACCCTGGGTCAGATCCTGGGTCCCCGTGGCCTGATGCCTAACCCCAAGGTGGGTACGGTCACCCCCGACGTTGCCACGGCTGTGAAAAACGCCAAGGCCGGTCAGGTGCAGTTCCGTGTCGACAAGGCCGGCATCATCCACGGCACCATCGGTCGCCGCTCGTTTGATTCCGACAAGCTCCAGGGCAATCTGGTGGCGCTGATCGATGCCCTGAACAAGGCCAAGCCGGCCACAAGCAAAGGTGTGTACCTGCGCAAAGTGGCGGTTTCGTCGACCATGGGTGTGGGCGTTCGCGTCGACATGCAATCCATCTCGGCTTGATCGTGTGAGATTTTTGGGTGGCCGGTCTTTGGGCTGGTCACCTGAATGTGGTGGGCCCGCTTGCACGAAAGTGTGGGTGGGGCCATCCAAGACCGCTGGCGCGGCCAAGGGTGCAAACCCCGAACCGCTTAATGAACGCAACGCCAGCGCAGATGGCGATCCCGCTGCAGATGGAATTTTCCTGACACAGTTGGTCGCTGCAATCCCGCGCACCAAGGGGCACGCCCTGAGGTGCATTTTGAAGGAGTAGACCTTGAGTCTGAATCGCAGTGAGAAAGAAGCGGTCATTTCCGAAGTGACCGGCCTCGCAGCTAAAGCTCAAACGCTCGTGATGGCGGAGTACCGTGGTATCACGGTCGCGGCCATGGACAAACTGCGCGTCAACGCACGCAGCAACGGTGTTTCCCTGAGTGTTCTGAAGAACACCCTGGCACGCCGTGCTGTGGCTGGCAGCGGTTTTGAAGTGGCAGCAGACCAGATGACCGGTCCGCTGATCTATGGCTTTTCCGAAGACGCAGTGGCCGCCGCCAAGGTGGTGGCCGAGTTCGCCAAGACCAACGACAAGTTGGTCATCCGCGGCGGCGTGTATGCGGGCAAGGCCCTGGACGCCAACGGCGTGAAGCAACTGGCAAGCATCCCGTCCAAGGAAGTGCTGCTGGCCCAGTTGTGTGGCTTGCTGATGTCGCCCATCTCCCGCACCGCTGTGGTGCTGGGTGCCCTGGCGGCGAAAAAAGGCGAAGGCGCTGCCGCTCCGGCAGCCGAGGAAGCTGCTGCCGCCTGAGTGCGCAGCCCCTGTTAACCAATTGTTAGGAAATCAAAATGGCATTCGATAAAGACGCATTTCTGACCGCCCTGGACAGCATGTCGGTCATGGAACTCAACGACCTGGTGAAAGCCATCGAAGAGAAGTTTGGTGTGAGCGCTGCCGCCATGGCCGCTCCCGCTGCTGGCGGTGGCGCTGCTGCCCCGGCCGCTGAAGAGAAGACCGAGTTCAACGTTGTGCTGACCGAAGCTGGCGCCAACAAGGTGTCCGTCATCAAGGCCGTGCGCGAAATCACCGGTCTGGGTCTGAAGGAAGCCAAGGACCTGGTCGACGGCGCACCGAAGAACGTGAAAGAAGGCGTTGCCAAGGCCGATGCTGAAGCCGCTGTGAAGAAGCTGGTGGAAGCCGGCGCCAAGGCCGAACTGAAGTAATTCGGTTCTGTTCCGAGGCTGGAGTGTCCGATAAGGGCCTCCAGCCTTTGGTGCTTTCAGAGCACATTCAAGAGCCGGCCCCCCCATGCGCCGTTTCCTGAGTGTCTTCTGACCCCGACTGCAGAAGACGACTTGGTTCGGGTGGCGTGCAATGCGCCACCGTCCGCCAATGGTTGGTAGAGGCCAGCCACCAAGCAATGCCACAGCGCTGGCAAGACAGTCGCCGCAGACCTCAAGCCCGGAGATCTCATGGCATCCGCACAGACGAACTATTCCTACACCGAACGCAAGCGCATTCGCAAAAGCTTTGGCAGCCGCGAAAACGTGCTCGAGATTCCTTACCTGCTGCAAATGCAGAAGGACGCCTACACCGCCTTCCTGCAAGCCGACCAGCTGCCCAAGAAGCGCTCGCCCGAAGGCCTGCAGGCCGCGTTCGAAGCCGCCTTCCCCATCGTCTCCCACAACGGTTTTGTGGAGATGAAGTTCGTCGAATACAACCTGGCCAAGCCGGCGTTTGACGTGCGCGAATGCCAGACCCGTGGCCTGACCTTCGCCTCTGCCGTGCGCGCCCGCGTGCAGCTCATCATCTATGACCGCGAGTCCTCGACCGCGCAGTCCAAGGTGGTCAAGGAAGTGAAAGAACAAGAGGTCTACATGGGCGAAGTGCCCCTGATGACCGACAAGGGCTCGTTCATCATCAACGGCACCGAGCGCGTGATCGTGTCTCAGTTGCACCGTTCGCCGGGTGTGTTCTTCGAACACGACAAGGGCAAGACCCACAGCTCGGGCAAGCTGTTGTTCTCGGCTCGCATCATTCCCTACCGCGGCTCGTGGCTCGATTTCGAATTCGATCCGAAGGACGTGCTGTTCTTCCGTGTGGACCGTCGCCGCAAGATGCCGGTCACCATCCTGCTCAAGGCCATTGGCCTGAACCCGGAATCCATCCTGGCCAACTTCTTCGTCAACGACCACTTCCGCCTGATGGACAGTGGCGCGCAGATGGAGTTTGTGGCCGAGCGCCTGCGTGGCGAAGTCGCGCGTTTCGACATCACCGACAAATCGGGCAACGTGGTGGTGGCCAAGGACAAGCGCATCACCGCGCGCCACACCCGTGAGCTGGAGCAGTCTGCCACCACGCACATCAGCGTGCCGGAAGACTTCCTGCTGGGCCGTGTGGTGGCCAAGAACATCGTTGACGCCGACACCGGCGAAATCATCGCCAAGGCCAACGAAGAACTGACCGAA
Source organism: Hydrogenophaga atypica (assembly GCF_042665215.1). Lineage (NCBI taxonomy): Bacteria > Pseudomonadati > Pseudomonadota > Betaproteobacteria > Burkholderiales > Comamonadaceae > Hydrogenophaga > Hydrogenophaga atypica. The sequence goes on from NZ_JBHTCA010000019.1 coordinate 5,049, forward strand.
GCGCTGCTGAAGAAGCTGCGCACCTCGGGTGTGCAGGACCTGCCTTGCATCTACACCAACGAACTCGACCAGGGCGCCTACATCAGCCAGACCCTGCGCATCGATGAAACGGTGGACGAATTTGCCGCCCGCGTGGCCATCTACCGCATGATGCGCCCCGGCGAGCCGCCGACCGAAGACGCCGTGCAGGCCTTGTTCCATCGCCTGTTCTACAACCCGGACACCTACGACCTGTCGCGTGTGGGCCGCATGAAGTTCAACGCCCGCGTGGGCCGCGACGAATCGACCGGCCCCATGGTGCTGTCCAACGAGGACATCCTGGCCGTGGTCAAGATCCTGGTTGACTTGCGCAACGGTCGTGGCGAAGTGGACGACATCGATCACCTGGGCAACCGCCGCGTGCGCTGCGTGGGCGAACTGGCCGAAAACCAGTACCGCACCGGCTTGGCACGTATCGAGAAGGCTGTGAAGGAGCGTCTGGGCCAGGCCGAGCAAGAGCCGCTCATGCCGCACGACCTGATCAACAGCAAGCCGATTTCGGCCGCGCTGAAAGAGTTCTTTGGTGCGTCGCAGCTGTCGCAGTTCATGGACCAGACCAACCCGCTGGCCGAGATCACCCACAAGCGCCGCGTGTCGGCCCTGGGCCCGGGCGGTTTGACCCGCGAACGCGCCGGCTTCGAAGTGCGCGACGTGCACGTCACCCACTACGGCCGTGTGTGCCCGATCGAAACGCCTGAAGGCCCGAACATCGGTCTGATCAACTCGCTGGCTTTGTACGCCCGCCTGAACGAATACGGTTTCATCGAAACCCCGTACCGCCGTGTGGTCGATGCCAAGGTGACCAATCAGATCGACTACCTGTCGGCCATCGAAGAAGGCAAGTACGTCATCGCCCAGGCCAACGCCACGCTGGACGCCGAAGGCCGCCTGTCGGGTGACCTGATCTCTGCGCGTGAAAAGGGTGAATCCATCCTGACCCCGGCCGACACCATCCAGTACATGGACGTGTCGCCTGCGCAGATCGTGTCGGTGGCCGCCTCGCTGGTGCCCTTCCTGGAACACGACGACGCGAACCGCGCGCTGATGGGCGCCAACATGTCGCGCCAGGCCGTGCCCGTGCTGCGTCCGGAAAAACCCATGGTGGGCACCGGCATCGAGCGCGTGGCCGCCGTGGACTCGGGCACCGTCGTCACCGCCAAGCGCGGCGGCGTGGTGGACTACGTGGACGCCACCCGCATCGTGATCCGTGTCAACGACGGCGAAGCCGTGGCCGGTGAAGTGGGTGTGGACATCTACAACCTGATCAAGTACCAGCGTTCCAACCAGAACACCAACATCCACCAGCGCCCCATCGTCAAGAAGGGCGATCTGCTGGCCAAGGGTGACGTGATCGCCGACGGCGCTTCGACCGACCTGGGCGAAATCGCCATCGGCCAGAACATGCTGATCGCCTTCATGCCCTGGAACGGCTACAACTTCGAAGACTCGATCCTGATCTCCGAAAAGGTGGTGGCCGACGACCGCTACACCAGCATCCACATCGAGGAACTGGTGGTGATGGCGCGCGACACCAAACTGGGCGCCGAGGAAATCACCCGCGACATCCCCAACCTGGCCGAGCAGCAGCTCAACCGCCTGGACGACTCCGGCATCATCTACGTGGGCGCCGAAGTGCTGCCGGGCGATGTGCTGGTGGGCAAGGTCACGCCCAAGGGCGAAACCACGCTGACGCCAGAAGAAAAACTGCTGCGCGCCATCTTCGGCGAGAAGGCGTCCGACGTGAAGGACACCTCGCTGCGTGTGGACCAGGGTTCCAGCGGCACCGTGATCGACGTGCAGGTCTTCACCCGCGAAGGCATCCAGCGCGACAAGCGTGCCCAGCAGATCATTGACGACGAACTCAAGCGTTTCCGCCTGGACCTGAACGACCAGTTGCGCATCGTGGAAGCCGACGCGTTCGACCGCATCGAGAAGCTGTTGCTGGGCAAGGTCGCCAACGGCGGCCCCAAGAAGCTGTCCAAGGGCACCAAGATCGACAAGGCCTACCTGGCCGAAGTCGAGAAGTACCACTGGTTTGACATCCGCCCCGCCGAAGACGACGTGGCCGCTCAGCTGGAGTCCATCAAGAACTCCATGGAGCAGACCCGCCACAGCTTCGACCTGGCGTTTGAAGAAAAGCGCAAGAAGCTCACACAAGGCGACGAGCTGCCCGCTGGCGTGCTCAAAATGGTCAAGGTCTACCTGGCCGTCAAGCGCCGCCTGCAGCCTGGCGACAAGATGGCCGGTCGCCACGGCAACAAGGGTGTGGTCTCCAAGATCACCCCAGTGGAAGACATGCCCCACCTGGCCGACGGCACGCCGGTCGACATCGTGCTGAACCCGCTGGGCGTGCCTTCGCGCATGAACATCGGTCAGGTGCTGGAAGTCCACCTGGGCTGGGCCGGCAAGGGCCTGGGCCAGCGCATCGGCGACATGCTGCAGCGTGAAGCGGCAGCCAGCGAGCTGCGCGGTTTCATGGAGCAGATTTACAACTCCACCGGCCGCAAGGAAGACCTGGCTGCTCTGAGCGACAGCGAAGTCCGCGCCATGGCGCAGGAGCTGACCACGGGCGTGCCGTTTGCCTCCCCCGTGTTCGACGGCGCGTCGGAGAAGGAGATCATGGACATGCTCCAGCTCGCCTACCCCGACGACATCGCGAAGGCCAAGGGCCTGACCGCGACCCGCACGCAGGCGCAGCTGTTCGACGGCCGCACCGGTGACGCTTTCGAGCGCAAGACCACGGTGGGCTACATGCACTACCTGAAGCTGCACCACTTGGTGGACGACAAGATGCACGCCCGTTCCACCGGCCCGTACTCGCTGGTCACGCAGCAACCGCTGGGCGGCAAGGCGCAGTTTGGTGGCCAGCGTTTCGGCGAAATGGAAGTCTGGGCGCTGGAAGCCTACGGCGCCTCCTACATCCTGCAGGAAATGCTCACCGTCAAGTCCGACGACGTGCAGGGCCGCACCAAGGTGTACGAGTCCATCGTCAAGGGCGAACACGCCATCGAAGCCGGCATGCCGGAATCGTTCAACGTGCTGGTCAAGGAAATCCGCTCGCTGGGTATCGACATCGAACTCGAGCGTTCGTGATTCACTGAAGAAAAGGAAACCGACAAATGAAATCCTTGCTCGACCTGTTCAAGCAGTTCACGCCCGACGAGCATTTCGATGCCATCCGCATCGGTCTGGCCTCGCCGGAAAAAATCCGTTCCTGGTCCTTCGGTGAAGTCAAAAAGCCCGAGACCATCAACTACCGCACCTTCAAGCCCGAGCGCGATGGCCTGTTCTGCGCCAAGATCTTTGGCCCCATCAAGGACTACGAGTGCCTGTGCGGCAAGTACAAGCGCCTCAAGCACCGTGGTGTCATCTGCGAGAAGTGCGGCGTTGAAGTCACGCAGACCAAGGTGCGTCGCGAGCGCATGGGTCACATCGACCTGGCCGCGCCCTGTGCCCACATCTGGTTCCTGAAGTCGCTGCCGTCGCGTCTGGGCCTGGTGCTGGACATGACGCTGCGCGACATCGAACGTGTGCTGTACTTTGAAGCCTATGTGGTGACCGACCCCGGCATGACCGCGCTGAAGAAGTTCAGCATCATGTCGGAGGACGACTACGACGCCAAGCGCAAGGAGCTGGGTGACGAGTTCGAGGCCAAGATGGGCGCCGAAGGCATCAAGGACCTGCTGGAGTCCATCGACCTCGACATCGAGATCGAGAAGCTGCGCAACGACCTGACCGGCTCCGAGCTCAAGATCAAGAAGAACGCCAAGCGCCTCAAGGTGCTGGAAGCCTTCAAGAAGAGCGGCATCAAGCCCGAGTGGATGGTGCTGGACGTGCTGCCCGTGCTGCCGCCGGACCTGCGTCCGCTGGTGCCCCTGGACGGCGGCCGCTTCGCGACCTCCGACCTGAACGACCTGTACCGCCGCGTCATCAACCGCAACTCGCGTCTGCGCCGCCTGCTGGAGCTGAAGGCCCCAGAAATCATCGCGCGCAACGAAAAGCGCATGCTGCAGGAAGCCGTGGACAGCTTGCTGGACAACGGCCGCCGTGGCAAGGCCATGACGGGCGCCAACAAGCGCGCCCTGAAGTCGCTGGCCGACATGATCAAGGGCAAGAGCGGCCGTTTCCGCCAGAACTTGCTGGGCAAACGCGTCGACTACTCCGGTCGTTCGGTCATCACCGTGGGCCCGACCCTCAAGTTGCACCAGTGCGGCCTGCCCAAGCTGATGGCCCTGGAGCTGTTCAAGCCTTTCATCTTCTCGCGCCTGGAAGCCATGGGCATCGCCACCACCATCAAGGCAGCGAAAAAAGAAGTGGAAGCCGGCACCCCCGTGGTGTGGGACATCCTCGAAGAGGTCATCAAAGAGCACCCGGTGCTGCTGAACCGTGCGCCCACGCTGCACCGTCTCGGTATCCAGGCGTTTGAACCCATCCTGATCGAAGGCAAGGCCATCCAGCTGCACCCGCTCGTCTGTTCGGCCTTCAACGCCGACTTCGACGGTGACCAGATGGCCGTTCACGTGCCGCTGTCGGTGGAAGCGCAGATGGAAGCCCGCACCCTGATGCTGGCCTCCAACAACGTGTTGTTCCCGGCTTCGGGTGAACCCTCCATCGTGCCGTCGCAAGACGTGGTGCTGGGCCTGTACTACACCACCCGCGAGCGCATCAACGGCAAGGGCGAAGGCATGGTCTTCTCCGACCTGGCCGAGGTGCTGCGCGCGCTGGAGGCTGGTGTGGTCGAACTGACCGCCAAGATCAGCGTGCGCCTGACTGAGTGGGTCAAGGACAAGGACAGCGGCGAATTCGTGGCCGAAACCAAGATGGTGGACACCACCGCCGGTCGCGCCCTGTTGTCTGAAATCCTGCCCAAGGGCCTGGCCTTCAGCAACCTGAACAAGGCGCTGAAGAAGAAGGAAATCTCGCGCCTGATCAACACCTCCTTCCGCAAATGTGGCTTGAAGGAAACCGTGGTGTTTGCCGACAAGCTGCTGCAAAACGGCTTCCGCCTGGCCACCAAGGCCGGCATCTCCATCTGTGTGGACGACATGCTGGTGCCCAAGGAGAAACACGGCATCATAGAGCGCGCCGAGAACGAGGTGAAGGAAATCGCCCAGCAGTACTCGTCGGGTCTGGTGACCGCTGGCGAGCGCTACAACAAGGTGGTGGACATCTGGGGCAAGGCCGGTGACGAAGTCTCCAAGGTCATGATGGCCCAGCTGGCCAAGGAAAAGACCATCGACCGCTCCGGCAAGGAAGTCGATCAGGAGTCGTTCAACTCCATCTACATGATGGCCGACTCGGGCGCGCGGGGTTCTGCCGCCCAGATTCGCCAGCTGGCCGGCATGCGCGGCCTGATGGCCAAGCCTGACGGCTCCATCATCGAGACCCCCATCACGGCGAACTTCCGTGAAGGTCTGAACGTGTTGCAGTACTTCATCTCCACCCACGGCGCCCGCAAGGGTCTGGCCGACACGGCGTTGAAGACCGCGAACTCGGGCTACCTGACGCGCCGTCTGGTGGACGTGACACAGGATCTGGTGGTCAACCAGAACGACTGCGGCACCTCCAATGGCACGCTGATGCGCGCCATCGTCGAAGGTGGTGAAGTCATCGAATCGCTGCGCGACCGCGTGCTGGGCCGTGTGACCGCCGAAGAGGTGATCCACCCCGAAACCCGCGCCACGCTGCTGCACGCCGGCGAAATGCTGGACGAGGACATCCTCGACATGCTGGAAGCCGCTGGTGTGGACGAGGTCAAGGTCCGCACCGCGCTGACCTGCGAAACCCGTTTTGGCATCTGCGCCAAGTGCTACGGTCGCGACCTCGGCCGTGGTGGCCTGGTGAACATGGGCGAAGCGGTGGGTGTGATCGCCGCCCAGTCCATCGGCGAACCCGGCACCCAGCTGACCATGCGTACCTTCCACATCGGTGGTGCGGCCTCGCGTGCGGCCATCGCCTCCAGCGTGGAAGCCAAGTCCAGCGGCATCATCGGCTTCAACGCCACGATGCGCTACGTGACCAACACCAAGGGTGAACTGGTGGTGATTTCCCGTTCCGGGGAAATTGTCATCCACGACGAACACGGCCGTGAGCGTGAGCGCCACAAGGTGCCTTACGGCGCCATCCTGTCCATCAAGGCCGACCAGACCATCAAGGCTGGCACCATCCTGGCCAACTGGGACCCGCTGACCCGCCCCATCATCACGGAGTTCGCCGGTCAGGTGAAGTTCGAGAACGTGGAAGAGGGCCTGACTGTGGCCAAGCAGGTGGACGATGTCGCCGGCCTGAGCACGCTGGTGGTGATCGATCCCAAGCGCCGTGGCGCGGCCAAGGTCGTGCGTCCGCAGGTCAAGCTGATCGATGCCCAAGGCAACGAAGTGAAGATCCCCGGCACCGACCACTCGGTGACCATCGGCTTCCAGGTCGGCGCGCTGATCCAGGTGCGCGACGGCCAAGACGTGGGTCCCGGCGAGGTGCTGGCGCGTATCCCGGTCGAAGGCCAGAAGACGCGAGACATCACCGGCGGTCTGCCGCGTGTGGCCGAGCTGTTCGAAGCCCGCAGCCCCAAAGACAAGGGTGTGCTGGCCGAACTCACCGGCACCGTGTCCTTCGGCAAGGAGACCAAAGGCAAGATCCGCCTGCAGATCACCGATCCGGACGGCAAGGTCTGGGAAGACCTGGTGCCCAAGGAAAAGAACATCCTGGTGCACGAAGGCCAGGTGGTCAACAAGGGCGAAAGCGTGGTGGACGGCCCGGCCGATCCGCAGGACATCTTGCGCCTGCTGGGCATGGAAGAGCTGGCCCGCTACATCGTCGACGAAGTGCAGGACGTCTACCGCCTGCAGGGCGTGAAGATCAACGACAAGCACATCGAGGTGATCGTTCGCCAGATGCTGCGCCGTGTGGTCGTCGACAGCGTGGGCGATTCCAGCTACATCGCGGGTGAACAGGTCGAGCGCAGCGAGATCCTCAACACCAACGACGCGCTGTTGGCCGACGGCAAGATCCCGGCGACCTACAGCAACGTGCTGCTGGGCATCACCAAGGCCTCGTTGTCCACCGACTCGTTCATCTCCGCCGCGTCCTTCCAGGAAACCACGCGTGTGCTGACCGAAGCTGCCATCATGGGCAAGCGCGATCCGCTGCGCGGCCTGAAGGAAAACGTGATCGTGGGCCGCCTGATCCCCGCCGGTACCGGCATGGCTTACCACGATGCCCGCAAGGCCCGCGAGAAGATGGACGACGAAGAGCGTCGCGCCATCGCCGAAGCCGATGCGATGCAGCTGGCCTCTGACCAGGCCGACGCGGCCGCCGCTGCCGAAGGCGCTGCTGGCGAATAAGTCGCCTCGCGCCCTTGGCCCGAAAAGCGCCCCGGCCCGGGTTCGGCCCGGGGCGTTTTTCTGCCTGTTTCACCGTGTGTTGACAAGGAATGCCGTTCATGACTTCCGGCTTATGGGTATTGATCGCGACCAGTGCCATCCTCGTGTTCTGGGTTGTGGGCGCCTACAACCGCCTGGTGCGGCTGAAAAACGCCATTGGCGCGGCGTTCGCTCAGCTCGATGAACAACTGCGCCGCCGCCACGATCTGATCGTGCGGTTGATGACTTTGGTGGCAGGGCCCTTGTCTCAGGAGAGCGGTGCGCTGGATGCCTTGACGGCCGCCGGCAACCAAGCCCGTGAAGCCGCAGAGCGCGCTCGCGCGACCCCCTTGCTGGCAGGCCCGCTGGGGGCCCTGGCCGGGGCGGAGCAAATGTTGGCCGCCAGCCTGCAGCGCGTGTTGGCCCTGGTGGAGCACCATGCGGACCTGCAGCACGATGCGGCGGTGCGGGAAATCGGCGAGGCCTTGCTCGACACCCGCCACCGCATCGGCTTTGCGCGTCTGGCCTACAACGACCACGTGCAGGCATTCAACGACGCCACCGCGCAGTTCCCTACGGTGGTGTTGGCGCGCGTGTTCGGCTTCTTCCCGCTGGAGCCCCTGGTGGCGCTGCCATGATCCAACCTGTACCCATGACCCAGGGTGCGCAGGCGCCCGCGCTTTCGCAACAACTGGCACCAGCGTCGCAGTGTCTGCTTGCAGTGCAGAGCGGGCGCTCACTTTCTGATGTTTTGCCGCAGGTGCCGAGCGCGCTGCGCCCGGGTGTACAGGCCCTGGTGTTCCACGCCCTGCGTCAGGCCGGCATGACCGCCGCCCTGGTCAAGCTGTTGGCCAACCGCGCGCCATCCCCCCCGGTGCGGGCCTTGTTGCAGCTGGCGTTGGCTCTCATGCCTGAACTCAGCGCCGACGAAGGCGCGCCCCACTACAGCGCGCACACGCTGGTGAGCCAAGCCGTGCAGGCGGCCAAAACCGCGCACGACACCCAGGCGCAGGCCGGTTTTGTGAACGCCTGCTTGCGGCGTTTCCAACGCGAGGCGGCGGCCTTGCTGGTGCAAGCTGGCCGCCACCCCGAGGCGCGTTGGAACCACCCCGCGTGGTGGGTGCGCCGTGTGCAGCAAGACCACCCCCAGCAATGGGAGGCCGTTCTGGCGGCCAGCAACCGCCCGGGGGCCATGGCTTTGCGGGTGAACCGCCGCCACGGCAGCCGAGAGGCCTATTTGCAGCGCCTCACCGCCGCCGGGTTGCCGGCGCGCGCGGCGGGCGACGGGTATGGCGTGCTGCTGGACCACGGTGTGCCGGTGGACCGGTTGCCGGGTTTTGCGGACGGTGATGTGTCGGTGCAAGACCTCGCGGCGCAACAGGCCGCGCCGCTGCTGCTGGCAGGGCACGACAGCCAGCAACGACTGCGGGTGCTGGACGCCTGTGCCGCCCCCGGCGGCAAAACCGCCCACCTCTTGGAGCACGCCGACGTGGACGTGCTGGCGCTGGACAAAGACGCGCAGCGCTGCGAACGCATCCACGACAACCTGCGCCGCTTGCGCCTGGCGGCGCAGGTGCGTGCGGCCGATGCCGCGCGCCCTGCCGACTGGTGGGACGGCGAGCCGTTTGACGCCATCTTGCTCGATGCGCCCTGCACAGCGTCGGGCATCGTCAGGCGCCACCCCGACGTGCGCTGGCTGCGGCGCGAAGCGGACGTGGCCCAGCTGGCCCACCAGCAGCGCGTGTTGCTCGACGCCTTGTGGCCTTTGCTGCGACCTGGTGGGCGGCTGGTGTATGCGACGTGTTCGGTCTTTCGCGCCGAGGGCAGCGACCAGGTGAAAGCGTTTCTTGAACGCCACAGTGGTGCGCGTGCCGGTGTGGCACCGGGGCATTTGTTGCCCGGTCTGCCGGAGGGAGGTGGGCAGTTCAACGACAATGATTCGGGTGAGCACGACGGCTTTTTTTATGCCTGCCTGGAGAAGGCAACGACTTGACCGCCTGGTGGTCTGGGTGGTGTTGCTGTGGGTTGGCCTGTGGTGGGGCACCCCCAGCCAGGCCCAGCAGCCGGCGACTGACGCCGCCGTGGCGGTGCAGCGCAGCACCGACGGCCTGTTCATCACCGCGCGTTTGCCGCTGGAACTGGGGCCGGCGGTGGAAGACGCCTTGTTCAAGGCCGTGCCGGTCTATTTTGTCTACCAGGCTGACGTGTATGAGCCCCGCTGGTACTGGACGGACAAGCGGATCGCGACCGCCACGCGCACCCTGCGCCTGGCCTACCAGCCGCTGACACGCCGCTGGCGTCTGAGTGCTTCTGCCGGCGCGGGCGCAGGCAACGCGCAGCAATACGCACTGCACCAGAACTTTGAAACCCTGTCGGAAGCGGTGGCCGCCCTGGGCCGCCTGGCGCGCTGGAAAGTGGCCGACGACAGCCGGCTCGACGACGGTGAACGCTACAGCGTGGCCTTCCGCTTTCGCCTGGACCTTTCGCTGTTGCCTCGGCCGTTCCAGATCGGCATGGCCAACCAACCCGACTGGAACATCGACATCACGCGCCAGTTGCGTACCTCGGCCAGCGCCGAATCGGGCGACGCGCCGGCCCCGGCGGCCCCGGAATCGGTGGCAGAGCCCACCCGTTGAACCACATGGCCACAACCACCCCACCCGCACCGCGCACCCCCTGGCGCCAGTCGGCGCCGCTGCGTTGGGCGCTGGGCACGGGCCTGGTGTTTGTGGCCGGTGTGGTGATGGTGCTGCTGTTTTTGCTGACGGTGGCCACCAACAACCGCGTGTTGTACGAAACCTATTTCGGCTGGCTGGTGGGCATCAACATCGCTGTGGCGGGGGTGTTGCTGGCGGTGATTGGCTGGGTGGTGGTCCGCCTGACACTGCGCATGCGCCGCAAAAAATTTGGCAGCCAGTTGCTGGTCAAGCTGGCCCTGATTTTTGGCCTGGTGGGCTTTCTTCCAGGGCTGCTCATCTACACGGTGTCGTACCAGTTTGTCTCGCGCTCCATTGAAAGCTGGTTCGACGTGCGGGTGGAGTCCGCGCTCACTGCGGGGCTCAACCTGGGACGCAACACGCTGGATGTCCTCAGCGATGACCTGGCCACCAAAACGCGGGTGGCCGCCAACGCGCTGTCCGACGTGAGCAATGCCGGCGCGGGTCTGGCCCTGGAGCGCATCCGTGAGCAGCTGGGTGTGAAGGACGTGATCCTGTGGAGTGCCGGTGGGCAGGCCATCGCCGCCGCCGGCGATTCGCGTTTTGCCCTCAAGCCCGAACGCCCGCCAGCGGCCTTGTTGCGCAATGTGCGCGCCCAACGTGCCCTGGCGTCGGTCGAAGGACTGGAGGAGGGCGGCAACGGCGTGGTGGCAGGTGACATCCCTTCGACGCCGGCACCGCCATCGGAGGTGGCCCGCATCCGCGCGCTGGCCGTGGTGAACGTGTCCTCTTTGGGGCTGTCCAGCGAGTTGCGATATCTGGAGGTGGTCGTGCCACTGTCGCCCTTGCTGGTGGCCGATGCCCTGGCGGTGCAAGCCGCACACCGCGAATACCAGGAACGCGCACTGGCGCGGCAGGGCCTGCGCCGCATGTACATCGGTACCTTGACGCTGGCCCTGTTTCTGGCCGTGTTTGGTGCGGTGCTGCTGGCCGTGCTGCTGGGCAACCAGCTGGTGCGCCCGCTGCTGGTGTTGGCCGAAGGCATGCGCGAAGTGGCCAAAGGGGACTTGCGCCCCAAAGCGGCGTTGACCGCACGCGATGAACTGGCCGGGCTCACCCGCACTTTTGCCCACATGACACAGGACCTGGCCGACGCCCGCGCCGAGGTGCAGCGCGGCCTGGAGCAGGTGGACGCCGCGCGCGCCAACCTGCAGACCATTCTGGACAACCTGACCGCCGGTGTGGTGGTGTTGGACGAACAGGGCGCCATCCTCAGCGTCAACCCAGGCGCGGCGCGCATCCTGCACCGCAGCCTGTCGCTGCACCTGGGCCAGGTGCTGGCCACCGTGCCCGGGCTGGAGGTGTTCGGGCAAGGGGTGATGGCCCAGTTCGATCGTTTTCTGTCGGAACAGACCGCCCACGAAGGCGGACATTGGCAACAATCGTTCGAGTTGTCCGTGGATGGCGCGCAGGCCTCTATGACCGAAGACCTGCGCAGCCACCTCACCCTGATTGCGCGCGGCGCCATCCTGCCCCACAACGAACGCCTGCTGGTGTTTGACGACGTCTCCGACATGATTTCTGCCCAGCGCTCCAAGGCCTGGGGCGAGGTGGCGCGGCGTCTGGCGCACGAAATCAAAAACCCGCTCACGCCCATACAACTCTCGGCCGAGCGTTTGGCCATGAAGTTGGAGCACAAGGTGAGTGGCCCGGAACTGGCGTTGCTCAACAAATCGGTCAAGACCATCGTCGACCAGGTCGATGCCATGAAGCGCCTGGTCAACGAATTCCGCGACTACGCCCGCTTGCCGGCGGCGCAACTCACCCCGCTGGATCTCAACGCCTTGGTGCTCGATGTCCTCTCGCTCTACGACCAGGCGGAGGTGCCGGTGCGGCACGAGCTGGACCCGTTGTGTCCACCTGTGATGGCCGATCCCCAGCAGGTGCGGCAGGTGGTGCACAACCTGGTGCAAAACGCGCAGGATGCCACCGCGCCGGGCAGCGCAGGCGTGGTGTGCTTGCGCACGCGCCGGTCCGAGTCGGGGCGTTGGGTGCGCCTCATCGTCACCGACGAGGGCAGCGGTTTCGCCGAGCACATCCTGCAGCGCGCTTTCGAGCCGTACGTCACGACCAAAACCAAAGGCACTGGCCTGGGCCTGGCGGTGGTGAAAAAAATCATGGACGAACACGGTGGCCGCATCGACCTGAGCAACCGCATGAGCGAGGGGCGGCTGGTGGGGGCTCAAGTGTCGCTATCATTCGCAGTTGCAAATTGACAACATCAGCGAGGACATCCGCGCGCGGCCATGGCAAACATACTGGTGGTAGACGACGAGTTGGGCATACGCGACTTGTTGTTCGAAATTCTGAACGACGAAGGGCACAGCGTGGATCTGGCCGAAAACGCGGCACAGGCACGGGCCCTGCGCAACGCACAGCGGCCTGATCTGATCCTGCTCGACATCTGGATGCCTGACACCGACGGTGTCACGCTGCTCAAGGAGTGGTCGAGTGCCGGATTGCTCAACATGCCGGTGATCATGATGAGCGGGCACGCCACCATCGATACCGCCGTCGAAGCCACCCGCATCGGCGCCATGGCCTTTCTCGAAAAACCCATCACCTTGCAGAAATTGCTCAAGGCGGTGGAGCTTGGTCTGAACAAGACGCCGGCCAAACCCGCGCCCATGCGCATGCCCTTGCCGGGTCCACAAGAGCCCTCGGGAGCGGTGGTGGCGCCGCACGTGGTTGCCGTGGAGCCACTGCTGCCGGTGGGGCCACAAGGGGTGCAGAGTTTCGAACTGGACGCGCCACTGCGCGAGGCCCGCGACGGTTTTGAGAAGGCGTACTTCGAGTTCCATCTCGCCAAAGAGGGCGGCTCCATGACGCGGGTCGCCGAAAAAACCGGCCTGGAACGCACCCACCTCTACCGCAAGCTCAAGCAACTGGGTGTCGATCTGTCGCGCGGCAAACGCAACGGACATTGATGGGCGCAATGCGCTGATTTCCGTGCTATAATTTTCGTCTTGATGGCCCGGTAGCTCAGTTGGTAGAGCAGCGGATTGAAAATCCGCGTGTCGATGGTTCGATTCCGTCCCAGGCCACCAAAATTTCAAAAAGCCCATCCGCTGGTGGGCTTTTTCTTTGACCCCCGATGTGGTCAAAAAACGCGGGAATAGCTCAGTTGGTAGAGCGCAACCTTGCCAAGGTTGAGGTCGCGAGTTCGAATCTCGTTTCCCGCTCCATCCTTTTTTGATGGATGGCCCATGTGGCTCAGTGGTAGAGCACTCCCTTGGTAAGGGAGAGGTCGCGGGTCCGATTCCCGCCATGGGCACCAGCCTTCTCGGCTCCGCGAGCAAACAGGCTGTTTGCCTTGAACGTGTGGCCTACACTTTGTGCTGGTGTGGCTGCGCTGGGCAGCCCGCAGGAGTTGCATGTTTCCCGTTCACCCCACTTCACCGCCGATCACCGTGTCCGTGGTCAGCCATGGGCATGACGCGTGGTTGCCTCCCTTGCTGCAGGATTTGGCGTCGGTGTCATCGGGCTTGTTGTGTCGGGTGGTGGTGACACACAACCTGCCTGCTTCGCCACTGGCCGCGGGCGGTTTGCCGTTTGAGGTGATCGAGATCCACAACCCCAGGCCATTGGGTTTTGGGGCCAACCACAACCAGGCCTTTGCCCATGTGGCGTCGCCGTTTTTTTGCGTGCTCAATCCCGACATGCGATTGACCGACCCGGCGCTGTGGCCACAGCTGTTGGCGGCGGCCAGCCTGCCGGGCGCCGGTGCGGTGACCGCCACGCTCCTGAACGCGGACGGCACTGTGCAGGACAACCAGCGTGCCCTCGTCACGCCGTGGGCGCTGTTTCGTCGCCGTGTTCTGCGTCGCCCGGAGCGGGGGACCGATTGGTACAGCGCCGCCTTGCTCCTGATGCCGTCGTCGGCCTACCGCGCTGTGGGCGGCTTTGATGAGCGCTTCCACATGTATTGCGAGGACGTGGATTTGTGCCTCAGGTTGCAGTTGGCCGGTCTGCGATTGACGCGGGTGCCCGGCACCGCCCAACACCACGCGCAGCGTGACAGCCTGCGCCGCTGGCACGCGCTGGGCTGGCATGTGCACAGCCTGTTGCGACTGTGGTGCAGTGTTGCGTTCTGGCGTTACCGGCTGCAACAGCGGGTGCTGCGCGGGCAGCGATAATCGCGCGACTCAACAAGCCTTGGTGGTGGCATGCCTTTTCTGCTGTTTTTCTGCGCCGCCTTTTCGTTTTTTTTCAGCGCGTGGTTGATTCGCTACGCACGTGGCCACACACAACACTACACCGGCGACATGCCCCAGCGATTTCACTGGGGCCATGTGCCGCGTGTGGGTGGTGTGGCCATGGGAGGCGCCTTGTTGCTGGCGTTGGTGTGGCTTGGGGTGGCCAGCCCCATGGGTTGGCCGCCCCGTGCCAACTTCACCGCGGCTGAACTGCTGGCCTGGGCCGTTGCCACGGGTGTGTCCACGGGCGCCGGGGTGTACGAGGACGTCACGCAGCGGCTCGCGGTGGCGTTCCGTCTTGGACTGACCGCCATGGCCGCTGTGGTGGCCATCTGGGCCATGGACCTGACCGTGCCGCGCCTGGGCTTGCCCTGGGTGGATGGCTGGTGGGCGGCAGCGGTCTGGCCGGGGGTGGCCCTGGCTGTGTTTGCTGTGGCTGGCCTGCCCCACGCCTTCAACCTGATTGACGGCTACAACGGTCTGGCGGGCACCGTGGCCTTGTTGGTCTGCCTCGCACTGGCCTATGTGTCGCTTCAGGTGGGCGACCGGCAGATGATGACCTTGAGTCTGGCGCTGGCCGGCGCCACGGTGGGTTTTCTGGTCTGGAACTACCCGCGCGGCTTGTTGTTTGCGGGCGACGGCGGGGCCTACCTCTGGGGCACGGTGGTCGCGCTGATCAGCATCACGCTGGTGCAGCGCCATCCGCTGGTGTCGCCCTGGTTTCCGGTGCTGCTGCTGATCTACCCGGTCTGGGAGACGCTGTTCTCCATCTTCCGCAAGTCCGCGCGCGGCGTCTCGCCAGGCGTGGCCGATGCGCTGCATTTTCACCAGCTGATCTACCGCCGCATTGTGCGTGGCGTCTTTCACGACGATGAGTCGCGGCGCATGTTGATGCGCAACAACCGCACCTCGCCGTATCTGTGGGGCTTCACCCTGCTCACCGCCGCGCCAGCGGTGCTGTTTTGGCGCCACACCGGTGTCTTGATGGCGATGACGGTGCTGTTTGTGGTCAGCTACCTCTGGGCCTACAGCGCCATCGTCCGGTTCCGTGTGCCTCGTTGGCTGCGACATTGAAAGAATCGTGCGCCAAATCGCAAAATCCATCCAATAATTAATTGACACTTACAATTTAATGGTTAAATTGTGTCAATTATTGGTTTGTTTCAACAATAAGCAGTGATATCCTGAGGTCGTCTCACATTAATTGACGGTTTTGGGGGGTGTCATGTTGCAACAGTCCATGCGCTGCGGCGCGCACGGGTGGTGGCGGCCAGTGGCCGCTGTGTGGTTTTGCGCTGGGCTGGCCGCTTGTGGTGGTGGTGCCACCAGCCCGGTGCCTGCGGGCGAGCCGGTGGACAGTTCCGCCGACACCGTGTTGATCAACAGCAGTGCCGTGGAGGCTCAAACCGATCAGGTGCTGGTGCGGCTCGTGGAGGAGTTGGCCGGCCAGCAGTTCGAGGAGCGCGCCGCCGAATACGCCCGAACCCTGAGCCTGCACAGCGGCGTCACCTTGCGCAGTGTTCGTCGCACCGCCAGCGGCAGCGTGGTGATGGCCTTGCCCAAGGCCATGGGCGAGGCCGAGGTGACGGCCGTGGTTCAGCGGCTGATGGCGAACGAGGCCGTGGCCCATGCCGAGCCCGACATGCGCGTGTGGTCCGACACGCTGGCGCCCAACGATCCGCGATGGGCCGACCAATGGAGTCTGGCGTCCGCCAACGTGGTCCGCTCCGGGGTCCAGGCGCAAGCCGCGTGGACGCTGACCCTGGGGAGCCCGGCCACGGTGGTGGCGGTGCTTGACACTGGCATCCTGCCGCACGCCGATCTGCAAGGGCGCCTGTTGCCGGGCTACGATTTTGTGTCCAACGTCGGGCATGCCAACGACGGCAATGGTCGCGATCCCGATGCGAGCGACCCGGGTGACTGGGTGGATGGCAGCGAGCCCTGGCTGTCAGGTGTCAGCCCGCGCAACAGCGGCTGGCATGGCACCCACGTGGCCGGCATCGTGGCCGCACAGCGTGGCAACGGCGTGGGTGTGGCCGGCATCGATGCGCGGGCGCGGGTGCTGCCGGTTCGCGTATTGGGGCGTGGCGGTGGCTACATCTCCGACGTGGCCGATGGTTTGCGGTGGGCCGTGGGTGCGCCGGTGGCCGGTGCGCCAGCCAACCCCACTCCGGCGCGGGTGGCCAACCTCAGTCTGGGGGCCGCCGGCCACTGCTCCAGCGAAATGCAGGGCGCCCTGGACGAGGCGTGGGCGCGCGGCGCTGTGGTGGTCGCTTCCGCCGGCAACCAAGCCCAAAACGTGGCGGGCACCGTTTTGGCCAGTTGCCAGCGGGTGCTGGTGACGGCCGCGCTGGGCAAAGGGGGCGAGCAGGCTTCCTACACCAACTTTGGTGCTGGGGTGGCGCTCGCCGCGCCGGGTGGCAACGCGGGCAGCGACACCGGCATCGTGTCCTTGGGCGACAGCGGCAGACAGGGCCCCACGGGCGACAGCAGCTACCTGCGCAAACGTGGCACCAGCATGGCCGCGCCCCACGTGGCGGGCACGGTGTCTTTGATGTTGGCCGCCAACCCGGGCTTGACGCCCACCCAGGTCGGGGCGCTGTTGCGTGCATCGGCGCGACCGTTTGCGCAGGGCACAGGCAACGACTGTGTGCCCGAGCGCTGTGGTGCCGGTGTGCTGGACGCGGCCGCAGCGGTGTCTCTGGCCGCGATGTACCCGGCGCACCGGCCGCTGACCGGCACGGGGCTGACCGCTGAAACCCTGGGCAGCGTGGCACCCGAGGCCGGTTGGTGGCGCGACACGGTCGACGCTTCGCGCCAGGCGTTTGTGGACGTGCGTGGCCAGGAGGTGTTGTTGAGCGTGCAGTACCGCGACGCCGCTGGCCGCCCCCTGTGGGCTCACGCGCGGCTGGTGGCAGACGCGGAGGCGGGCGAATGGGTGGGGCGCCTGATCGCTTATGAAGGCGGTGCCAGCCTGAACGGCCCGGCCCGCGCGCCCCAACCTGCGGCCGATATGGGCGAGGTGCGCTGGCGCAAGACGGACGCCTTGGCGACGCAGTTGCGCACGCCCATGGGCACCTGGACCCTGGTGCGCGATCGGTTTGGTTTTGCGAGTGCACCAGCCGATGGGCGCACCGGTGTGTGGTGGGCAGACGAGCGGCCGGGCATGGGCTTCTTGCTCGAACAGCAGGCCGCGCAGGTGCGCATCGGTGTCCATGCGTTTGCCGACAACGGACAGCCGGCCTGGGTTGAAGCGGTGCTCACCCGTGGCGCGGACGGCGTTTTTCGAGGTCAGTGGCAGCAACCCTCGGGCGGCCTGCCCCACCTGCTGCAGCCGCAAGCCGGCGTGGAGGGCGAATGGTCGTGGGTGTCGTCACTTGAAGGCCGGTTGCGTTTGGCCAATGGGCAGCAGGTCACTGTGCGGGCGAGTGTGAACGCCGATGTGGCCGAAGCCCACCAACAGTCGGCCAGCCTGCTGGGCATCTGGCGGGCCGACTACGTGGTGGGGCGCAGTTTCAGCGAGCGTTGGACCTTGGCCCACCTGCGCCCCAGCGAGGTGAATGCCGGTGACTACAACGTCTGGGGCATCAACCAGTGGGGCGGCAGCATGGTGGGCGGCTGGAGCAGCCGCTACGCCAACCATTCGCTGTACGCACCCGGCATGGCTTTTGACGATTTCTACCGCTTTCACCTGGTCGATGGCAGGCTCCAGGGCTGCTACCACCACTACCACATTGCCCTGGCAAGCTTGAGCGGCTGTTACCCGTTCACCGCAGCGTCACTGGCGGGGGCGGGCAGCGCGTTGAACAGCTGGCCCACCCTGTCGGTGGGGGGCGTGGGCGACCGCAGCAAAGAAGCGATGTTGCAGGTGACCTTGACCGCACGTGTGCTGACGGAGGCCGCTCTGGAAAACACCCACACGGCCGACGCCGGAACGGGCAAGCCCACTGGCGCCGCAGCCGCTCAGCTGAACGAGTGGCAGCGGCAACTGGGCGCCATGCGCTGAAGGCACAGCCCGGCGCGTTGGCCGGGCGGGCGCTTCAGCCGTCGGCGTTGATGCGTTTGATCAGCGCGGCCAGCACCTCGGCCGCGCGGTCGTTGTCCACTTGGCAGGTGCCGGCGGCCTGGTGACCGCCGCCGCCGTACTGCAGCATCAGCTCGCCCACGTTGGTTTTGCTGCTGCGGTCCAGGATGGACTTGCCGGTGGCAAACACCGTGTTCTGCTTCTGCAGGCCCCACAACACGTGGATGGAAATGTTGGTCTGCGGAAACAGCGCGTAGATCATGAAGCGGTTGGTCGCGTAAATGGTCTCTTCGTTGCGCAGGTCGAGCACGGCAAGGTTGCCGTGCACCGTGGTGTTGGCGAGCAACTGGGCCTTGGCCTTGTCGGCGTGTTCGCGGTAGATGTCCACCCGTTCCACCACGTCGGGCAGGGCCAGGATCTGCTCGATGCTGTGGTCGCGGCAGTATTTGATGAGGTCCATCATCAGCTGGTAGTTGCTGATGCGGAAGTTGCGGAAACGGCCCAGACCCGTGCGCGAATCCATCAGGTAGTTCAGCAGCGTCCAGCCGCTGGGGTTGAGCACCTCGTCGCGGTTGTACTGGGCCGAGTCGGCCTTGTCCACCGCGTCCATCATCTCGTCGCTGATGCGCGGGAAGCGGGCCTTGCCGCCGTAGTGGTCGTACACCACACGCGCGGCAGAGGGCGCACTGGCAGAAATGATGTGGTTGGCCCGCTCGCCCGTGTTGCGGATGGTCTCGGACTCGTGGTGGTCAAAGGCCAGGTGGGCGGCGGCCACATAGGGCAGATTGGTGGTGATGTCGCGCCCCGTGATGGGCACCTTGCCGTCCTGCATGTCCTTGGGGTGGACGAAGGTGATCTCGTCGATCAGCTCCAGCTCGTTGAGCAGCACGGCGCAGACCAGGCCGTCGAAGTCGCTGCGGGTGACCAGTCGGAATTTTTGCTCGGCCATGGAACGGGGTCCTCAAAAACAAAAGGCGGTGAATGGTTACAAAATCATAACCACCACCGCCGGGCAAGCGCAGAAATTTTGATTTACATGTTTCTGCGGTACTGGCCACCCACCTCAAACAAGGCGTTGGTGATCTGGCCCAGGCTGCACACGCGCACCGCGTCCATCAGCACGTCGAACACGTTTTTGTTCTCGATGACGGCCTGTTGCAGCCGCTTGAGCATGGCGGGCGCTTCGGCCGCATGGCGGGCGTGGAAATCGGTCAGGCGCTGCAGCTGGCTTTGTTTTTCCGCCTCGGTGGAGCGCGCCAGCTCCAGCGTCTCGGGCGTGGTGTCGCCGTGCGGGTTGCGGAAGGTGTTGACGCCAATGATGGGCAGCTCGCCGGTGTGCTTGAGCATCTCGTAGTGCATGGATTCGTCTTGAATCTTGCCGCGTTGGTAGCCGGTTTCCATCGCGCCCAGCACCCCGCCACGCTCCGCGATGCGCTCGAACTCCGCCAGCACGGCTTCTTCCACCAGCTCGGTCAGTTCCTCGATGATGAAAGCGCCCTGGTTGGGGTTCTCGTTCTTGGCCAGGCCCCACTCGCGGTTGATGATGAGCTGGATGGCCATGGCGCGGCGCACCGAGTCTTCGGTGGGCGTGGTGATGGCCTCGTCGAACGCGTTGGTGTGCAGGCTGTTGCAGTTGTCGTAGATGGCGATCAGCGCCTGCAGCGTGGTGCGGATGTCGTTGAACTGAATTTCCTGCGCGTGCAGGCTGCGGCCGCTGGTCTGGATGTGGTACTTCAGCTTTTGTGAGCGTTCGTTGGCGCCGTACTTTTCCTTCATCGCCACGGCCCAGATGCGGCGCGCCACGCGACCCATCACGGTGTACTCCGGGTCCATGCCGTTGCTGAAGAAGAAGCTCAGGTTGGGCGCGAAGTCGTCGATGTGCATGCCGCGCGCCAGGTAAGCCTCCACGAAGGTGAAGCCGTTGGACAGCGTGAACGCAAGCTGGCTGATGGGGTTGGTCCCGGCCTCGGCGATGTGGTAACCCGAGATGGACACCGAATAGAAGTTGCGCACGTTGTGGTGCACAAAGTACTCGGCGATGTCGCCCATCACCTTCAGGCTGAACTCGGTGGAGAAGATGCAGGTGTTCTGCCCCTGGTCTTCTTTCAGGATGTCGGCCTGCACCGTGCCGCGCACATTGGCCTGCGCCCACTCGCGGATTTTGGCGATCTCGGTGTCGGTGGGGTCGCGGCCATTGTCGGCCTTGAACTTGGCGATCTTCTGGTCGATGGCGGTGTTCATGAACATCGCCAGGATGGTGGGCGCAGGACCGTTGATGGTCATGGACACCGATGTGGTGGGGTTGCAGAGGTCAAAGCCGTCGTACAACACCTTCATGTCGTCCAGCGTGGCAATGCTCACGCCCGAGTTGCCGATCTTGCCGTAGATGTCGGGGCGCAGGTCGGGGTCGTTGCCGTAGAGCGTGACCGAGTCGAAGGCGGTGGACAGGCGCTTGGCGGGCATGCCTTCGCTCACCAACTTGAAGCGCCGGTTGGTGCGGAAGGGGTCGCCTTCGCCGGCGAACATGCGCGTGGGGTCTTCGCCTTCGCGCTTGAAGGCAAAGGTGCCGGCGGTGTAGGGGTAGCTGCCGGGCACGTTGTCCAGCATCAGCCATTTGAGGATCTCGCCGTGGTCCTCGTACTGCGGCAGGCTGACCTTGCGGATGGTGGTGCCGCTCAGGGACTTGGTGGTCAGCGCGGTGCGGATTTCCTTGTCACGGATTTTCACCACGTACTCATCGCCAGCGTAAGCCTGCTGCATCTCCGGCCATTGTTTGAGCAGCTTGCGCGCGTCGGCGTCCAGGTGCAGCTCGCGCGTTTGTGCCAGGTCGATCACCGCTTCGGCGGCCTTGGCGCGGTCGGGCTTGTCCACCCGCAGCATGCGGGCGGACTCGGTGAGTTGCTGGATTTCGCGTGCCAGGCGTGCCTGGGCGCGGGCGCGTTTTTTGTAGCCACGCACGGTGTCGCTGATTTCGGCCAGGTAGCGGATGCGCGCGCCGGGCACCACCGGCGTTTGGTTGGTGCTGTGGCGCACGTCCACCACGGGCAGGCGGCCCTCGCCCAGCTTCAGGCCCAGCGTGGCCAGCCGGCCCTTCAGGCCCTGGTAGAGCGCGGTCACACCGTCGTCGTTGAAGCGGGCGGCCATGGTGCCAAACACCGGCATTTGTTCGGTGGGGGTGGTCCAGGCTTCTTTGTTGCGCTGCACCTGTTTGCTCACGTCGCGCAGGGCATCGAGCGCGCCCTTGCGGTCGAACTTGTTGATTGCCACAAATTCCGCAAAGTCCAGCATGTCGATTTTTTCGAGCTGGCTGGCGGCGCCAAATTCAGGCGTCATCACGTACATGGGCACGTCCACGTGCGGCACGATGGCCGCGTCGCCCTGGCCAATGCCCGAGGTTTCCACGATCACCAGATCAAAGCCCGCCACCTTGCAGGCTGCCACCACGTCGGGCAGCGCGGCGCTGATCTCGCTGCCAAAGTCGCGTGTGGCCAGGCTGCGCATGAACACGCGCGGGCCGTTCTGCCAGGGGCCGATGGCGTTCATGCGGATGCGGTCGCCCAAGAGCGCGCCACCGCTCTTGCGGCGTGAGGGGTCGATGGAGATCACCGCCACGCGCAGGCCGTCGTTCTGGTCCAGCCGGAAGCGGCGGATCAGCTCGTCGGTGAGAGAGGACTTGCCGGCCCCGCCGGTGCCGGTGATGCCCAGCACGGGCACCTGGGTGGTCTTGGCGGCTTCGTGGAGTTGGACCACCAAGGTGGCGTCGGCTTTGCCGTTTTCCAGCCCCGTGATCAGTTGCGCCAGCGCACGCCAGTGCATTTCGCCGTGGCCCTGGATGGCCTCCACCGAGGTGGGCGCGTAGGGCGTCAGGTCCTGGTCGCAGCGCATCACCATCTCGCCGATCATGCCGGCCAGGCCCATGCGCTGGCCGTCTTCGGGGCTGTAGATGCGCGAGACGCCGTAGGCCTGCAGTTCGCGGATTTCGGGCGGCACGATCACGCCGCCACCGCCGCCAAACACCTGGATGTGGGCACCGCCGCGTTGTTTAAGCAGGTCCACCATGTACTTGAAGTACTCCACATGCCCGCCCTGGTAGGAGCTGATGGCGATACCCTGTGCGTCTTCCTGCAGGGCGGCGGTCACCACGTCGTCCACGCTGCGGTTGTGGCCCAGGTGGATCACCTCGGCACCCATGCTCTGCAGGATGCGGCGCATGATGTTGATGGCCGCGTCGTGGCCGTCGAACAGGCTGGCGGCGGTGACAAAACGCACCTTGTGCGTGGGGCGGTAGTTGGCCAGGGCTTTGAATTCGGCGGACAGGTCGGTCATGGCGTCGGTGGGTGGGTGGCTCTGCCGGGGGTGTTCTTGATTGACGTTTACGTAAACGTCAATTCGCAATGGTACTGCAGAGCGCTGCCGGTGTCATCCCGGGAATCCCGCAGTCTGGCGTGTCTGAATTACCATCGATTTGTCCGTGTCCTGTCAGGAATACCCATGAAGCCGATTCAGCTTTTCGACGCCGCCTCCAGCACCTACACCTACGTGTTGTTCGATCCCGCTACCCGCCAGGCCCTGATCATCGACCCGGTGGACGAGCAGATCGAGCGCGACCTGGCCTGCCTGAAGGACCACGGCCTGCAACTGGCGTGGACGGTGGAAACCCACGCCCACGCAGATCACATCACCAGCGCCGGACAACTGGCCGAACTCGCAGGTGCCAAAACGGCGGCGCCCGCAGGGTGTGGCATCACCACCGCGTCGGTGCAGTTGAAGGACGGCGAAGAGTTGGTCTTTGGGCAGCAAAAAATCCGCGCCCTGCACACGCCTGGCCACACCGCGGGCAGCATGAGCTTCGTGTGGTCCACCGGCGATGCGCACCACGTGTTCACCGGCGACACCTTGCTCATCAACGGCTGTGGCCGCAGCGATTTCCAGTCGGGCAGCGCCGAGGACCTGTACCGCAGCCTGACCGAGGTTTTGTTCAAGTTGCCCGACGACACCACGGTGTGGCCGGGGCACGACTACAAGGGCCAGACCCAGTCCACCATCGGCTGGGAAAAAGCGAACAACGCCCGGGTGGCCGGCAAGACGCGCGACGAGTTCGTCGCCATCATGAATGCCCTCAACCTGCCGCGCCCCAAGCGCATGGACGAAGCCGTGCCGGCCAACCTCACATCGGGCATTCGCCACGACGCCGACGGTGCCGAACTGATGCAGCCGCGCAGCGCTGCGGGTTACGCAGGCGACGTGTCGCCGCACTTGGCGTGGGACTGGGTGCAGGCCGGCGAGGCAGTGCTGGTGGATGTGCGCACCGACGCCGAGCGCGAGTGGGTGGGTTTTGTGCCCGGCGCCGTGCCGTTGGCTTGGAAGCAGTGGCCGGGCATGGTCATGAACCCTGGTTTTGACGAGGGCTTGCGCGCGGCCGTGCCTGCTGGCCAAAAGGTGGTGCTGTTGTGCCGCAGTGGTGTGCGTTCCATTGCGGCCGCCAAGCGGGCCACCGAGTTGGGGTTGGTGGCCTACAACATCCTGGAAGGCTTCGAAGGGGACCCGGATGCGGATGCCCACCGGGGCCGGCGTGGGGGCTGGCGGTTGCACGGGCTTCCTTGGCGGCAGAACTGAATTTTTGCTGGCCTTGGGCGGTGGGGGGGCGCTGGTGGGCGCTGGCGGAAATCACCGGGTGGCCCACTTCGTTCGTGTCCTCCGCATCGCTGCGCGATGCTCCCCCTTTACCTCACTGCGTGGGCCACCCGGCGCTTTCCGCCCGAGTGCAGGTGAACCTGCGGTGACGTGCCAGCGCTGCCTCGGATCGGTGTGGCGGGGTGTGCTGCAGAGCGAGGTAAAGGGGGAGCCGGCGCAGCCGGCGGAGGACACGAGCGGCGCAGCGCACCCCGTCGCACCGATCTCGCACACCAAGTGGGAGCGCCTTCAAGAAAGCGCCGGTGGACGAACCGCCATCAAGTCCACCGCTGTCTTTTCATAGGCATGCGCCAACTGCAGCAATGCCAACTCCCCTTGTGGCTTGCCAATCAGCTGCAAGCCCATGGGCAGGCCTTGCGCGTTGAAGCCCGCCGGCACACTGATGGCCGGCAGGCCGGCCAGCGTCGCGTAAATCACCACCTCCATCCAGCGGTGGTAGGTGTCCATGGGGCGGCCCGCAATTTCCGTGGGCCAGCGCATGTCCACATCAAACGGCCACAGCTGCGCCACCGGCAGCGCCAACACGTCAAAGCGGTCAAGCAGCGCCAGCATCTGCTGCAAAAAACGCGTGCGCTGCGCACTGGCGGCGTTCAACTGCGCGCCGGTGAGCTTGAGCGATTGGTCGTACTCCCAAAGCGCCTCGGGTTTGATGTGCGCCCGGTTGTCGGGTTTGATGAGAAAAGGCGCGATGCGCGGCCCCACCAGCGCCTGGCGCCACACCAGCCAGCAGTCCCACACCGCCGCAGGGTCCATGCCCAGCGCGGTGTGGTCCACCTCGCAGCCCATGTCGGTGAAGCGGTGCAGGGCCGCTTCACACACGTCCAGCACACCCGCCTCCATGGGCAAATGCCCCTTCAAATCGCCCAGCCAGCCGATGCGTTGGTCGGACGGGTCGCTGTCCAGGGGCGTGGCAAAAGCGCCCCCATCTTGTGCAATGCTCAGCGGCGTGCGCGGGTCGTGCCCGGCCTGGATGGACAACAGCATGGCCACGTCGCGCACGCTGCGGCCCATCGGGCCTTCGGTGCCCAGTTGGGCCAGCCACACATCGTTGGCCGGCCACATGGGCACACGGCCTTGTGAGGGGCGCAGCCCAAACACGTGGTTCCAGCCCGCCGGGTTGCGCAGGCTGCCCATGAAGTCCGAGCCGTCGGCCACTGGCAGCAGGTGCTGGGCCAACGCCACCGCAGCACCCCCGCTGCTGCCGCCCGCCGACTTGGTGAGATCGAAGGCGTTGCGGGTGGGGCCGAACACGTTGTTGAAGGTGTGTGAACCCAGCCCGAACTCGGGCGTGTTCGTCTTGCCGATCACGATGCAACCGGCGGCTTTCATGCGCGCGGCCATCAGCCCGTCCTCGGACGGCACGAAGTCGCGCATCAGTGGTGAACCCAAGGTGGTGCGCAGGCCGGCGGTGTTGGACAGGTCTTTGATGGCCTGTGGCATGCCGTGCATCCAGCCCATGGATTCGCCACGCGCCAACTGGGCGTCGCGTGCATCGGCTTCGGCCAGCAGCACGTCCGCGTCGCGCAGGCTCACGATCGCGTTCACATGGGGGTTCACCCGATCGATGCGCGCCAGCGTCGCCGCCATCACCTCGCGGCACGACACTTGCTTTTGGTGAATGGCTTGCGACAGCACATCGGCTGTCATCAGGGTCAGGTCGGAGGGCGTCTGGCTCATGTTGGCGCTATATTGCAGGTGTGACCGTCGATATTTGAAGTTTCAACCAAACCCCCATTCTGACTGGAGTGTTCATGAAGCGTCGTTCCCTGGTTTCCATCGCTGCTGCGGCAGCTGTTTCTGCAGCCATGGTCATGCCCCTGGCCGTCAACGCCCAAGGCCAGGTCCAGGCCAAAACCCTGCGCATCGTGCCGCATGCCAACGTGACCATTCTGGACCCGATCTGGTCCACGGCCTTCGTCACCCGCAACCACGGCTACATGATTTACGACACGCTGTTTGGCACCGATGCCAGTGGCGCCGTGAAGCCGCAGATGGTGGACAAGTGGAACGTCAGCAAGGACAACCTGACCTGGACCTTCACGCTGCGCGATGGCCTGGAGTTCCATGACGGCGCGCCCGTCACCAGCACCGACGTGGTGGCCTCCATCAAACGCTGGGCCAGCCGCGACAGCTTTGGTGGTGTGCTCGCCAAAAGTGTGGCCGACTACGCCACCCCCGATGCCAAAACCTTTGTCATCAAACTCAAGCAACCGTTTGGTGTGATGCTCGAAGCCCTGGGCAAACCGTCCAGCAACGTGCCCTTCATCATGCCCGCGCGCATCGCGGCCACACCGGGCAGTGAGCAGATCAAGGACAACATCGGCTCCGGCCCCTACAAGTTTGTGCAGGCCGAGTACAAGCCGGGCGAAAAGCTGGTCTACGTCAAGAACGACAAGTACAAGTCGCGCAGCGAGGCGCCCAACGGCACCACCGGCGGCAAGCCGGTGTTTGTGGACCGCGTGGAGTGGGTCATCATCCGCGACCCGCAGACCCAGTTCAATGCCCTGGTGGCTGGCGAGGTGGACATCGTCGAGCAGCCCACCTTCGAGCAGTACGCATCGCTCAAGGCCACCAAAGGGGTGCAGCTGGTGGATGCACAACCAGCGGGTCTGCAGTACATCTTCCGCTTCAACCACAAACACCCGCCCTTTGACAACGTGAAGATCCGCCAGGCCGCGATGGTGGCGCTGGGGCAGGAGCAACACCTCAAGGCGCAGGTGGGCACGCCGGGCATGTACAAGTTCTGTAAGAGCATGTTTCCGTGTGGCACGCCGTACGCCAGCGACAACACCAGCTTCTATACCGGCAGCGCCGACCCCAAAAAGGCCGCACAGATGCTGAAGGACGCGGGCTACAAAGGCGAGCCGGTGCTGCTGATGCGCCCCACCGATCTGGCCTCCATCGCCAAGCTGCCCCTGGTGGCCAAGCAGCAGCTGGAGGCCGCCGGCTTCAAGGTGGACATGCAGCAGATGGACTGGGCCACCCTGGTGGCGCGCCGCGCCAAGAAGGACGCGCCCGCCGCTGGCGGCTGGAACGCCTTCATGACCGCCTGGACCGCCGGTGACATCCAGAACCCGCTGACCATGGCCATGATGAACGCGGCCGGCGACAACGGCTGGTTTGGCTGGCAGGACGACAAACAGATTGAGGAGCTCAAGGTCAAGTTCGCCCAGGCCGGCAGCGATGCGGAGAAGAAAAAACTGGCCGAACAACTGCAACTGCGCGCCATCGAGACCGCCTCGCACGTGCACCTGGGCCAGTACAACAACCCGGCCGCCGTGCGCGACAACGTCAGCGGCATCGTGCCGGCGGGTGCGCAGGTGTACTGGAACGTGAAGAAGAACTGAAGGGTGCTTTTTCCCGCGTGATGGATGCCGGCACAAGCCGGGCTTCGGCCCGGCTTGTGTTCTTTGCCATCGCACTTTGCAGTCTTCCGACCACCCCAGATGCTCAGATTCCTCCTCAAACGCCTCCTCGCCATCCTGCCCGTTTTGCTGGTGGTGGCCGTGGTGGTTTTCCTGATCCTGCGCCTCACCCCTGGCGACCCGGCGGCGGTGATTGCCGGCAACAGCGCCACCAACGCCGACATCGAACGCATTCGCGAACAGTTGGGTTTGAACCGGTCTTTGTTGGCCCAGTTCGGTATCTGGATCGGCGGCGTGCTGCAAGGTGACCTCGGCTATTCCTACTACCTGGGCAAGCCCGTCACCGAACTGATCGCGCAACGTGTGGAGCCCACGCTGTCGCTGGCCTTTGGCACCATCGTGCTGGCGGTGCTGGTGGCGGTGCCGCTGGGTACCTTGGCGGCCTGGCGCATGGGGGGCTGGCTCGATCGCTTGCTGTCGGGCTTCTCGGTGCTGGGTTTTTCGGTGCCGGTGTTTGTGGTGGGCTACATCCTCATCTACCTGTTCGCCATCCAGCTCAACTGGCTGCCGGTGCAAGGCTACCGGCGTCTGTTCGGCCCATCGTCCGAAGGTGTTGGGGCTTGGGCGCAGCAGTTGGTGCTGCCCTGGGTCACGCTGTGCACCATCTACGTGGCGCTGATCGCGCGGGTCACGCGCGCCAGCGTGTCGGAGGCGCTGACCGAGGACTACATACGCACGGCGCGCGCCAAGGGCATACGCGAATCTGCTGTGCTGCTGCGCCACGCGCTGGCGAATGCGGCCGTGCCCATCGTCACCGTGGTGGGCATTGGCGTCGCACTGCTGATTGGGGGTGTGGTCGTCACCGAAACCGTCTACGCCATCCCGGGCCTGGGCTCGCTCACGGTGGACGCGGTGCTCAACCGCGACTTCCCCGTCATCCAGGGCCTGGTGCTGGTGTTCAGCGTGTTGTATGTGCTGATCAACCTGCTGGTCGATCTCAGTTACCTCTTTTTAGATCCCCGCATCAGGTACTGACATGGGCATCCTCAAAAAACTCTGGCGCAACAACGCCATCCGCTTCGGCGCCGTGGTGCTGGGCCTGTTGCTGGCGATTGCAGCGGCCGCGCCCTGGCTGGGCACGGTCGAACCCTCCGCCATGGACTTCAGCCACATCAACACCGCCTCGGGTGTGCGCGGCGAGTTTGCCTTGCCCAGCGGCGAAACCGTGGCCCACACCTTCTGGATGGGCAGCGACAACGCCGGGCGTGACATCTACAGCCGTGTCGTCTATGGCACGCGTGTGTCCTTGCTGGTGGGCCTGTTCACCGCCACGGTGGCGGTGCTGATGGGGGCGCTGCTGGGCATGTTGGCGGGCTACTTCCGCGCGGTGGACGCGGTGCTGATGCGCTTCATGGACGGCCTCATGGCCATCCCCGCCATCCTGCTGGCCATCGCCCTGGTGGCGGCACTGGGCGCGCAGCTGTGGACGGTGGTGGTGGCGATTGCCGTGCCTGAAATCCCACGCGTCACCCGCCTGGTGCGCTCGCTGGTGCTGAGCCTGCGCGAGGAGCCTTTCGTGGAAGCCGCCAAGGCCCTGGCCACGCCCACACCCACCATTTTGTGGCGGCACATCCTGCCCAACGCATTGGCCCCGCTGATCGTGCAGGGCACCTTCATCGCCGCCAGCGCGGTGTTGACCGAGGCCATCCTGAGCTTCTTGGGCCTGGGCTTGCCGGCCGACGTGCCCACCTGGGGCAACATCATGGCCGAGGGCCGGGTGCAGTTCAGCCAGTACCCGGGCAACGTGTTGTTCCCGGCCATGTTCCTGGTGCCCACGGTGCTGGCCATCAACCTCCTGGGCGATGGGCTGCGCGACGTGCTCGATCCCAAATTCGCCAAGCGCACCTGACCCATGGCCGCACCCGTTCTTTCCATTGAAAACCTGCAGGTGGCGCTGCCCGCCGGTGCCGACCGGCCCCACGCGGTGGACCGCGTGAGCCTGTCGATTGCGCCCGGCCGCACCTTGTGTGTGGTGGGCGAGTCGGGCTCGGGCAAGTCCGTCATGTCCACCACCGTCATGGGCCTGCTGCCGCGCGAACTGCGCGTGGGCGGCGGGCGCATCGCGCTCAAGGGCGAAGACCTGCTGGCCGCGCCGCCCGCGCGCCTGCGCCAGCTGCGCGGCCAGGCCATGGGCATGGTGTTCCAGGAACCCATGACCGCACTCAACCCGGTGATGACCTGCGGCGACCAGGTGGACGAGCTGCTGCGCACCCACACCGACTGGTCGGTGGCCAAACGCCGACAGGCCGTGCTCGACATGTTTGCCCGCGTCAAGCTGCCCGACCCCGAGCGCATGGTGCGCAGCTTTCCGCACCAGCTCAGCGGTGGCCAGCGCCAGCGCATCGTGATCGCCATGGCGGTCATTCTCAAGCCCGCGCTGCTCATCTGCGACGAGCCTACCACCGCGCTGGACGTGACCACGCAACGCGAGATCCTGCGTCTGATCAAGCAGTTGCAGGAAGAGCAGGGCAGCGCGGTCCTCTTCATCACCCACGACATGGGTGTGGTGGCCGACATTGCCGACGAGGTGTTGGTCATGCACAAAGGCTGCGCGGTGGAGCAGGGCAGCCGCGACGACGTGTTGTTCCGTCCCCAGGCCGACTACACCCGCATGCTGCTGGCGGCGGTGCCGTCCATCACACCGCCCCCGCCCCGGCCCACGCCCACCGGCGCACCGCTGCTGCGCGGCGAGGCCGTGGGCAAGACCTACACCTCACACGACTGGATGGGCCGCGCCCGCCAGCACCGTGCGTTGCAGGCGGCCAGTGTGGCCGTGCGTGCCGGCGAAACCGTGGGTATCGTGGGTGAGTCGGGTTCGGGCAAGTCCACCCTGGCGCGTTGCCTCATGCGCCTCATCGAGCCCACCGAAGGCAAGGCCTATTGGGGCGACGCCGAAGTGGCGCGCCTGCCCGAAGGGCGCCTGCGCCCGCTGCGCAACCGGGTGCAGGTGGTGTTTCAGGACCCCAACCGCTCGCTCAACCCGCGCATGCGCATTGGCGAGGCGCTGATCGAAGGCGCGCTCAACTTTGGCACGCCACGCGCCGAGGCTGAGGCCCTGGCCGCGCAACTGATGGACCAAGTGCGCCTGCCACGCGAAGGCCTGCTGCGCTACCCCAGCCAGTTCTCGGGTGGGCAGCGCCAGCGCCTGGCCATCGCCCGCGCCCTGGCTTGCAAACCCCAGGTGCTGGTGGCCGACGAGGCGGTGAGCGCGCTCGATGTGAGCGTGCAGGCGCAAATCATGGCGCTGCTGCGCGAGATCCAGGTCGAGTTGGGTCTGGGCCTGCTGTTCATCACCCACGACCTGCGTGTGGCCGCCCAACTGTGCGACCGCGTCATCGTCATGCACCAGGGACAGATCGTGGAAGAAGGCCCCACCGCCGAGCTGTACGCCAACCCCCAACAAGACTACACACGGCGCCTGTTCGAGGCCGCGCCCGGCCACAACTTCGCACAGCCCGCCGTGGCACACGGAGACACCCCTTGACCCCCCGTTCAACCCGCATCCTGATCGCCGGCTACCAGCACGAGACCAACACCTTCGCACCCAGTCTGGCCGACTGGACCGCCTTCCAGACGGGCGAGACCTTCCCCGCCTATGTGCGCGGCCCGGTCATGACGGATCAGCTGGCCGACGCCAACATCCCCGTGGGTGGTTTCATCCAGGCCGCGCGCCGCAACGGCTGGACGCTGCTGCCTTCGGCCTGGGCCGGCGCCACGCCTTCGTCCTACGTCACCGAAGATGCCTTTGAGCGCATCGCCGCCGCCATCATCGATGACGTGCGCGCGGCGCTGCCGCAGGGCCTGGACGGCATCTACCTCGACCTGCATGGCGCGGCGGTGGCCGAACACGCCGACGACAGCGAAGGCGAGTTGCTGGGCCGCCTGCGCGCCCTGGTGGGGCCTGATGTGCCCATCGTCGCCAGCCTCGATTTGCATGCCAATGTGACCGAACGCATGCTGCACGAGGCCGATGCGCTGGTGGCCTACCGCACCTACCCGCACGTGGACATGGCCGACACCGGCGCTTTGGCGGCCGAGCTGCTGCAGCGCCGGCTGGCCCTGGGCCGGCGCGAGGTGCTGTTTTGGCGCCGCCTGCCCTTCCTCATTCCGCTCAACGCCCAGAGCACCTGGATGGAGCCGGCGCAAACCCTCTACGCTTACCTGCGCGCGTTGGATGATGACCACGGTGCCATGCTGAGCTTCTGCATGGGCTTCCCCGCTGCCGACTTCGCCGAATGTGGGGCCGTGGTGTGGGGCTATGGCGAGCAGGCCCAACTGGCCGGCGAGCTGCTTTACAAGCGCGTGGCCGAGCCCACGCAGTGGCGCCCGGATTGGTTGGACGCCCGCGAGGCGGTCGAGGCCGCGTTGGACCTGGCCGCCCGCGCCGACAAACCCGTGGTGTTGGCCGACACCCAGGACAACCCCGGCGCCGGCGGCGACAGCAACACCACCGGCATGTTGCACGCCTTGCTGCAGCAGCACGCGGGGCAGCGTTTCCCGGGTCAAGTTGCTCTTGGCCTGCTGTTTGACCCCGAGGCCGCACAGGCGGCGGTGGCGGCCGGCGTGGGCGCGCAGATCGACCTGTCCCTGGGCCGCGCCGTGCCCACCTACACCGGCTTGCCCAGCGATGCGCCGGTGCAAGGCCGCTTCACGGTGCGTGCGGTCAGCGACGGGCGCTGCGTGCTCAAAGGCGCGATGATGACCGGCCTCACGGTGGAGCTGGGCGCCAGCGCCTGCCTGGAGATCGATGGCGTGTTGGTGGCGGTGGTCAGCGGCAAGATGCAACTGCTGGACCGCGAGCTGCTGCGCCTGGTGGGCATCACGCCCGAGGGCATGAAGCTCATCGTGGTCAAAAGCTCCAACCACTTCCGCGCCGATTTCACGCCCATCGCTTCGCGCGTGATCGTGGCCAAGGCCGCCGGCCCCATGGCCGCCGATCCGGCCGACCTGCCCTGGAAAAAGCTGCCCGCCACCACACGGAGAACGCCATGAGCCAGCCCACCGCCTTGCCCTCAGACCTCGCAGATTGCTCCGCCTCGCAACTGCTCGACCTGTACCGCAGCGGGCAGGCCTCTCCCGTGTCGGCCACACAGGCGGTACTGGCCCGCATAGCCCGCCACAACCCCGAACTGCGCGCCTTTTGTGTGGTGGACCACGAAGCCGCCCTGGCCAGCGCCCGCGCCAGCGAAGCGCGCTGGCAACAAGGCGCGCCCTGTGGCCCGCTGGACGGCGTGCCCACCTCCATCAAGGACCTCATCCTCACCCAAGGCTGGCCCACGCTGCGGGGTAGCCGCACCGTGAACCCCGACCAGCCTTGGGACGTGGACGCCCCCGCCACCGCCCGCCTGCGCGAGGCTGGCGCGGTGCTGCTGGGCAAAACCACCACGCCCGAATTCGGCTGCAAGGGCGAAACCAACTCGCCGCTGACCGGCATCACCCGCAACCCATGGAACCCGGCCAAAACGCCTGGCGGCTCGTCCGGAGGCACCGCTGCGGCCGTGGCCGCCGGCATGGGGCCGCTGAGTGTGGGCACCGACGGCGCGGGCAGCGTGCGCATCCCAGCCGCCTTCTGCGGCAACTTCGGCCTCAAGCCCAGTTTCGGGCGTGTGCCGGCCTACCCGCTGTCGCCTTTTGGCACGGTGGCGCACCTGGGGCCGCACACCATGAGCGTGCGTGATGCGGCGCTGATGATGAACGTCATCAAGCAGCCGGACGCGCGCGACTGGACGTCATTGCCACCCGACAGCACCGACTACCTGAACGGTCTCGACGACGGCATACGGGGCTGGCGCATCGCCTACTCGCCCACGCTGGGTTATGCCAAAAACGTGCACCCTGAGGTGGCCGCATCGGTGGACGCGGCGGTGCAACAACTGGCCGATCTGGGCGCGGTGGTGGAGCAGGTGGACCCCGGCTTTGATGACCCCTTGGACATCAGCACCGGCCTGTGGTTTTTGGGTGCCTGGACGGTGTGGAACACCTTGAGCCCTGAGCAGCAGGCGCTGACCGACCCCGACTTCCGCGCCGAGGCCGAGATCGGTGGCCGCTACAGCGCGCTGCAGGTGCAGCAGCTGAACCTGAAGCGGGGCGCCTTGGGCTCGCACATGCGGCAGTTCATGCAGCGTTTTGATCTGCTGGTGACGCCAGCCGTGTCCGTGCCGGCCTTTGACGCGAAGCCGGCCGGCCACACGCCCATGGACCCCGAAGCCATGTTGGGCTGGACGCCGTTTTCCTACCCCTTCAACCTCACGCAGCAACCGGCCTGCACCATCCCCTGTGGCCTCACGCGCGACGGTTTGCCCATCGGTTTGCAGATGGTGGGGCCCATGTTTGGCGATGCGCAGGTGCTGCGCGCAGCGCGGGCTTACGAGCGTGTGCACCCCATTCCTCGGCCCGTGTTGACCGCCTGAGCCGGGCCGGGAAAACCCCCGTCACGGCTTGGTCATAATGCGCGCATGACTTTTCTGGCACTGGACGTCGGCAACACGCGCCTGAAGTGGGCGATGTATGAAAGCCCGCAGTTGGGCGCCCGCGTGCTGGCGCACGGTGCGCAATTCCTCGAGAACATCGAAACCCTGGCCGAGGGCGATTGGGCCGCTTTGCCCGTGCCACACCGCATGCTGGGGTGTGTGGTGGCGGGGGACGCGGTGAAACGCCGGGTCGAGGAGCAGATGGAGCTGTGGGACACCACGCCGCAGTGGGTGGTGTCGGGCAACGCGGAAGCCGGCCTCACCAACGGCTACGACCACCCCGCGCGCCTGGGTTCCGACCGCTGGATCGCCATGATCGGCGCCTTGCAGCACCTGCGCGTCAGCGGCCGGCACAAACCTTGTGTGGTGGTGATGGTGGGCACGGCGGTCACGGTGGAGGCCATCGACGCCAGCGGCCGCTTTCTGGGCGGCATCATCCTGCCGGGCCACGGCATCATGCTGCGCGCGCTCGAATCGGGCACGGCCGGCCTGCATGTGCCCACCGGCGAGGTGCGCGACTTCCCCACCAACACCAGCGATGCGCTCACCAGCGGCGGCACCTTCGCCATCGCCGGCGCGGTGCAGCGCATGGTGGAAAACCTCAAGCACCACACGGGCGAGGAGCCGGTGGTTTTCATGACCGGCGGCGCCGGCTGGAAAATGGCACCGAGCATGTCGGTGCAGTGCGAGCTGGTGGAGAGCCTGATTTTTGACGGGCTGCTGGAAATCGCCTCCCGCCGGTTTGGTTAGGCCGACAACCCATCCACCGCCTGGAACATGGCCTGCCGCGCCTGGCTGATGATTTGGCCGCGCCAGGCGTCGGTGTCGGTGTAGAACGCGTCCATCAGTTGTTGTTTGATGGCGGCGTGTTGCTCCGCAGGCGCTTCTGGGTGCTTGTGCAACCAGTGGTCGGCGCGCAGGGCCTGGCTCACCTCGTTGAAGGGCAGGGTGCCGTACTCCATGGCGATGCCGGTGTATTCGGCCTGCGGGCACTCTTGGTAGGCGGCCATCCACATCAGGCCGGTCAGGAAGGCGGAGGTGGACGAGCCGTCGTAGATGGAGGTGATGCGGGTCTCGCCCTTGGGGTCCCACCAGGCCTTGGCGCGTTCGAACGCGGCTTTGTCGTCCTTGCAGGCAAAAATCCGCTCGCCCAAACCACTGGGGCCCAGGCCGGTGTGCAGGTCGATCCAGGCAAGGCGCTTGGCTTGCCGACCGTAGGTGCGCAGCACCTCGCGCAACGTGATGTTGCTCCAGGTGGGTGCGGTGCCACCGAAGAACAGGCCGTCGGCAAACTGGTGCTGGCCTTGTGAGACGGCGGCCTGGAACTTCAACTGCCCGTTGCTTGCGATGTAGTTGCCGATGGCTGCGGTGTTTTCGGCCGTGGGCGGCCATTGGGCGGGCAACAGCAGGTCGTGGATCTCGGCGTAGGCGGCGTTGACGGGCAGCGGCTGCGAGAAGTCCTGGAAGTTGCGGTTCAGGTCCACGTTTTCGTTGGTCACGCGGCGCACGTGCGAAAAGCCGTGGGGGTTGAGCGCGTGGATGTAGAGGACGGCCACACCAGCGGCACCGGCCTTGGCGCGCCACTCGGCATCGTGCGTGGCAAACACCTGCACACCCGAGCCGCAATAGCCTTCCACACCGTGGCAGGCGCTGCTGACGATGAGCAGGCTCTGCGCGTCGGCCGGGCCGTCCAGGGCCACGTCCATGGCCAGGGTTTCGCCGTCGCGGCCTTTGAGTGGGTGCTCAAACGAGCGGATGGCCATGCCAGCAGCGGCCGCACCTTCCAGGAACTTGACACGCGCCTGCGCGTACCGGGCCGAGAAGGCCGCGTTCACATCGATCATGGGAGCTCCTTGAATGCTCAGGCTTGGGTGGGCTTGGCCAGCCACTGTGTGGCCAACGCCACCCAATAGGTGGCGCCCAGCGGGATCAGGTCGTCGTTGAAGTCGTAGCTGGGGTTGTGCAGGGTGCAGGGGCCGCCGCCGTGGCCCATCTCGCGGTGGGCACCGTCGCCGTTGGCGATGAAGCAATAGGCGCCGGGTTTGGCCTGCAGCATGTAGGCAAAGTCTTCGGCACCCATGGTGGGTTCCTGCACCTGCACGTTGGGCTCGCCCACGATGCCTGCCATCACCTGGCGGGCAAAGTTGGCCTCGGCCGCGCTGTTGACGGTGGGCGGGTAGTTGCGCACAAACTCAAATTCGCAGGTGGCATCAAACGCCGCGCAGGTGTGGCGGGCGATCTCTTCCATGCGCTTTTCGATCAGGTCCAGCACCTCCAGCGTGAAGGTGCGCACCGTGCCTTGCAGCTCGCAGCTGTCGGGCACCACGTTGGTGGCCTCGCCGGCGTGGATCATGGTGACGGAGATCACGCCCGCGTCCACCGGCTTCTTGTTGCGGCTGATGATGGTCTGGAAGGCCTGCACCATCTGGCAGGCCACCGGCACCGGGTCGATGCCGTTGTGGGGCAGTGCGGCGTGGCTGCCTTTGCCGCGAATGGTGATTTTGAACTCGTTGCTGGAGGCCATCACCGGGCCGGGGCTGACCGCAAACGTGCCCACCGCCGCACCCGGCCAGTTGTGCATGCCAAAAACGGCTTGCATGGGGAACTGCTCGAACAGGCCTTCCTTGATCATCTCGCGCGCGCCGCCGCCGCCTTCTTCCGCTGGTTGGAAGATCAGGTAAACGGTGCCGTCGAAGTCGCGGTGTTTGGCAAAGTGTTGGGCGGCTGCCAGCAGCATGGCGGTGTGGCCGTCGTGGCCACAGGCGTGCATCTTGCCGGCATGTTTGCTGGCGTGTGCGAAGGTGTTGAACTCCTGCATGGGCAGGGCGTCCATGTCGGCGCGCAAGCCCACGGCGCGGCCACAGGCGCCTCCGTCACGTCCTTTGATGATGCCCACCACACCTGTGGTGCCCAGGCCCCGATGGATGGGGATGCCCCATTCGGTGAGCTTGGCGGCCACCAGGTCGGCGGTGCGCACTTCCTGGAAACACAGTTCGGGGTGGGCGTGGATTTCGCGTCGCACGGCGGCAATGCCGGCGGCCTGGGTCACGATGCTGTCGATGAGTTTCATGGGCTCAAGGTCGTTGAGGTGTAAAGAAACATCGTAGCAGTGTCAGTGGCAAGGCGCAGCCGTGGCGTTCCCAATGTCCCCACGGCACAATGTGGCGCATGAGTACCTCACTGTCCCCTGCCGCCGTTCCGGTGGTGGTGCGTGGCGCCTGCCCGCACGATTGCCCCGACACTTGCGCCCTGCTCACCACGGTGGAAAACGGCGTGGCGGTCAAGGTCGCGGGCAACCCCCAACACCCCATGACCGACGGCGTGTTGTGTGCCAAGGTGTCCAAGTACACCGAGCGCAGCTACCACCCCGAGCGCCTGCTGTATCCCATGAAGCGCGTGGGGCCCAAGGGTGGCGGTCGCTTTGTGCGTGTGGGCTGGGACGAGGCGCTCAACGCCATCGCCACCCGGCTGCAGATCATCGCCAGCAAGAACCCCGAGGCCATCCTGCCCTACAGCTACGCCGGCACCATGGGCCTGGTGCAGAGCGACGGCATGGCAGCGCGCTTCTTCCACCGCCTGGGCGCCTCGCTGCTGGACCGCACCATTTGCGCCAGCGCCGGTGCCGAGGCGCTCACCCACACCTACGGCGGCAAGGTGGGCATGAAGGTGCAGTTTTTTGCTGAGAGCCGGCTGATCCTGATCTGGGGCAGCAACTCGATTGGCAGCAACCTGCATTTCTGGCGCCTGGCCCAGCAGGCCAAACGCAACGGCGCGCGCCTGGTCTGCATCGACCCGCGCAAGACCGAAACCGCCGAGAAATGCCACGAGCACATCGCCCTGGTGCCGGGCACCGACGCCGCGCTCGCGTTGGCGCTCATGCACGAGCTGATCACCCACGATTGGCTGGACCACGACTACATCGCCCGCCACACGGAGGGCTGGGACGCCTTGCGTGCCAGGGCGCTGGAGTGGCCCCCTGAGCGCGCCGCTGAAGTGTGTGGCGTGCCGGTAGAGCAGATACGCCAACTGGCGCGCGACTACGGCGAGACCGCACGCCGTGGCGAGCCGGTGGCCATCCGCCTGAACTACGGCATGCAACGCGTGCGCGGCGGCGGCAACGCGGTGCGCGCCGTGGCCTGCCTGCCCGCGCTGGTGGGCGCCTGGCGCCACCGCGCGGGTGGCCTCTTGCTCAGCAGCTCCAGCCAGTTTCCCATCCAGCGCGCCGCCTTGCAGCGGCCCGACTTGCTGGCGGGACGGCGCCCGCGCACCATCAACATGAGCACCATCGGCGACGACCTGCTGCGCCCCAGTTCGCGCGAGTTTGGGCCACGCATCGAGGCGCTCATTGTGTACAACAGCAACCCGGTGGCGGTAGCGCCCGAGTCGGCCAAGGTGGTGCAGGGCTTTGCACGCGATGACCTGTTCACGGTGGTGATCGAGCACTTCCAGACCGACACGGCCGACCACGCCGACTACCTGCTGCCCGCCACCACCCAGCTGGAGCATTGGGACATCCACAGCACCTACGGCCACACCGACGTGTTGCTCAACCGCCCGGCCATCGCGCCCCAAGGGCAGGCCCGGCCCAACAGCCAGATCTTCCGCGACCTCGCGCAGCGTTTGGGTTTTGGCGAGGCCTGTTTCCAGGACAGCGACGAAGCCATGTGCCGCCAGGCCTTTGGCCGCGAGGTGGACTTCAACACCTTGCTGGCGCAGGGCTTTGTGTCGTTGCCGGTGCCCGACGCGCCTTTTGCCGAAGGGGGCTTTCCCACGCCCTCCGGCAAGTGCACCTTTTTCAGCGAAGCGCTGGCGCGTATGGGGCAAGACGGCTTGCCCGACCACCTGCCCAACTTCGAACCGGGCGGTGCCCACGCGGACTACCCGCTGGCCATGATCTCGCCGCCCGCGCGCAACTTCCTCAACTCCACCTTCGTCAACGTGAAAAGCCTGCGTGACATCGAGGGCGAGCCGGTGCTGGAAATCCACCCGCAAGACGCCGCCGCACGCGGTATCTCGGACGGCAGCACGGTGAGGGTGTTCAACGAGCGCGGTGATTACCACTGCGCGGTCCGCGTGAGCGAACGCGCCCGCCCTGGCGTGGTCAATGGTTTGGGCATCTGGTGGCGCAAGTTCGGCCTGCGTGGCACCAATGTCAACCAGCTCACCAGCCAGCGCCTGACCGACATCGGCCGTGCGCCCACGTTCTACGACTGCCACGTGCAGGTGGAAACGGCGTGACATGAGGCGGGTTTGGCTGGCGCTGTGTGCGTTGCTGCTCGTCGGCTGCAGCGCCACACTGGACCCGGGCTACTACTGGCAGTCGGTCAGCGGGCACCTGCAGATGGTGCGCGCTGCGCGGTCGGTGGACGATTGGCTGGCCGACGCCCAAACCAGTGCCGCCTTGCGCCTGAAACTCCAGCAAGCCCAACACCTGCGCCGCTTCGCTGTCACCGAGTTGGGCTTGCCCGACAACGCCAGTTACACGCGCTATGCCGACCTCAAGCGCCGCGCGGCGGTGTGGAACGTGGTGGCCGCACCCGACGACGCGCTGCAGCTCAAGCAGTGGTGTTTTCTGGCCTTGGGCTGCGTGGGCTACCGAGGCTATTTCGACGAAGCCGAGGCGCGCGCCTTTGCCGACGCCGTGCGCCAAGCCGAGCCGGCGCTGGAGCTGGGCGTCTACCCGGTGCCGGCCTACTCCACCCTGGGCTGGACCAACTGGATGGGCGGTGATCCGCTGCTGAGCACCTTCATCGGTTACCCCGAAGGCGAACTGGCGCGGCTGATCTTCCACGAGTTGGCGCACCAGGTGGTCTACGTGCGCGACGACACGGTGTTCAACGAGTCCTTTGCCACCGCGGTGGAGCGCCTGGGCGGCGCGCGCTGGCAGGCCACGGCCAGCGAAGCCGCGCGGACCGACTACGCGCGTTTTGACGAACGCCGGCAGCAGTTCCGTGCCCTGGCGCGGCAGACCCGTGACGCCCTGCGTGTGGCCTACGCGCTGCCCGACCGCACCCAGCGCCTGACCGCCAAACACGCGGCCATGGCGGGTTTCCGCAGCGGCTACGACGCTTTGAAGGTGCATTGGAACGGCTTTGCTGGCTACGACGCCTGGGCCCTCCAGGCCAACAACGCCCTGTTTGCGGCCCAGGCCGCGTACGACGAACTGGTGCCGGCTTTTGAGGCCCTGTTCGAGCGAGAGGGCCGCGACTTTGCGCGGTTTTATGATGCGGTGCGCGTGCTGGCCCGCCTGCCCAAGGACGAACGCCGCAGCGCCCTGCTTGCCCAACGATTTTGAGGATTCCCCATGGCCAACCTTCACATCCACCGCGACCACACCCTGGGCCTGGCCAAGGCCCGCAAGGTGGCCTGGGCCTGGGCCGAACAGGCAGAAAGCGAGTTCGGCATGGCGTGCACCTACGAAGAGGGCGATGTCGAGGACGAGGTGTGTTTCAAACGCTCCGGCGTCACCGGCACGCTGCGGGTGAACAAGGCCAGCTTTGAGCTCGATGCCCAGCTGGGTTTTCTGCTCGGCGCCTTCAAGGACAAGATCGAGGCCGAGATCGTGAAGAACCTCGACCAACTGCTCGCAGCGCCCGCCAAGCCGGCCGCGAAGAAGAAAAAACCATGACGGATGTGACGCCTGGCCCGCTGCAAGGCCTTAAGGTGGTGGAACTTGGTCAGCTCATCGCCGGCCCTTTCGCCGCCAAGACCCTGGCCGACTTTGGTGCCGATGTGGTCAAGATCGAGCCGCCGCCCAAAAACGGTCAGGGTGGGGGCGACCCCCTGCGTGGCTGGCGGCTGGTGAAAAACGGCACCTCGGTCTGGTGGCAGGTGCAGTCGCGCAACAAACGCTCGGTGGCGCTGGACCTGCGCCAGCCCGAGGCGCAGGACATTGTGCGCAAGCTCGCCGCAGAGGCCGATGTGCTGATCGAGAACTTCCGCCCCGGCGCCATGGAGGACTGGGGCCTGGGCCCCGACGTGTTGCTGGCACTGAACCCGGGGCTGATCATGCTGAGTGTGAGCGGCTACGGCCAGACCGGCCCCTACCGCGACCGCCCCGGTTTTGGTGTGGTGGCCGAGGCCATGGGCGGCCTGCGCCACCTCAGCGGCGAACCCGGCCGTGTGCCCGTGCGCGTGGGTGTGAGCATTGGCGACACATTGGCTTCGCTGCACGGTGTCATCGGCATCTTGCTGGCCTTGCAGCACCGCCACGCCACCGTCTCTCCCCAGCACCCCAAAGGCCAGGGCCAAGTGGTGGATGTGGCGCTGTTCGAGGCCGTGTTCAACTGCATGGAAAGCCTGCTGCCCGAGTACAGCGCCTTTGGTGCCGTGCGTGGCCCGGCCGGCAGCGCCTTGCCCGGCATCGCGCCCAGCAACGCCTACACCTGCGCCGATGGTTGCCATGTATTGATTGCCGGCAACGGCGACAGCATCTTCCGGCGTTTGATGGCGTGTATCGGACGCGATGATTTGGGCGCAGCTCCCGATATGCAGAACAACGCCGGGCGCGTGGCGCGGGTGGGCGAAATCGACGCGGCGATTGGCGCGTGGGCGTCGCGCCTCACAGCCGATGAGGTGTTGCGCGCACTGGAGGCCGCCGAGGTGCCGTCGGGAAAAATCTACACCGTGGCCGACATCGCGGCCGACCCGCACTACGCCGCGCGTGGCAT
This sequence comes from Hydrogenophaga atypica, assembly GCF_042665215.1. Taxonomy (NCBI): domain Bacteria; kingdom Pseudomonadati; phylum Pseudomonadota; class Betaproteobacteria; order Burkholderiales; family Comamonadaceae; genus Hydrogenophaga; species Hydrogenophaga atypica. The sequence continues at coordinate 46,642 of NZ_JBHTCA010000019.1, forward strand.
GTTGCAGTCGGTGCGGATGGACGATGGCAGCGATGTGCTGGTGCCCGGTTTTGTGCCCCGCCTGAGTGCTTCGCCTGGCCGCCACCGGCGCAATGCGCCCGCCTTGGGCCAGGACACCGAGGCCGTGTTGCGCGAGGTGGGCCTCACCGACGCGCAGATCGCCGCGCTGCGCGAGCGCGGCGTGGTGGCCTGATGCGTGAACGCTTCAGCTCAGCGACTTGATCAGGTCAACGTACTGCTGCATGGCGGCGTCGTTGCTGGTGCCTTTGAGTTTGTTCCAGGCGTCCCACTTGGCCCGCCCCACCATGTCGCCGAAGCCGGGTTTTTTCTCGGTGATGTCGCCAGCGGTGGCCTGCTTGTACAGGGCGTAGATCTGCAGCAGCGTGTTGTTGTCCGGGCGCTCGCTGAGGCTCTTGGAGTTGGCGACGGCGGCTTCGAACGTGGCTTTGAGATCGGACATGAAAGGTCTCCGGGGGTTCGGGTTTGTGGGTAGTGGCGGGCGGTATCTTACGGGGCAGGCACCGCACACAATAGAGCTTTCACACCAGAACGCACCGATGGCCACCCGTCTTCAAAAAAGTGTCGCCCGCGCCGTGACCGGCACGCTGGGCTTGCGCGGTGAACGCATGAGCAAGGTGGACACCGCCTGGCTGCGCATGGACTCGCCTGCCAACCTCATGATGATCGTGGGTGTGTGGGTGTTCAGGCCCGGTGTGGACTTTGACGCGCTGTGCGAGCGTTTGTTGACGCGGCTGTCCAAATACCCGCGCTTTTTGCAGCGGGTGGTGGAAGATGCGGCCGGCGCCACCTGGGTACGCGACCGCGACTTCGACATCCACCACCATGTGCGGCGCGGCCAGCTCAAACTTCGGCGCGGCCAGAGCGAACGCGCGGCGCTGCAGGCGCGTGTGGCCGAGCTGGCCATGCGGCCGCTGGACAGGCGCCACCCGCTGTGGGACTTCGAGTTGATTGAAACCTACGACGGTGGCTCGGCCATGATCGCGCGCATACACCACTGCATAGGCGATGGCATCGCGCTGATCTCGGTGATGATGAGCCTGTTCGATGGTGGCCTGCCGCCCCCCGAGCGCCGCAAGCGCGCATCGACGGGACCGACCGACGACCCATTGACCAGCCTGGAAACCTGGTTGGCGGGCAACGTGCTCAAGCCATTGACCGGGGCCACCGTGAAGGCGCTGAACATGGCGGGCGATGGTGCCGCCCGGTCGCTGGACTTGCTGTCGCGCCCGCAGGAGGGCTTGCTCGAAACCATCGGGCAATCGGCCGATCTGGCGCGCCTAGGCGGCCAGGTGCTGAGCGATCTGGCCGAGCTGGTGCTCATGCCCGATGACTCGCCCACGGGGCTCAAGGGCCTGGCCAGCCCGGTCAAACGCGTTGCGTGGTGTGAGCCGGTGCCGTTGGACCACGTCAAGGCCATCGGCAAGGCGCTTGGCTGTTCGGTCAACGACGTGCTGTTGACCTGTGTGGCTGGTGCTTTGGGTGCCTACCTGCAAGACCGCGGCGAGGAAACGGCGGGCAAGGAGATCCGCGCCATGGTGCCGGTCAACCTGCGCCCGCTGGACCAGGCCTGGCAACTGGGCAACCGTTTTGGTCTGGTGCCGCTGGTGCTGCCACTGGGCCTGTCCAACCCGGTGGAGCGCCTGTACGAGGTCAAGCGCCGGATGAACGGCCTCAAGGGCAGCACCCAGCCCTTGTTGGTTTATGGCGTGTTGTCCATCGCCGGCACACTGGCCAAGCCGGTGCAGGACCTGCTGCTGGCGCTGTTCCACCGCAAGACCACCGCGGTGATGACCAACGTGCCCGGCCCGGTGCAAAAGCTCCAGCTGTGTGGCGCCACGTTGGAGCAAAACATGTTCTGGGTGCCAGCTTCTGGCGACATCGGCGTGGGCGTGTCCATCCTCAGCTACGGCGGTGGCGTGCAGTTTGGCCTCATCACCGACGCCGGCCTGTGCCCCGACCCGCAGCAAATCATCGACCGCTTCGAGCCCGAGTTTCAGAAGCTGCTCACGCTCTCACTGATGCTGCCGTGGGGGCTGGAGGACTGACGCCCCCTTGCGAGGCAAACCCTTCGGGTTCGCCTCGGGGCTCCGCCGCTTCGCGGGTCGCTGCCCCCCATGGGGGCTGACTGGCTTGGGGCGGCCCGGCGCCAAGTCTGCGCTGAGCATCGGCCGCGTCATGCGGCTCAGTCGTCTTCCAGTTCTTCCTTGGCCATGTCCACATCCAGCCGCTCCATGGCGTCCAGTGGCTCGCAGGCGGCGGCCTGTTCATACAGCTTCGTCGCTTCCTTCATCTTCTTGTCGCCCTCCAGCATCACCAGTCCGTTGGCGTATTCCACCATCGCGATGGCCGAGGTGGGGTTGAGCTTGATGGCGGCCTGGAACAGTTTGAGCCCCGTGTCCTTCTTGGCCCCGTAGGTCATGCCGCCGATCAGGCTGCCCACCTTGTCGATCACCTCGGCATGGAAGGTGCCCAGGCCGATGTGGGCGTCGGCGTGTTTGGGTTCCAGCGCGATGGCCCGCTCCAGTGCGGCCTTGACCTTGCCGCCCAGGCCTTGGGCCAGTGCCTTGGCCACGCTGATGCCCTGGCTGTAGCGGCCCAGGGCGTAGGCCTGCCAATACCAGGCGTTGGGGTTGTTCGGTTCAGTGGCCTGCTGGGCTTCGGCCTGCTCGGCCACCTGCATGAACAGGTCAAGTTTGGTTTTTTCCTTGGCTTCGAGGTAGTTGGCGTAAATGGCGGTGGCCTTGTTGGCCACGGTGATGCCCGCGCCACCGGCTTTGGCCCCGGCTTCGGCGGCTTTCTGGAACTCGCCGTTGTGGAACAGCACCCAGGCGGCCAGCACGGCGGCGTCTTTGGGCAGGGGTTCGCAATCGCCCCGGTGCAGTCGTGCCCACTGCTTTTTCACGCTGGTGGTGTCCCAGCTGTAGTCGCCGGTGTGGGGGAAGGCGGTCCATTTGGCCATGGCTGGTCTCCTCGTGGGTCGTGTCAGAAGTCGTTGTCGTAAGCGCCCGCCAAGCCCAACAGGTGGGTGCGCTGGCCGGGTTCCAGGTACGGTGCCAGCAGGTGCAGCGTGTGGTGCGCACCGCGCAGCAGGGCCTGCTCTGCATTGCCCGGCTCCAGCGCATGGCGCGGGTCGCGCACGTATTCGTAGCTGAGCCAGTACGTCAGCACCACCACCATGCTGTGGGCGGTGGGGGTGATCTCGCGTCCGTCGATGTGCACCGCGCCGCCACGCACCATGCCGGCCAGCAGGGCTCGCACCGCACGCGACTTGTTTTTGAGCACGGCTTGGAAGCGGGTTTCCAGGCGGTGGTTTTTGCTCAAGAGGTCGTTGAGGTCGCGGTACAAAAAACGGTACTGCCAGATGCGTTCGAACAAGGTGTGCATGAAGAACCAGGCGTCCTCCACGTTGCGCACGTCGTCGGCTGCGTTGAGCAGCTCGTTGAGTGACTTGTCGAACCGGTCGAACAAGGAGTTGATCAGCTCGTCCTTGGCAGGGTAGTGGTAGTACAGGTTGCCCGGGCTGATGCCCAGCTCCGAAGAAATCAGGGTGGTGGAGACGTTGGGTTCACCGAAGCGGTTGAACAGGTCCAGCGTCACCTCCAGAATGCGTTCGGCGGTGCGGCGTGGTGCTTTTTTGACCATGGGGTTCAGGCCAGGGCTTCGCGCTGGCGCAGGGTGTGCTGCAGTTCGTCCACCGTGTCCTGCAGGCGCGCCAGGGCCTGGCCCAAGCGGTGGCGTGGGCGCGCGGGCGCCAGCAGGTGGCGCTGCGGATCGTCGAGCACCGCATCGCGCAAGCTGATGCCGTGGCGGGCCAGTTGCGGTCGCAGGCTGGCCCGCCGTTGGCGCAGCCATTGCAGGGTTTGCTGGTAAACGTGTTCGGCCATCTCGCGGCGCTGGTGGTAGCTGAAGGTGTTGGCAAAGAACAGTTCAGCGTCGTGCGGCTCGGGCTCGATGAGCAGGATGTCGGTGTGGGGGTAGAGCCGCTCGTAGTGCTTGAAGCCCAGCGCCATGCGCGAGTGGATCAGGGCGCGGAAGGTCTGGCTCATCACGGCCGGCAACCCGCCTTCGACCAGCGAGGGAATGCGCGGGCTCAGCCGCCGCTGGGGGCGTGAGGCGTCGAAAGGCACCAGGGGGTTCAGGCAGATCAGCAGGTCCATGCCTTCGTCCAGCGCCACCGTCGCATGCACGGTTTTTTTGAGTGCGCCATCGACGTAGTGTTCACCGTCAATGGCCACCGGTGGGAACAGGCCGGGCAGCGCTGCGCTGGCCTGCACTGCGCGCGATATGGGCACGTGGTCCCAGCCTGGGCGGCCAAAGGGCGTGGCCTGGCCACTGTTGAGGTGGGTGGCCACCAGCGTCAGGCGGGTGTGCAGCTGGCGGAAGTCGTTGCTGCGGCCCGGTTGCTCAAACAGGTGTTGCAGTTGGCGGTGCACCGCTTCGTTGTCAAGCAGGCCGGTGGGCAGGGCCGGGCCCAGGCGTTCCAGAGCGCGGCTCAAGGGCTTGCCCTGCACCAGGTCCCACGATGCCCCCAGCAGCAGGCCCGGGAGGGACGCCACGCGGCGCGCCATTTCGGCGTAGGCCGGTTGCATGAGGTCGTTGGGATTGAAGCCTTGTGCGTCCTCGCCTTGCCCTTCGATGAAGGCAGCGCACAACGCATGGGGCGTGATGCCGTTGGCCAAAGCCGCCGCCACAAAACCACCGGCCGACACGCCCACGTAGTGATCGCACCCGGTGAGGTCGAGCCCTTCCAGTGCATCGGCCAGCGCGCACAAGGCCCCGATCTCGAAGGTCGCTCCCAGTGGCCCCCCGCCGGCCAGCGCCAGCGCCACGCGGGGTGGCTTGGATGGGCGCTTGTGGGGGCGTTGTGGCGCGGTCGGTGCGGAACGGCTCATGGGGTCAAGTGTAGATCGCTGGTAGGGCTTCACTTGCTGCATTGCAGCAAGTGAAGCGGGCGCAAAAAAGGGGCGTTCAACGCCCCTTGTGTGTCACGCTGCACGCGCTCGATCAGGCGGTGGCGTCGGCAGCCGGTGCGGGGGCCGGCGCTACGCTCTTGCGGGCAACGGCCTTGCGTGCGGGGGCTTTGGCAGCGGCCTTGGCAGCGGCTTTGGGGGCTGGCTTGGTGGCCGCCTTGGCAGCGGGTTTGGCGGTTGCCTTCACCACGGATTTGGCCGCAGCTTTTTTGGCCGGCGCAGCCTTGGCTGCGGCTTGGGTGCTCGTTTTGGTGGGTGCCTTGCCCTTGCCGCTGAGCTGTTGCACGTGGCGGTTGAGTTCGTCGATGCGGGCGATCAGCGCGTCCACGTCCTTGGCCGATGGCACGCCCAGCTTGTTCAGGGCCTTGGCCACGCGCTCTTCAAAGATGTTTTCCAGCTTGTCCCATTGGCCCACGGCCTTGGAGGAGATGCCGTTGGCCATGTCGCTCATGCGGCTGGTGGCTTCGTTGATGCGCTCTTCGGCCACCGACTGGGTTTTGCGCTGGATGCTCAGCCCCTCCTTCACCAGGGTGTCGAAGACCTTGCCGCCTTCTTCCTGGGCCTTGGAGAAAGCGCCCAGGCCGGCCAACCAAATCTGCTGAGCCGAGTCTTTGATGGCGCCGGCCAGGGGGCCACGCGCGGCGTCGGTGCCGCCCTTTTTCTGGGCGCTGATTTTCTGAAGCTTCTTGACCATGCTGTGTTCTCCGGTGGGGGTAAGTGGCTGCACTGTACGAAGCCGCGCAGCCATTGTGTAGGGAAGGGCAACTAAAACCCTGGGGTGGCGACTCCAATCGTGGCTCGGGTTTGTGCTGAATTCATCTGTATCGCGGGCGGTTGACAATGCCCGCTTCATTGGAGACTTCTCATGCACTATTTCGTCACCGGAGCCACAGGATTCATTGGCAAACGCCTGGTCAAGAAACTGCTGGAGCGCAAGGGCAGCACCGTGTCTTTCCTGATCCGCCAGGAGAGCCTGGGCAAAGTGGCCGAATTGCGCAGCCACTGGGGCGTGAGTGCGGCACGCGCTGTGCCGGTGGTGGGTGATTTGAAGGCGCGCAAACTGGGCGTGTCGGCCGAGGACATCAAAAAACTCAAGGGCCAGGTGGACCACTTCTTCCATCTGGCGGCGGTGTACGACCTGAGCGCAGATGAGGACAGTCAGGTGGCGGTGAACGTGGACGGCACGCGCCACACGGTGGAGTTGGCCAAGGCCATCGATGCCGGGCACTTCCACCATGTGTCGTCCATTGCGGCGGCCGGCTTGTACGAGGGCGTGTTCCGCGAGGACATGTTCGACGAGGCCGAGAACCTCGACCACCCCTACTTCATGACCAAACACGAGAGCGAAAAAATCGTGCGCCAGGAGTGCAAGGGCGCATGGACGGTGTACCGCCCGGCCATGGTGGTGGGCGACAGCACCACGGGCGAAATGGACAAGATCGACGGGCCGTATTACTTCTTCAAGCTGATCCAGCGCATGCGCCAGATTTTGCCGCCGTGGATGCCCAGCGTGGGGCTGGAAGGTGGGCGCATCAACATCGTGCCGGTGGACTTCGTGGTCGATGCCCTCAACGTCATCAGCCACCAGAAGGACGTGGCGGGGCGCTGTTTCCACCTGGTGGACCCGGTGGGCTACCGCGTGGGCGACGTGCTCGACATCTTCAGCCGCGCCGCGCATGCGCCGCGCATGAATTTGTTCGTCAACGCGGCGTTGCTGGGCTTCATTCCCAAAAGCGTGAAGAAGGGGCTGATGGCGCTGGCGCCGGTGCGCCGCATCCGCAACGCGGTGATGACGGACCTCGGCTTGCCGGAGGACATGCTGACCTTCGTCAACTACCCCACACGTTTTGATTGCCGCGAAACCACGGCCGCGCTCAAGGGCAGCGGCGTGACCTGCCCCAACCTCAAGGACTACGCCTGGCGCCTGTGGGACTACTGGGAGCGCCACCTCGATCCGGACCTGCAGATCGACCGCAGCCTCAAGGGCACGGTGGGCGGCAAGGTGGTGCTCATCACTGGCGGCTCGTCCGGCATCGGGTTGGCAGCAGCGCACAAGTTTGCCGAGGCCGGTGCCACCACCATCATTTGTGGGCGCGACCAGGACAAGCTGGATGAGGCCTGCGCGGAAGCACGCGGCAAGGGCTACCAGTTCGTGGCCTACCCCGCCGACATCGCCGACATGGCCGACTGCGACCGCTTTGTGCAACTGTTGATCGACAAACACGGCGGCGTGGATTTCCTCATCAACAACGCTGGCCGCTCCATCCGCCGTGCCATTGAAAGCAGCTACGACCGCTTCCATGACTATGAGCGCACCATGCAGCTCAATTACTTTGGCTGTCTGCGCGTGACCATGGGTTTGCTGCCCGGCATGGTAGCCAAGCGCAAAGGGCACGTGGTCAACATCAGCTCCATTGGCGTGCTGACCAACGCGCCCCGTTTCAGCGCCTACGTGGCCAGCAAGGCCGCGCTCGACGCCTGGACGCGCTGCGCCAGCAGTGAGTTTGCCGACCAGGGCATTTCGTTCACGACCATCAACATGCCGCTGGTGCGCACGCCCATGATCGCGCCGACGCAGATCTACAAAAACGTGCCCACCTTGGCGCCGGAAGAAGCGGCTGACCTGATCGCCCAGGCCTGCATTTTCAAGCCGGTGCGCATCGCCACCCGCATGGGCATCACGGGCCAGGTGCTGCACGCCTTTGTGCCGCGCATCGCTCAGATCGTGATGAACACCAGCTTCCGCATGTTCCCCGACTCCAGTGCCGCCAAGGGCGACAAGAGCGGCAAGCCGCAGCTTTCACCGGAGGCTGCGGCCCTGCAGCAGATGATGCAGGGAATTCACTTTTAAGGTCAGGTATAGCGTTTGCTGCGCAGGTTGTTTTTCATCTCGCTGAGCAGCGGTTGCAGCTTGGCGCCGCCGATGCGCAGCGCCAGCGTGGTGGCCAGCACGTCGATGATGAGCAGGTGCAACAGGCGCGAGACCATGGGGCTGTAGCGGTCGTAGCCTTCGGGGTGGTCAGCCGCCAGGTGGATGTGACCGGCGGCGGCCAGTGGTGAGCCGCTGGCGGTGATGACGATGGTGGTGGCGCCGTGTTTGCGCGCGATGTCGGTGGCGTCCATCAGGTCGCGCGTGCGCCCCGAATTGGAGATCACCACCACACAGTCACCCGGCCCCAGCAGCGATGCGCTCATTACCTGCATGTGGCCGTCGCTGTGCGCCACGGTGTGCACGCCCAGGCGGAAAAACTTGTGCTGCGCGTCCTGCGCCACCACCCCTGAATTGCCCACACCAAAAAACTCAATGCGTTTGCCCTTGCGGTAGGCGGCCAGCAGGGCGTCGGCCGCTTTTTCGACGGCGTGGGTGGATGCGTCGTTGCGGTACTTCAGAAACGCGGCCACGGTGTTGTCGATCACCTTGACCAGCACGTCGCCGGTTTTGTCGTCCACGTCCACGCTGCGGTGGATGAAGGGCACGCCTTCGCTCACCGTGCCCACCAGTTTGAGCTTGAAATCGCTCAGGCCGTCGTAGCCCATGCTGCGGCAAAAGCGGATGACAGTGGGTTTGCTGACCTCGGCACGTGCTGCTAACTCCGACACGGGCAACTGGGCAAAGCGGCGTGGGTCGCTCAGCACCAGTTGGGCCACGCGCTGTTCAGCGGGCGCCAGGGAGGGCAGGGAGGCCTTGATGCGATCGAGCATGGTGTGCGATGGACGGGCAAAACCGTAACTTTATTTCATTCGATAATCCCCGTCCATGAACCAGCTCGACGCACTCAAGCAACACACCACCGTGGTGGCCGACACCGGCGACTTCAAGCAGATGGGCAGCTTTCGGCCGCAAGACGCGACCACCAACCCGTCCCTCATTCTGAAAGCGGTGCAAAAAGCCGACTACGCACCCCTGTTGGCGCAGACGGTGGCCGCCCATTCAGGTGCTGCTCTGGATGAGTTGGTGGACCGGCTGCTGGTGCGTTTTGGCTGCGAGATATTGGCGCTGGTGCCCGGCCGCGTGTCCACCGAGGTGGACGCGCGTCTGAGTTTCGACACCGACGCCACCGTGGCCCGCGCGCAACGCCTGATCGCGCTGTACCAGGCCGAGGGGGTGGCCAAAGAGCGGGTGCTGATCAAGGTGGCCGCCACCTGGGAGGGCATACAGTCCGCCGCTGCGCTGGAGCGCCAGGGCATACGCACCAACCTCACGTTGCTGTTTTCATTCGCACAGGCCGTGGCTTGTGGTCAGGCCCGGGTGCAGCTGATCTCGCCCTTCGTGGGCCGCATCTACGACTGGTACAAGAAGTCGGCCGGCGCTGCCTGGGACGAGGCCGCCCAGTCTGGCGTGAACGACCCCGGTGTGCGTTCGGTGCGTGGCATTTTCGAGTACTACAAACGTTTTCGCATTCCCACCGAGGTGATGGGCGCCAGTTTCCGCAACATGGGCCAGATTCAGGCACTTGCAGGTTGTGACCTTCTGACCATCAGCCCGGAGTTGCTGGCCGAGTTGGCCGCCAACAACGCCCCGTTGCCCCGTGTGCTGGATGCCGCCGCCGCGCGCGAACTGCCGCTGGAGCCGGTGTCTTATGACGAAGCGGGCTTCCGCTTTGCGCTCAACGAGGACGCCATGGCCACGGAAAAACTGGCCGAAGGCATACGCGCCTTTTGCGCCGATGCGCGCAAGCTGGACGCCTTGATCCAAAGCCTCTGATGTTTTGTGGCGGATTCACCGCAAACAATTAACAAACTTTACCTTTTGAGCGGGGTGGGGTAGCGTCTGAGGTGTGGCCGGCCGTGGCCACATGTTCTGGGACGCAAGCCATGAAGCTCAAGCTCAAACTTCCCCTGGCCTTTGGTGCCATTTTGTTGCTGATGCTGCTGGCGGGGCTGGGCGGCGTTTACGCGCTCAACGGCGCGCTGGCGCGCTTCAACACCGAGGTCGCTGCCTCGCTGGAGCGCGAGCGCACCGCGCGCGAGATCGACAGCCAGTTCAAAACCCAGGTGCAGGAGTGGAAAAACACCTTGCTGCGGGGCGGCGACCCCCAACAGCGGGAACGCTACTGGTCGGCATTTGGCAAGATTGAATTTGCCGTGGCCAAACGCACCACCGAACTGGTGGACACTTTGCCTGACGGCGAAGCCCGTGAGTTGGCCCGGCAGTTCCTGGCGGCGCACAAAACCATGGCCAGCCGCTACACGCAGGGCTACGCCGCGTTTCAGGCCGCCAACTTTGATTCGGCGGTGGGTGACAAAGCGGTGCAAGGGGTGGATCGCGATCCGTCACGTCTGGTGCGGGAACTGTCTGAACAGATATCGAAAGACGCACACGAGCAACAGGCCGCAGCCACGCGAGCGGGCGAGCGCGCCACCTGGATCAGCCTGGTGTTGATGTTGGCGCTCACCGGGGTGGGCCTGGCGCTTTCCGTGATCATCAGCCGCTCGGTGGTGGCGCCCATCAACGAGGCGGTGGCGGTGGCCAACCGCGTGGCGGCAGGCGACCTGAGCACGCCGGTGTTGGCGCGAGGGCGGGACGAAGTGGGCGACATGATGCGTGCCCTGGCCACCATGAGCGACTCGCTGGTGCGGGTGATCGGGCATGTGCGCGCGTCCATCGACAGCATCGGCACGGCGAGCGCGCAAATCGCCAGTGGCAACCAAGACCTGAGCCAACGCACCGAGCAGGCGGCCAGCAACCTGGAAGAAACGGCCGCCAGCATGGAAGAAATCACCAGCACCGTGCGCCAGTCGGCCGATGCGGCGCAGCAGGCGCAGTCGGTGGTGGTGGCGGCTTCGGGCGCTGCCGAGCAAGGGGGTGACGTGATGCAGCGCATGGTCACGACCATGGACGAAATCAACGCATCGTCCCGGCGCATCTCGGACATCATCGGCGTGATCGACGGCATCGCCTTCCAGACCAATATCCTGGCGCTGAATGCGGCGGTTGAAGCCGCGCGCGCGGGCGAACAGGGGCGGGGTTTTGCGGTGGTGGCCTCTGAGGTTCGCTCACTGGCCGGGCGCTCGGCCGAAGCGGCCAAAGAAATCAAGCGACTGATTGGCGACAGCGTGGGCAAGGTGGACGACGGCAGCCGTCTGGTGCACGACGCCGGTGCGGCGATGGGTGCCATCGTGCAGAACGTGGCCAATGTGCAGGCCATCATCGGCGAGATCAGCAATGCGGCGCGGGAACAGGCCGAGGGCATTGATCAGGTCAATGTCGCGGTCAGCCAGCTCGACCAGATGACCCAGCAGAACGCCGCCTTGGTGGAGGAGAGTGCCGCTGCGGCCGAAAGCCTCAAGCAGCAGGCCGCCGGCTTGGCGGAGGCCATTGGTGTGTTCAAGCTCGGTCACCAGACCGCTTGAACAAGGCGCCCCAACAAAAAACCCCGCGAGTCGCCTCGCGGGGTTTTTTTATTTTTGGGTTGTCAGCGTGCAGCAACGTACGCCGACGCAGCATGAGGCGCCAGGCCAAGGCGCAAGGGCGAAGACAGTGGCAGAGCGCCACGGCAAGCCCTTGCAACGCCGGCATGGCGTCTCAGGCAAGGAGCACTTACATGCCCATGCCGCCCATGTCGCCCATACCACCCATACCGCCGCCCATGCCGCCGGCAGGTGCGTCGTCCTTGGGCGACTCGGCCACCATGCACTCGGTGGTCAGCATCAGGCTGGACACCGAAGCGGCGTTCTGCAGCGCGGTGCGGGTCACCTTGGTCGGGTCCAGAATGCCCATTTCGATCATGTCGCCGTAGGTGTCGTTGGCGGCGTTGAAGCCGTAGTTGCCCTTGCCAGCCAAGATGGCGTTGACCACCACCGAGGGCTCGCCACCGGCGTTGGCCACGATTTCGCGCAGGGGCGCTTCGATGGCCTTGAGCACCAGCTTGATACCGGCGTCCTGGTCGGCGTTGTCACCCTTGATGGCGCCAGCCGCTTGGCGTGCGCGCAGCAGGGCCACGCCACCACCGGCCACAATGCCTTCTTCCACCGCAGCGCGGGTGGCGTGCAGGGCGTCTTCCACGCGTGCCTTCTTTTCCTTCATCTCGACTTCGGTGGCGGCACCGACCTTGATGACGGCCACGCCGCCGGCCAGTTTGGCCACGCGCTCTTGCAGCTTCTCACGGTCGTAGTCGCTGGTGGCTTCCTCGATCTGGATGCGCACTTGCTTCACGCGGGCTTCGATGTCAGCGGCAGCGCCGGCGCCGTCGATGATGGTGGTGTTTTCCTTGCCCACTTCGATGCGCTTGGCTTGGCCCAGGTCGGCCAGGGTGACCTTTTCCAGGGTCAGGCCCACTTCTTCAGCGATGACCTTGCCGCCCGTCAGGATGGCGATGTCTTCCAGCATGGCCTTGCGGCGGTCGCCGAAGCCAGGTGCCTTCACTGCCACGACCTTCAGGATGCCACGGATGGTGTTGACCACCAGGGTGGCCAGGGCTTCGCCTTCGACGTCTTCGGCGATGATCAGCAGCGGCCGGCCGGCCTTGGCCACTTGCTCCAGCGTGGGCAGCAGGTCGCGGATGTTGCTGATCTTCTTGTCGAACAGCAGGACAAACGGGTTGTCCAGCAGCGCGGCTTGCTTTTCGGGGTTGTTGATGAAGTAGGGCGACAGGTAGCCACGGTCGAACTGCATGCCTTCAACAACATCCAGCTCGTTTTGCAGCGACTTGCCGTCTTCCACGGTGATCACGCCTTCCTTGCCGACCTTGTCCATCGCGTTGGCGATGATTTCGCCGATGGAGGCGTCGCTGTTGGCGGAGATGGAGCCAACTTGAGCGATTTCCTTGGAGGTGGTGGTGGGCTTGGAGGCCTTCTTCAGCTCGGCGATCAGGGCTTCCACAGCCTTGTCGATGCCGCGCTTCAGATCCATCGGGTTCATGCCGGCGGCCACGTACTTCATGCCTTCGCGCACGATGGCTTGGGCCAGCACGGTGGCGGTGGTGGTGCCGTCACCGGCGTTGTCCGAGGTCTTGGAAGCGACTTCCTTGACCATCTGGGCGCCCATGTTCTGCAGCTTGTCCTTCAGCTCGATTTCCTTGGCCACGGACACACCGTCCTTGGTCACGGTGGGGGCGCCGAAGGAGCGCTCGAGCACCACGTTGCGGCCCTTGGGGCCCAGGGTCACTTTCACAGCGTTGGCCAGGATGTTCACACCCTCGACCATGCGGGCACGGGCTTCGCCGCCAAAAATCACGTCTTTTGCTGCCATTTGTCAGACTCCTAGATAAATAGAGAAATAGGTGGGGCGGGAATTACTTCTCGACGACCGCGAACAGGTCGTCTTCTTTCATGACCAGCAGTTCGTCGCCATCGACCTTGACGGTCTGGCCGCTGTACTTGCCGAACAGCACGCGGTCGCCGACCTTGACGGACAGCGCCTTGGTTTCGCCCTTGTCGTTGGTCTTGCCCGGGCCGACGGCCAGCACTTCACCTTGATCAGGCTTCTCGGCGGCGTTGTCGGGGATCACGATGCCCGAAGCGGTCTTGGTTTCTTGTTCGAGACGCTTGACGATCACGCGGTCGGCGAGAGGACGCAGTTTCATGGAATCTCCTGAATGTGTAACAACAGTGGGTAAAAGCTGGAGTCCACACCGGTGTGCTGCCAGGGCTGCGCCGGTGGGATGGTGCAATGTTAGCACTCAAGTCCAACGAGTGCTGATTTTAGGCTGTGCTGCCGATTTTTCAAGTGCCAACCTTCAAGGTGATGAAAATGAACGACGAAACGGATGCGAGTGAGTCGTGCCTGTTTGTCGTTGCACTCAAACAACATCCCGGTGCCCAAAAGCCGGGAAAGTTTTGCGTCACCGGGCAGGTTCTGGTGCAATAAGAGCAACTTCCCAAAACGGAGGTTGGCTTGGGGCTGATGCCCACGGCCTCTTTTTTCAACCTTGGAGAATCTCTCAATGAAAAAGACTCTGATTGCTCTGGCCGCAGTGGCTGCCACCGGCGCCGCCTTCGCCCAGTCTTCCGTGACCCTGTCTGGTTCGTTGGATGTGGGCATTGTGCGCAACGGCGCAGCAGGCACCACCACGCTGAACCAAGCGGGTAACGGTCTGAACAACCTGGTGTTCAGCGGTACTGAAGATTTGGGCGGCGGTCTGAAGGCCAACTTCGTGCTGCAACAGCGCTTCAACCCCACCAACGGCAACAACGACGGCACCAACGCTGGCCGCCGTACCTTCCAAGGCGCTTCGACCGTGGGTCTGAGCGGTGGTTTCGGTAGCATCCGTCTGGGCCGCGAAATTGAAGCCTACAACGATGTGAACAACTGGGCTGACCCCTGGGGCACCGTGCGTTCGGCTTCCGTCGCTGCTGCCGCCGGTAACGTGTCGACCGGTCCCGACAACGCTGACCTGGGCCGTTCGGAAGGCATTCACTACACCTCCCCTTCGTTCGGTGGCCTGACTGTTGGCGTCACCTACGGCTTCAAAGACCAGACCGCAGCTCAGCTGGGCGGCGCTGCTGCCGGCACCGAGGCGCTGTTCAGCGCCAATGCTGTGTACGCTGCCGGTCCTTTGACCGTGATGGGCGGCGTGATGCAAAACCGTTACGACGATGACGCATATGTGATCGGTGCCGGCTACAACTTCGGCGTTGCCGATCTGAAAGTGGCTTACCACAACGTCGAAGGCGGCTCCGCTGCCAACCCCGCCAACAAGTACACCGCCCTGCAATTCGGCGTGAACGTGCCCATGGGCGCTACCGTGTTCAGCGCTGGTTACATCCGCTCTGAGACCCAAGCACTGGCTGCTGGCCCCAAGGTCAAATCCAACAAGCTGGGCTTGGGCGCTCAATACAACCTGAGCAAGCGCACTGCCGTGATCGGTACTTATGGCAAGGCCAAGAGCACCAAGGCCAATTTCGACCTGTCCATTCGCCACACCTTCTAATCCATACGCTGGCGTAAGCCAGCTTGGATGAGATGAAAAGCCCGCTGTGGAAACACAGCGGGCTTTTTCGTTTGTGCGCCCAGCTTGGATGACCTGCGGGTGCAAGTCCCGCTGCGAGCTGGTCACAGTGAGCAAAGTGAAGCGCAGCTGCGTGAGGGCGACCGAGCGTGGGAAGGAAGCGTGAAGCGTAAATCGCGAGCCGATGAACAAGAACCGCATAGAAGGCGCTGCCAAGCAGGGCAAGCGGGCAAACAACCGCGAAGCTCTTGTGACCAAGGCGAGGTGGCGTAGATGCGGCGGCTGTGCGATGAAGGTGTGCGTTCTTACCTGGGGAGAGCTCGCCTTGTGCCTGAAAGGGCGACGGCTGTGCCGGAGCGAGAAGTCAGCAAAGGTCGTAGTAGCAGGCGCCGGGGCCGATGAGGTCACAAGGCAAGGGCGAAGGACCAAACGAGAGTGAGTGCTTGAGGACAGGGAGATGTCAAAGGCCATGCGTCAGATGCTGGGGCAACCTGGGCGGGTGAGCGTAGCGCACGGTGAAGCCATGCGTGATCTCATCAGCGACGAAGCCAACGGCCCGCTCGCTGAACACCAGGGCACAGGGTCGGCAAAGCCGATGGCGGGCCTTGGCCTGCTGGAGGCGGCGCTGACGAGACAGAACCTGCTGGCCGCGTGGAGAAAAGTAAAGGCCAACAAGGGAGCTGCTGGGGTGGACGGGCTCGACATCGAGCAGACCGCCCAGCTGATCCGCACGAGCTGGCCCGACATCCGCCAAGCGCTTCTGGCAGGCAGCTACCGGCCCATTCCGGTACGCAAGGTGTTGATACCCAAACCCGATGGGAGCCAGCGTGAGCTGGGTACCTGCTGGGCAGGAAGGCGTACTTCGGACTGGCGCAAACGTCGAGGGTCTCGCGAGAGCTGGACGAGTGGTTGCGCCACCGCTTGAGGGCGATCCAGCTCAAGCACTGGAAGGGGGCGAAGACCACCTACCGGGCACTCAAAGCACTGGGTGCGAAAGAATACGTGGCGCGGCAAGTGGCAGTGAGCAGCCGCCGCTGGTTGCGCAACAGTGACCGATTGCTCAAAACGGTGCTCACCATTGCGTACTTCGATTGACTGGGAGCACCAAGGCTGTCATGACCTCAAGCTCTCGAACCGCCCGGGGCGGACCCGCATGCCGGGTGGTGTGGCAGGTGCGCCTCCTATGAGGGAGGCCCCCTATGCCGATTTGATGTTCACCCGTTGCCTTGGCAGCGCTTTGGTGGCGCTTTTGTGGCCCCATCGACTTTAAAATACGTGCTTGACCAAGGAGCGTTGCAGCACCCGGTGCCGGGTGTCAGGCTTGGATGACAACGACGCTCACCTGTACTGTGTTTTCTTCAGGTGAGTCCATGCCCGATTTTGCGAACGTTCCTCCCATGTTGTTGTCTGGCCTGGAGCCATTGGTTGTGGGCGAAGGCAGCCTGTTCGTCAACATCGGCGAGCGCACCAACGTGACCGGCTCCAAAGCCTTTGCTCGGCTGATTCTCAACGGCGAGTACGAGCAGGCGCTGGCCGTGGCGCGTCAACAGGTGGAAAACGGTGCCCAGGTCATCGATGTGAACATGGACGAGGCCATGCTCGACAGCGAGGCCGCCATGGTGCGTTTTCTCAACCTGATGGCCACCGAACCCGACATCGCCCGCGTGCCGGTGATGATCGATTCGTCCAAGTGGAGCGTCATCGAGGCGGGTTTGCGCTGCATCCAGGGCAAGGGCATCGTCAACTCCATCAGCATGAAAGAGGGTGTGGCCGAGTTCAAACGCCAGGCCACCCTGGTGCGCCGCTACGGTGCAGCGGCCGTGGTCATGGCCTTTGACGAAACCGGGCAGGCCGACACCTTTGCGCGCAAGATCGAGATTTGCGAACGCGCCTACCGCATCCTGGTGGACGAGGTGGACTTCCCGCCGGAGGACATCATCTTCGACCCCAACATCTTCGCCATTGCCACGGGCATCGAAGAGCACAACAACTACGCGGTGGACTTCATCAATGCCACGCGCTGGATCAAACAGCACCTGCCGGGCGCCAAGGTGTCGGGTGGTGTCTCCAACGTCTCGTTCAGCTTCCGTGGCAACGACCCGGTGCGCGAGGCCATCCACACCGTGTTCCTCTACCACGCCATCCAGGCCGGCATGGACATGGGCATCGTCAACGCTGGCATGATCGGTGTGTACGATGAGTTGGAGCCCACGTTGCGCGAGCGCGTGGAAGACGTGGTGCTGAACCGGCGCCCGGACGCCGGCGAGCGTCTGGTGGAAATCGCCGAAAGCGCCAAAGGCGCTGCACGCGACGACAGCACGAAGAACGCCTGGCGTGCCTTGCCGGTGCGCGAGCGTTTGAGCCACGCACTGGTGCATGGCTTGAATGAGTTCATCACCGAAGACACCGAAGAAATGTGGCAGGCCATCCGTGCAGATGGCGGCAGGCCGCTGCACGTGATTGAAGGCCCGTTGATGGACGGCATGAACGTGGTGGGCGACCTGTTTGGCCAGGGTAAGATGTTCCTGCCCCAGGTGGTCAAGAGCGCGCGCGTGATGAAGCAGGCGGTGGCCCACCTGCTGCCCTACATCGAAGAAGAAAAGCGCCTGCTGGTGGCCGCCGGAGGCGACGCCAAGCCCAAGGGCAAGATTGTGATTGCCACCGTCAAGGGCGACGTGCACGACATCGGGAAAAACATCGTCACCGTGGTGCTTCAGTGCAACAACTTCGAGGTGGTGAACATGGGCGTGATGGTGCCGTGCCACGAGATCCTTGCGCGCGCCAAGGTCGAGGGTGCCGATATCGTGGGCCTGTCCGGCCTGATCACCCCCAGCCTGGAGGAAATGCAGTACGTGGCCGGTGAGATGCAGAAAGACGACCACTTCCGCCTGCGCAAAATACCGCTGCTCATCGGTGGCGCCACCACCAGCCGTGTCCACACCGCGGTCAAGATTGCACCCCACTACGAAGGCCCGGTGGTGTACGTGCCCGATGCCTCGCGCAGCGTGGGCGTGGCGCAAGGTCTGTTGAGTGAGCAGGCCAGCCAGTTCATTGCCGATCTCAACGCCGACTACGACAAGGTGCGCCAGCAGCACGCCAACAAGAAACAGGTGCCGCTGTGGCCACTGAGTCAGGCAAGGGCCAACAAGACGCCCATCGACTGGTCCGCGTACCGGCCGGTGGCGCCCAAATTCATCGGCCGCCGGGTGTTCAAGAACTTCGATCTGGCCGAGCTGGCTCGCTTCATCGACTGGGGCCCCTTCTTCCAGACCTGGGATTTGGCCGGCCCTTTCCCGGCCATCCTCAAGGACGAGGTGGTGGGGGCCGAGGCGCAGCGCGTGTTCAGCGACGGCAAGCGCATGCTGCAAAGGCTCATTGAGGGCCGATGGTTGAGTGCCAACGCCGTGGTGGGTCTGTACCCGGCCAACACGGTCAACGACGACGACATTGAGCTCTACACCGACGAGAGCCGTACCCAGGTGGCCATGACTTGGCACGGCTTGCGTCAGCAGACCGAAAAACAGGTGATCGACGGCGTGATGCGTCCGAGCCGTTGCCTGGCAGACTTTGTGGCGCCCAAAGGCGTGGCGCCTGACTACGTGGGCGTGTTTGCGGTGACGGCGGGTTTGGGCAGCGAAAAGCGCGAAAAAATCTTTCTGGACGACCACGACGACTATTCGGCCATCCTGTTCAAGGCCTTGGCCGACCGCCTGGCCGAGGCGTTTGCCGAATGTTTGCACCAGCGGGTGCGAACCGATTTGTGGGGCTACGCGTCGGACGAAGCGTTGAGCAACGAAGACCTGATCGCGGAGAAATACCAGGGTATCCGTCCTGCGCCAGGTTACCCTGCCTGCCCCGACCACAGCGTGAAACGCGACATGTTCGATCTGCTGCAGTGCGACGACATTGGCATGGGCCTGACCGACAGCCTGGCCATGACGCCGGCGGCCAGCGTCAGCGGCTTTTACCTGGCACACCCACAAAGCACCTACTTCAACGTCGGCCGCATTGGTGATGATCAGGTGCGTGACCTCTCGGCACGCAAACACACCGACGAGCGCGAACTGCAGCGTTTGCTGGCCCCGAACTTGTAACCCCCCGCGCCGCCTTCGGCTTCACCCCCCAGGGGGCGATGCCAGTCGGCCGGCGGAGCCGGACCGACGGCATCCCCGGTTGTGTCCGCGCTTGCGTTTCGCTCGTGCACGCCCGGAGGGGGTCAATTGCAGTTGGCGCGCACTTCGTCGATGCTGGTGAACCCGGCCAGCACCTTTTCGATGCCGTCCTGGCGCAGCGTGCGGAAGTGGCTGTGGCGCATGGCTTCAAACTGCAGCACTTCCGGCCGTTCATGGGATTGGATCAGTCGGCGCAATTCGGGGCCGTTGACCATCAGCTCATGCACCCCCATTCGGCCTTTGAAGCCGGTGTTGTCACAGTGGCTGCAGCCGGGCGCGTGGAAATGCTGCAGTTGCCCGTTGCGACCATGTTGTGCCAGCCACTCGGCTTTCACGGCCTCGGCGGTGGGGCGCAGGTCGTCGGGGAAGGCGCGCAGGTAGTCGCGCACCAACTCGTCCACCTGTTCGGTACTGGCCACCTCGGTTTTGCGGCATTCGTTGCAGAACTGACGCACCAGGCGTTGCGCCACCACCGCCAGCAGTGAGTCGGAGAAGTTGAACGGGTCCATGCCCATGTCGAGCAGGCGCAGGATGGTTTCAGGCGCGCTGTTGGTGTGCAGCGTGCTGAGCACCAAGTGGCCGGTCAGCGAGGCTTCGATGGCCACCTGGGCGGTTTCCTGGTCGCGGATTTCGCCCACCATGATGATGTCGGGGTCGGCGCGCAGGAAAGAGCGCAGGGCCTTCGCAAACGTCCAGTCGATCTTGGGATTGACCTGCACCTGCCGCAAGTCGGGGTTGGTGATTTCGATGGGGTCTTCCGCCGTCCAGATCTTGCGGCGCGGGGTGTTGAGGTGCTGCAACACCGCGTGCAGCGTGGTGGTTTTGCCCGAACCCGTGGGGCCGACACACAACACCATGCCGTAGGGTCGCTCCACGGCGTCCTTGAGCTGTGCCAGGTTGGGCGCGCTCAGGCCCAGGTCGGGCATGGGCAGGGGTTTGGCCGAGGCCAGGATGCGCATCACGACGTCTTCGGCCCCGCCCTGGGTGGGCACGGTGGCCACACGCAGTTCCACCGGGTACTGGCTGGAGAACTTGGCGAACTCGATCTTGCCGTCCTGCGGTTTGCGGCGCTCGGAGATGTCGAGGTCGCACATGATTTTGATGCGCGCCACCAGGGCCGCGCGGTAGGTGTGGGGCAGCTCCATGTAGGGGGCCAGATGCCCGTCCTTGCGGAAGCGGATGCGCACCTTGCGTTTGGTCGGGTAGGTTTCGACGTGGATGTCGGACGCGCGTTGGTTGCAGGCGTCGATGATCATGGTGTTGATCAGGCGCACCAGCGAGTTGTCCGACTGTTCGATCAGCGGCTCGTTGTCCAGTTCGGCGAAACCGGATTGTTGTTCCAGCGACTCCAGCAGCTTGTCGGCCGTGGCCGGCTCCTGTTCGTCGTTGCGCCCGGGCATGGACAGCACTTTCGACGCATCCAGCCCAAACTTGCCGTAGGCCGCAGGCAAGGCCTGCGCCAGCTGCGAAATGCCCGCCAGCGCCGCCACCACTTTGTTCTGGGTGGTGAACTCCAACTCTTCAATGGTCGCCCGTTTGGATGGGTCTTCGGCGGCGACGATGAGCACCCCGTCGCGGCACAGCAGCGGCAGCACCTTGAGCCGCTTGGCCATGGCAAACGGCACCTTGCGCAGCGCATCGGCCTCGATGGGAAAGCCCGCCACGTCCACCAGCGGGAAGCCCATCTTGCGCGCCAGCGCGGTTTGCAGGTCCTGACGCGACAGCAGCCCGCTTTTGACCAGCAGTTCCCCCAGGGGCACGGTGCGTTCGGTTTTCTGCTTGTCGAGCGCGTCCTTGAGTTGGTCGTCCGAAATCAGTCCCAGCGCGGTCAAGGCTTCGCCGATGCGCACCATGGGCATCTTGGACTGCTGGTCCAGCGCCTGCAGCAGCTGTTCGGGCTGGACGATTTCCTTGATCACCAGGTAGTCACCCAGCTTGCGGTTGCGCAGGTTCTCCTGTTCGGCGGCTGCACGCTCCACCTGTTCCTTGGTCACCGCTTGGCTGTCCACCAGCACCTGGCCAATGGACTCGCCCAGTTGCACCTCCCGGTAGGCCTCGCGGGGGTAAAAAACCCGTTCCACCGTGTCGCGGTCGTCCAGCGGGTGGAACAGAAACAGGCCGGTGGCGTTTTCCACGTGGCCCACGGTTTCGCCCTCGACCGAGCTGCCATCCGCCAGGTGCACGCGGTAGTGCAGGCGCTGGCGGTAGTCCAGCAATTCGCTTTGGGCAAAACCGTCGGCGTCCACCGCTGGGCCGCTGGGTGCCAGCGGTGTTTTCAAGACGATGCGCCGGAACATGGCAAACCGCAGTGGCATGTTCACTTGCGCGGGCGGCACCTGGATCAAGGCCGCGCGGTTGGCCGGGATCACCGTCATCAGCAGGCAATTGCGGGTCTGTCCGTTGGCCCCTTCAACCGCACAAGGCCAGCCCGACACCGCACCGGTGTCGTCGCGGTAGCTCGCATAAGGTGGAGTGGGCCAGAAAAATGCCGCCGGTGCGGTGGAGGTGCGGGTAGGTTCTTGCGCTGCGGACGGGCTCATGGACATGGCGTGCAATGGGGTGAGGTCGCCATCCCTACAGCAGAACAGCCCTGTGGGCAGGCGGGTGGCGCTTATGGTAAGCGCGAATCGGCAGCACCCAGGGTGTGATTGTCACAAGTGCTCACATATTTACGGGTTGCGCAACGCCCGCCGGTACTGGGCCGCCTCGGCCATGTGTGCAGGCTCCACCTGTGGGCTGCCGGCCAGATCGGCGATGGTGCGGGCAACGCGCAGCGTGCGGTGGGTGCTGCGCCCCGACCACGCCAGGCGGGTGGCGATTTTCTGCAACAGCGCCATGCCTTCGGGTGTGGCTTGGGCGTGGGTGTCCAATGCCTCCCCGTCCAGGGCCTGGTTGGGGCGCCCCTGTCTGGCCAGTGCCAGCGCCCGAGCGGCCTGAACCCGGGTGCCCACCTCGGCGGTGGTCTCCCCCTGTTGGGGGGCCAGCAAGGCGTCAGGGGGCAAGGCGGGCACTTCGATGTGCATGTCGATGCGGTCGAGCAGTGGCCCGCTGACGCGACCCTGGTAGCGGTGAATCTGGTCGGGCGTGCAGCGGCAGGCGCGTTGGCGATGGCCGAGGTAGCCACACGGGCACGGGTTCATGGCTGCCACGAGCACGAAGCGTGCAGGAAACTCCGTCTGATGTGCCGCCCTGGAGATGCGCACCCGGCCGGTTTCCAGGGGTTCGCGCAGCGCTTCCAGGGCCGCGCGGGGGAACTCGGGCAATTCATCGAGAAACAGCACACCCTGGTGCGCCAGGGAGATTTCGCCGGGGCGTGGTGGCGATCCGCCTCCCACCAGCGCCACGGCGCTGGCGGTGTGGTGGGGGGCGGCCACGGGGCGCTGTCCCCAGGCCTCACGCTGGAAACGCCCTGCCAGCGACGCGACTGCGGCGGCCTCCAGCGCTTCTGCCTCGGTCATGGGGGGCAACAGATCGGCGAAACGCTGGGCCAGCATGGACTTGCCACTGCCCGGTGGGCCCACCAGCAGCAGGCTGTGTCCACCTGCCGCAGCGATCTCCAGCGCCCGCCGTGCTTGGGGCTGCCCCTTGACATCCGCGAAGTCGGGCCGGCCACTGCGGTGACCCTCTGTGGGTGCCTCGTTGCGCACACGGCACCAACCCGCGCCGTCGTCCGGGCCGCTGGCGATGGACTCCAGCGAAGCGTCGGGCAGAAATTGGCGCACCACGTCCAGCAGGTGGTGTGCGCGGTAGACCTGTGCGCTGGGCACCATGGCCGCCTCTTCGGCGCTGCCGGGCGGGAGCACCAAGCGGCTGGGGCTGGCACCAAGTGGGTCCCCGGTGGCCAGGCCCATGGCCAGCGCGCCCCGGACCGGCCGCAGTTCGCCGCCCAGCGACAACTCACCCGCAAACTCCCAGCCGTTCAGACGCTCGGTTTGGATCTGGCCGCTGGCGGCCAGCAGGCCCAGCGCGATCGGCAGGTCAAATCGGCCCGAGTCCTTGGGCAGGTCGGCGGGTGCGAGGTTGACGGTGATCTTCTTGTTGGAGGGGAAGTCCAGCCCGGCGTTGAGCAGGGCAGAGCGCACACGCTCGCGCGCCTCCTTCACCTCGGTTTCGGCCAAACCCACCAGCGTGAAGCTGGGCAGGCCATTGGCCAGGTGAACCTCCACACGCACCGGCCGTGCGTCCAGGCCCACCAAGGCCCGGCTGTGCACCAAAGACAAGCCCATGGCGCCACTCCCTGATTTGGTGCATTGCCCTGGCGGCGCGTACCGACCCTGAAATGCACGTTGTTGGTGCGAAAACGCTGGCCGCCACGCGCGAAAGCGCTGGGGCGGGCGCATTTTGGCGCAGATGTGGGCGCATCCTACCCTGCGGACAGGCCTGTGGCATGGGCTTGGGCACCGAATTGACATTGCTTGGCACAGTCCCTGCTTAAGAGGCCCCGTCTTCCATCAACCACCGGAGTCCTCCATGAAAATTTCTGCATTCAAGTCTTTGGCCATCGTTGCGCTGGCTGCTGCGCCCATGCTGGCTTCTGCCCAGCTGTCGGCCAACGTGTCGATCAACAGCAGCTACAAGTTCCGTGGCCAGGACCAGACCGCCAACAAGCCCGCCCTGCAAGGCGGTTTTGACTACGCGCACAGCAGCGGTGCCTATGTGGGTATCTGGAACTCCAACGTCAACTGGCTGCCGGGCAACAGCCTGGAGACCGACATCTACGGTGGCTACAAGGGCGAAGTGGCTGGTGTGGGTTACGACGTCGGTTTCCTGCGTTACATGTACCCCGGCGCTGGCATGGCCAACACCAATGAAATCTATGCGGGCGTGAGCTTTGCCGGCTTTGGTGCCAAGTACTACCGCACCGTGTCCGACATGTACTTCGGTGGCAGCAAGGCCGGCTACCTGAGCCTGAGCTACTCGATGGAAGTGGCCAAAGGCCTGACCGCCAGCGTGGGTGTCGGCTTCACCGATTTCAAGAACGGCACCGACTACACCGACTACACCGACTACAGCGTTGGCCTGGGCTACGACCTGGGCGACGGCTACTCGGTCAAGGGCGCTTTGGTGGGTGCCAACAAGAAAGACGTCTACGGCGACATCAACAAGAACCGCCTGGTCGTGACCTTCGCCAAGGCCATGTGATAACCCGCCGGCCCACCGCCGCCGGGGGTGGGCCGGACCGAAACGCGATCGAGAGGAACCCCATGAAACTGGTCACCGCCATCATCAAACCCTTCAAGCTGGACGAAGTGCGCGAAGCACTTTCGGGCATCGGCGTGCAGGGCATCACCGTCACCGAAGTCAAAGGCTTTGGCCGCCAAAAAGGGCACACCGAGCTGTACCGCGGCGCCGAGTACGTTGTCGACTTCCTGCCCAAGGTCAAGATCGAAGCGGCGGTTGCCGACGAACTGGTCGATCGCGTCATCGAAGCCATCGAAGGTGCGGCGCGTACCGGCAAGATTGGCGACGGCAAGATTTTTGTCTACAGCCTGGACCAGGTCGTGCGCATCCGCACCGGCGAGACCGGCAAAGAAGCGCTCTGACAGCGGCAACCCATCGCAGAAGAAAGAGTCATCCCATGAAAAAACTGATCACTGGCCTGTTCCTGGGCCTGAGTCTGACCTTCGGCGGGTTCACCGCCATGGCCCAGACCGCTGCGCCTGCCGCCACCGAGGCGCCTGCTGCTGCGGCCGCCCCGGCGGCGCCAGCCGCTGACGCCGCACCGGCCGCTGCGCCTGCCGCTGCGGCACCCGCTGCCGCCGAAGCGGCTCCGGCGCCCGTCCCCAACAAGGGTGACACCGCCTGGATGATGGTCGCCACCTTGCTCGTCATCCTGATGACAGTGCCTGGCCTGGCCTTGTTCTACGGCGGCCTGGTCCGCAGCAAGAACATGCTGTCGGTGCTCATGCAGGTCATGGTCACCTTCTCGCTGATCTCGGTGCTGTGGTTTGTGTATGGCTACAGCCTCGCGTTCACCGAGGGCAACGCCTTCATCGGTGGTTTTGACCGGCTGTTCATGAACGGCATCTGGGACAACGCGGCGGGCACATTTGCCAACGCGGCGACCTTCAGCAAGGGCGTTGTGATTCCTGAGATCAGCTTCGCCGCCTTCCAGGCCACGTTCGCCGGCATCACCTGCGCGCTGATCGTGGGCGCCTTTGCCGAGCGCATCAAGTTCTCGGCCGTGCTGCTGTTCATGGTGATCTGGTTCACCTTCAGCTACCTGCCGATTGCCCACATGGTGTGGTTCTGGATGGGCCCGGACGCCTACAGCTCGGCCGAAGTGGCCGCCGAGATGACCGGCAAGGCCGGCCTGATCTGGCAACACGGCGCGCTGGACTTCGCCGGCGGCACCGTGGTGCACATCAACGCCGCTGTCGCCGGCCTGGTGGGTGCCTACATGGTGGGCAAGCGCATCGGCTACGGCAAGGAAGCCATGGCCCCGCACAGCCTGACGCTGACCATGGTGGGCGCCTCGCTGCTGTGGGTGGGCTGGTTCGGCTTCAACGCCGGCTCCGCCCTGGAAGCCAACGGCTTTGCTGCCCTGGCCTTCATCAACACCTTTGCCGCCACCGCTGCCGCCGTGCTGGCCTGGTGCGTGGGTGAAGCCATGCACAAGGGCAAGGCGTCGATGCTGGGTGCCGCCTCTGGTGCCGTGGCCGGCCTCGTGGCCATCACGCCAGCTGCCGGCAACGTGGGCATCGGTGGCGCGTTGGTGATCGGCTTCATCGCTGGCTTCGCCTGCCTGTGGGGTGTGACTGGTCTCAAGCGCATGCTGGGTGCCGACGACACGCTGGACGTGTTCGGTGTTCACGGCGTGGGCGGCATTGTGGGTGCCTTGCTGACGGGCGTGTTCAACAGCCCCGCACTGGGTGGCCCTGGCTTCGTGGCCGACTGGGTCACTGCCACCATGGTGACCGCTGCCGACTACTCCATCGCTTCGCAAGTCTGGATCCAGCTCAAGGGCGTGCTGATCACCATCGTGTGGTCGGGCGTGGTGTCCTTCGTGGCCTACAAGATCGTTGACATGGTGATTGGTCTGCGTGTCAGCGAGGAAGACGAGCGCGAAGGTTTGGACATCCGCTCGCACGGCGAAACCGCCTACAACCGTTGAACCACACGGCGGGCCCGCGAGGGCCTGCCGTCACTGAGCCGTCAGAGAGATCATCTCCAAAAGATGTTTGGCCCGACCAGCGCAAGCGGTCGGGTCTTTTTCTGTCGTCTTGGTTTTACCCACAAAAAAACCGGCATGGGCCGGTTTTTTTGTGGAGGATATTGCCGGGGGACACCGCCGGGCCGGCTTTGCCGGACGGCTGGTGTCGCCCCTTGAGGGGGATGCGGCCACGCGAAGCGGGCAAGCAACGGGGTGGTCTTTACTTGTAGCCGACCCGATCCAGCATCTGTTGCACCTTGGGCAGGTTCTTGGCCACCACGGTGAGCGAAACGTTGTCGCCTTTGAAGTTCTCGCCGCCCATGGCCTTGATGGCGGGGTTGTCCGACTTCACGCCCTTGGCCACCGGGAACTCGTTGTTTCCGTCGGCAAAGTAGTTCTGGGCCGACGGGCTGGCCAGGTACTCCATGAACGCGATGGCGTTGGCGCGGTTCTTGGCGTGTTTGGCCACCGCAGCGCCTGCAATGTTGACGTGGGTGCCGGAGGTGCCCTGGTTGGGGAAGACCACGCGCACTTTTTCCATCACCGCGCGGTCTTCGGGTTTGCTGGACTTGATCAGGCGCGCCACGTAGTAGGAGTTGGTCACCGCAACCCCACATTCACCCGAGGCCACGGCCTTGACCTGGTCGGTGTCGCCACCTTTGGGGTCGCGCGCCATGTTGGCCACCAAACCCTTGAGCCAGGCTTCGCCCTGGGCGTCGCCCAGGCGCTCGACCACGGTGGCAAACAGCGACAGGTTGTACGGGTGCGAACCGGCGCGGGTGCAGACCAGGCCCTTGAGCTTGGGGTCGGCCAGTTGCTCGTAGGTGGCCACGTCGGCGGCCTTGACCCGCAGCGGGTCGTAAACGACCACACGGGCGCGTGTCGAGAAGCCGGTCCAGGTCACGCCGTCGGCCGTGCGCGCAGCGCGCAGGTGGGCGGGAATGGCGTCGTCCAGCACTTTGGACTGGATGGGCTGGAACAGCCCCTGGCTGTCGGCCGAGGCCATGCGGGCGGCATCCACCAGCAGCACCACATCGGCCGGCGAAGACGCGCCCTCGGCCTTGAGTCGGTTCACAATGCCGGCGTCATCGCCATCCACGCGGTTGATCTTGATGCCGGTGGCCTTGGTGAAGGCTTCGTACATCGTCTCGTCGGTCTGGTAATGACGCGCCGAGTACAGGTTGAGCACTTTGTCTTGCGCCAGCACGGGCGCAGACAGGGCCACAAGCGCAGCAGCAAACACGAGGGTGGGGCGGACGTTCAGACGCATGGTCACTTTCCTGTGGACAGATAAAATCAGCGGCATATTAACACTAACGCGAATCATTCTTAATGAAGATCCATGTTCGGGATGGGCTGTGGCGTATGGGCATGCTGCTGGGGCTGGTCGTGCTGGCGGCGTGCACCACGCCGCCGCAGCCGCCCACGCCGCCTGAGCCCACGCCAGCACCCGTGGCGCAACCCGCGCCCACGCGGCCGCTGCGCGTGGGCCTGGCCCTGGGAGGCGGCGCGGCACGTGGGTTTGCGCACATTGGGGTCATCCAGGTGCTGGAGCGCAACGGCATTCGCCCGGCGATGGTGGCCGGCACCTCGGCGGGCAGCCTGGTGGCGGTCTTGTACGCCAGTGGCAAAAACGGCGCGGAATTGGAGCGGGCCGCTTTGTCAATGGAGGAGGCGGCCATCACCGACTGGACCTTGCCCTTGTTCAGCCGTGGCATGTTGCGTGGCGACGCGCTGGCGCGCTACGTGAACCAGCAGGTGGGAGGCAAGCTGCTGGAGCAGATGGTGCTGCCCGTGGGCGTCGTGGCCACCGAACTGCAGCGCGGCGAAGGTGTGGTCTTCCGGCGTGGCGACACCGGCACGGCGGTGCGCGCTTCCAGCGCCGTGCCCGGGGTGTTCGTGCCGGTGGACATCAGTGGCCGCGAGTACGTGGACGGTGGCTTGGTGGCACCGGTGCCGGTGCGCCAGGCGCGTCAGATGGGGGCCGAGCTGGTGATCGCGGTGGACATCTCCAGCGCGCCCGAGGGCAATCCCACCAACGACACCTTCCGCATGTTGCTGCAGACCTTTGCCATCATGGGGCAGAGCATCAACCGGCTGGAGCTGGGCAGCGCCGATCTGGTGGTTCGGCCCGCGCTGGCCGGCGTCGGCAGCGCCGACTTTGCGTCGCGTCAGCGTTCGATTGAAGCCGGGCGTGCCGCCATGACGGCCGCCTTGCCACGCCTCAAAGCCCTGCTGGAGCGCCGCGTGCCCCTGTGACAGCGGGTGCGACAATCCTTCCCATGGAATGGATTGTGGTGACGCTGGCCTCGGGTCTGGCTGGTTTTGTGGATTCGATTGTGGGAGGCGGCGGCCTGGTGCTGGTGCCAGCGCTGTTCGCCACCTTTCCTGCGGCCCATCCGGCCACGCTGTTTGGCACCAACAAGGGCGCTTCGGTGTGGGGCACGGCGGCGGCCACCTGGCAGTACGCGAACCGGGTGAACCTGCGCTGGCGCGCCTTGTTGCCCGCCGTGGCCGTGTGTTTTGCCGGCTCGCTTGCCGGGGCCTGGACAGTCACGGTCATATCGCCCGAGTTCCTGCGCAAGGTGTTGCCCGCGATTTTGGTGCTGGTGTTGATCTACACCCTGCTCAAAAAAGAACTGGGGCGCCACCACACGCCGCGTTTTGTGGATGCCCGCGAGGCGATGGCGGCCAGCACGCTGGGGCTGGTCATCGGCTTCTACGACGGCTTTTTTGGCCCCGGCACCGGCAGCTTCTTCGTCTTCCTGTTTGTGCGCTGGCTGGGCTACGACTTTTTGAACGCCAGCGCATCGGCCAAACTGCTCAACACCGCCAGCAACGCCTCGGCCCTGATGTTGTTTGCGTGGAAGGGCCACGTGTGGTGGCACTTTGCGTTGGTGATGGCGGTGGCCAATGTGCTGGGCAGCGTGCTCGGCACACGCCTGGCGCTCAAACACGGCGCGGGTTTTGTGCGCGGCGTGTTCATTGTGGTGGTCAGCGCACTCATCCTCAAGACCGGGTTTGACGCCTACCTGCGCTGATTGCTTCAATCATTGGACAACGCGGATGTCCAAACGGCGCCACTGGTCGGTGTCGTGTTGCTCGCTCTGCAGGCATGCCCCTACCAGTTCAACGGGGCGGTTTTCGTCCGGCGGTAGCCACAGGGACAGCGTGTGTTGTGTGGGGGGCAGTGGGCCAAGGCGATGGACCTCGATGCGCAGGCATTGTGTTTGGCTGCTGACCCGCACCCGCCAGTGACCGTGTTGCCCAGCAAGAGCAGCGTTGCTAAGGCCATCGTCTTCGAAGCAGAATGATTCGAAATCACCGATGTGCTGAAACGGAAAGACTCGGAAACCACGCTCGTCCTCGGTGCGGCGAAAGCCCGCTTGTGCCGTGTTGAGTGGAATCGCGCAGCCCTCCCGTGCCAACAAAGGCGGGGGTCCATCGAGTGGGGCGGCCAAAGTGATCCACTGACCGGCGGTGTGGAGCGCGCCGCTGCGCCAGTCGTACCAGCCGCCTTGGCCCGGCAGCCAGACGCGGCGCTCGCGCTGTCCCGGCTCCACCACGGCTGCTACCAGCAGGTCTGGCCCCAACAGCATGTCATCGTTCTCTTCGTCGCATTGCGCGTCGGCTGGAAAATCGTGCCAGGTTGGCCGGATCATTGGCTCATAGGCGCTGTGGTAGCGCCACAGCAGGTGGTAGAGGTAGGGCATCAGGCGGCAGCGAAACTGCATCAGCCCACGCAATGCCGGTGTGGTTTGTGGGTACATCCAGGGTTCGTTGACGCTGCCGTCATCGTTCCATGAGTGGATAGAAAAACGCGGCATGAATATGCCGAACTGCACCCATCGCAGCCACAGCTCCGGATCGGGCGCTGGGCCGGAAAACCCCCCGACATCGTGTCCGGTGTGGGAGATGCCTGATATCGCCAGGCCCAGACCCATGCGTATGTTGTAGCGCAGTGTTTCCCAAGAGGTGCGGTTGTCGCCCGACCAAGTCTGCACATAGCGCTGCATGCCTGGCATGCCCGAGCGCGACACCAGCCATGGCCGCTCATCCGGCGAAAACGCCGCCTGCGCCGAATGCGAGGCCTGCATCATCAGCAGCGTTTGCAAGGGCCGCGCCTCGCGTGCGGCGCGAGGCTGACCGAAGCCATGGATGCGTGCCTGGGCGCTCCAGATTTCGTACTCGTTGTTGTCGTTCCAAGTGGCGGCTACGCCCATCTCCAGCAGGCTTTCTGTCACGCAGGCCTTCCACCAGGTGATGGTGGCGGGCTGGGTGAAGTCCAGGTATGCGCCGGAGTCGTCCCAGAACTGTGTGGCCGTGGGCTGGCCGTCCGGGTCCTGCACCAGCAGCCCGGCCTGGGACGCTTCGGCAAAACGCGGATGGTCCCGCAGCAACGCCGGTTTGATGTTGGCGCACAGCCGCACGCCGTGATCGCGCCAGCGCTGCACGAAGCCTGCGGGGTCGGGAAACTTTTCGCGGTTCCAATGGAAGACGTAGCGCTTTTTCCCAATCGAGGTGTAGCCTGAGGACAGGTGGAAGGAGTCGCAGGGGATGTCGTGTTCGGCGCAGCGCTGCAGGAAGTCGTCCATGCGCGCGTGCGCATCCGGCGCGTCGGTGTAGCCCATGGTGGAGCCCGAGTACCCCAGGGCATGACGCGGCGCAAAGGCGGGCCGCCCGGTCAGCCAGGTGTAGCGGCGCGTGATATCGGCTGGCTGCGCACCTGCAATGAAGTACAGATCCAGGTCACCGTGTTCGGCGACGAAGTGCCGGTAGGGGCCGTGGTAGTTGTCCATCTCACGTCCCATGTCGAACACACATTCGGCCAGTGTGTCGTAGAACAGGCCGTGGCTGGCGCAGGCCTCGCCTTGGCTGCGGGTGATATAGAAGGGAATGTGCTTGTAGAGTGGGTCCGTGTGGCGTGCGCTGTAGCCCATGGGGTCGAGGTTGCACATGCGGTAGCGCTGGCCTGCGCGGTTGGCTTCGCCCGCACGCTCGCCCAGGCCGTAGTACCGCTCACCTGGCTCGCGCTGCACGTAGTGGTACACACGCTGGTCCCACCAGCCGAAGTTGTAGGCCTGGGTGGCACGATCACGCAACACGGTTTGCCATGAGCCATCGTCGCAACGGGTGTCCCAACTGCAGTGAAGGCCAGCCAGGCGGATACGCAGGCGCACCTGTCGGGTACAGACGCTCAGCTCGCCATCTGCCTGTTCCAGTTCAAAGCGGGGCAGCGCGAAGCCGCTGAGGTCGAAACGGTCACGGCCTTCAGGCGGGAGATCGGTCAGCCCCGGCGCGACGGCCCAGGTGCGTGGCATGTGCACGTGACCACCCGGCAGCACCATCAACCTCACGATGTCGTCTTCGAGCACAAAGACGTGGGCTGTGTGGCCTTCGGGGCTGCTGAGTTTGAGGTGGTTGCCGTGGTGGGCGTGGAGCGAGAAGACGGGAGGTTGGTCGAGCCGCATGAGGGATGATTTCAGCCGGTTTTGCCCAGCAGCAGTTCAGGCAGCCAGAGCGACAAGGCGGGGATAAAAGTGACCAGCCCAAGGGCCAGGATGAGGAAAGCAAACATGGGCAGCAGGGGCCGCGTGAGTGCGGCCAGCGGCACCTTGGCGGTGCGTGCGGCCACAAACAAGGTGCTGCCCACTGGTGGGGTGGCCAAGCCTATGCACAGGTTGAACGTGATGATGATGCCGAAGTGCACCGGCGAGATGCCCAGTTTGACTGCCACCGGCAGAAAAATGGGGGTGAAGATCAGCAGGCCGGGTGTGATGTCCAGGAAGGTGCCCAACAGCAACAGCAACACGTTGAGCAGCAACAGCAACACCCAAGGGTTGGACGACAACTCAATGATGGCGTTGCCCAGAGCCTGCACCGAGCCGGTGCTGGCCAGTAGCCACGACATGGTCATTGACACCCCCACCATCAGCATCACCACGGCGGTGCCCACGGCGGCGTTGAGCATGCCCTTGAGCAGGTTGCCCAAACTCAGGCTGCGGTAGGCCAGGCTCAGCAGCAGGGTGTAGAACGCGGCCACCCCAGCGGCCTCGGTGGCGGTGAAAATGCCCCCGACGATGCCACCCATGACGATAAAAATCATGGCCAGTGCCGGCAGGGCGCGCAGAAAAATTTGCACCGATTCCCCCAGCCCGTAGCGACGCACGTCGCGCGGCAAGTCGCCCCGAGCGGCCAACACGGCCAGCCACAACATGACGGCACCGCCCATCATCAGGCCGGGGATATAACCTGCCACAAACAACACATCGATGGGCGTACCGCCTGAAATCAATGAATAGACGATGAGCGCGCCAGAAGGCGGGATCAACAAGCCGCAGGGCGAGGCTGCCACGTTGGCTGCAGCGCAGATGGGCATGTTGTAGCCTGCCTTGCGTTGCAATGGCGACAGCGTGGCGCCCACGGTGGCCGCGCTGGCCACGGCGGAGCCGGAGATCGCGCCAAACAGCGCATTGGCCACTACTGAGATGTGGGCCAGCGAACCAGGCAGCCAGCCCACCAGCGCTTTGGCCAGGTCAATCAGTCGGTGGGCGATCCCGCCGGTGTTCATGAGGCTGCCGGCCAGGATGAACAATGGAATGGCGACCAAGGTGAAATTGTCCAGACTGGAGGCGATGCGCTGCGCCGAGACGATCAGCGCCGTGTCAATGGTGGGCGTCACCGTCAACAGTGCGATCAGGG
This sequence comes from Hydrogenophaga atypica, assembly GCF_042665215.1. NCBI lineage: Bacteria > Pseudomonadati > Pseudomonadota > Betaproteobacteria > Burkholderiales > Comamonadaceae > Hydrogenophaga > Hydrogenophaga atypica. The sequence goes on from NZ_JBHTCA010000019.1 coordinate 79,550, forward strand.
TGCCGATGCCAATGCAGAAGCTGACCGGTACGCCGATCAGCAGCAAAACGGTGAAGACGACGCCCAAAATAAGCAGTGCTGTGGTCATGCGGCGATCTCCTTTTCGGCGTGGTCGAGTGCGTCCTTCACCTCATCGGGAGCCTTGAAACGCTCGGGGGCGATCAGGATGGCGAGCTGGTAGAAAGTCATGCACAGGCCCGACAGTGGGATGCAGGCGTAGACCCACGACATGGGCACCTCCAGTGTGGCCGACAGTTGTTCGACCTCATGTGCACGCAGTACCAGCTTACCGCCGCCGTAGACGAAAACGGCGACGACAAACAGCAGCACGATCAAGGCCACCATCTGCATGTGGCGCAGCAGTGCAGGGCCGCTGAGCTTGGCTGCCCACATGTCATAGGCCATGTGCTCAAGCTTCCCGCAGGCATAGGCAGTGCCCAGTAGGCTGAGCCAGATGACAGCAAAACGCGACACCTCTTCGGTGAATGTCGATGGGTCGTTGAGCACGTAGCGGGTGAAGACCTGCCACAGCACACAAAATGACAGAACAGCGAAACACAAGACGAGGGCGGCTTGTAGCAGTCGGTCCACGCCTGTGCGCAAGGTGTTGAGCATGGGATTTTCTCCTGTGGCGGCGAGAGACCCGCAGGGCCACCGGCGGGTCTCGTGGTCAGGTCAGCGGGTGGCCTCGATCTGGTCCAGCAGTCCGGCAATCTTGGCGTTCTTGCGCTCGGCGTCCATCATGGGTTGAACCTTGGTCACAAAGGCGGCCTTGGACGGGGTGTTGAACTTCACCCCCATCTTTTCTGCGGCTGTGGTCTCGGCTTTTTCGGCATCGGCCCACAGCTGGCGCTGGTAGACAAAGGACTCTTGGGCCGCTTCACGCAGCGCGTCCTGCACCGGCTTCTTGAGCGAGTCCCACTTGGCGGTGGAGATCACCAGCACGTCCGGCACCATCTGGTGCTCCGTGACGGAGAAGAACTTGCTGACTTCACCGTGACGGCCGCTGGTCAGCGCCGTCACGTTGTTTTCCGCACCGTCCACCACGCCCGCCTGCAAGGCCGGGTAGACCTCCCCCCAGGGCATGGGCGTGGGCGATGCGCCCAAGGCCTGAATCATCTTGATGGTGGTGGGGCTTTGTTGCACGCGGATTTTCATGCCCTTGAGGTCGTCAGGACTGGTGATGGGCTTCTTGGCGTAGAAGCTGCGCGCACCCGAGTCATAGAACGCCAGCCCGATGAAGCCACGCGCACGCGAGGAGGCCAGGATGTTCGCACCCACTTGACCGTCCAACACTTTGAAGAAGTGTGTTTTGTCGCGGAACACGAAAGGCAGGTTGAAGACTTTGTACTCAGGCGCGAAGGTTTCGAGCGGCGAGGCACTGGCCTTGGTCATCTCCAGCACGCCGTTCTGCACCTGCTCCAGGGTTTCACGTTCTCCACCCAGGGTACCGTTGGGGAAAATTTTGATCTCGACCTCGCCCTTGGTTTTTTGTTTGGCCAGTTCGGCAAAACGCTCCATGGCCTTGTGTACTGGGTGTGTGTCGTTGAGGCCGTGGGCCAGGCGCAATGTCTCGGCAGCATTGGCAGTATGGCAAACGAGGGCAGCGGCAGCGGCCAAGGCCAGTTGGCGCAGGGTGGTGTGTGTCATGGGGTCTCCTCCTTGTGATGACGTGTGAAAAATCGGTTCAGCGCACCAGGCAAGGCCGTTTGTGGTCGAACGTCCAGCCCGGGATCAGGTACTGCATGGCCATGGCGTCGTCGCGCGCGCCCAGGCCATGTTGTTGGTAGAGCTGGTGGGCCTTCGCGACCTCGGCCATGTCGATCTCTATGCCCAGGCCGGGCCTCT
>NZ_JBHTCA010000020.1:0-77643 GCF_042665215.1 Hydrogenophaga atypica
CGAGCGCTTGCCAACGCATCCGGCCAGCCGTATCGACGAGTTGCTGCCGCATCGCTGGTCACCAGCCACCTGAGGTGCAGCGCCGGCCTCGTGCTGGCCGTCAGGATGACTTTGCCGGACGGATACCTTGATGCAGCCGTACCCGGCTCAGCTGCTGATGGCCACACAAGAGCCTGAGCGGGGGCGCAGGAAAGCGTGACGGAGAACCCGACACCACCGCGCATCACCCGCCGGCACCTGACCCGGCTGCGGGAGATTTACCGATCGTCGGGCTGGCCTTGTCGTGACCCGCTGGAGGTGGACCTGATCGTGGCTGGCTTGGTGCAGGCCGAGCGGGACGACCAGGGTCGGGAAACGCTGCACCTGACACCTGCGGGGCTACAGGCGTTGGCTGATGCGCATGCCACCAACCGCGCCAACCGTAGCGCCCACGATGAGCTGGTGATGCAGGTTGCCCAGCGCATGCAGCAGGACGGGCGCATCGCCTGGACGCAGTTGGCGCTACGGGCGCAAGTGGAAGGTGCTTGGACCCAGGCCATCCCCGATGTGTTCAGCATCCGCCACACCACGGTGGAGGCGTACCTGGAACCCGTCGTGCATGAGATCAAGGTCAGCCGTGCGGATTTGTTGGGTGACCTGAAGCGACCCGAGAAGCGAGCCGCCTACCTGGCAATGGCCTCGCAGGTGTACTACGTGCTAGGCCTGAACGCCAAAGGGCAACCGATCGCGGACGCAGACGAGGTGCCGGCCGAGTGCGGGGTGATGGTGGCCGCGACAACAAGAGTGGAGATCGTGCGGGTGGCGCCCAAGCAGCCGTTCACCGGATTACGGTTCGATGTGTGGATGGCATTGGCCAAGACGGCGGCGCTGTCCAGAAGCGATGACGGCGCCCAAATGGCACTTTGAACAACCGTGAGGTTGTCGCGCCGCGCTCAGGTCGCCTTGCCTTGCGCTTTGACCAAGGTTTTCACGAGCTCCAACGCCAAGCGTTGGTACTCCGGATTCAGCGACCGGAAGTATTTGCGCATTTGCATCGCCTCACGCGCCATGTCTTCGGGCCTGACCAACGAGTGGTCGTCGTCACCGGCCAGGCGCTTGCCCTCGGCCAGGGCGTACATGGCGGCCACAGATGTACCCAGCGCCTTGGCGATCGACTGCAGCCCCTCTTCAGTTGGCTGCTGGATGCCCCGCTCGATCCGTGACAGATTGCTGGCATCGGTGGCTGCGTCAAATGCCAGGGACTCCAGGCTCAGGTCCCTCTCCTTGCGCAACACCCGTATGACTTTGCCAATCTGCATGGGTGCGGATTCTCAAAAGAACCCGTCGATTGCACAAAGCACGATGCGCAAATTGCCATCTACAATTTGCCGATTATGCAAATTATGTAACTCCCATGCCAGCCCCGCCAACCAGCACAGTCTTGACTGGAGCAGCGCTGTACGTGCCCAAAATCGTCGCAGTGCTGCGCGAACTTGGGGGCAAGGCCAAGACCAGCATCGTGCGCGCGACCATCGTCGACCAGATGAGCGCGAGCGGCGAAGAGATCGACGAAACCGAAGTCTCGGGTGAGCCCAAGTACCAGAACGACATGCGCTTTGCGCGACTGCACCTGGTCAACGCTGGCATGCTCGAGACGAAAGACGTTTCCGGTCATGGCGTGTGGCAGCTGTCTCCTGCAGGCTGGGAAATGCCACTGGACAGTGCCACGGCCGCAGCCATCTGCGGCAAGAACGCGACAGGACATGTCCTGCAAGCGCAATTGCTGGAACCTGTTCAGGACGAACTGCCAGGTGTAGGTCTGGGTGATTTGGAGCTGCAGAACATCCTGCTGTCACTCTCCGACATCGGGTTCGAGCGCCTGTGCGCAGCCATCATGGCTGCCAACAACGCTGAATCGATCGCGGTGACGGGGGGGGCCAACGACGGTGGCATCGATGGCATGGCCACCTTTGCCGTGGACGACCTGGCACTGGTGTCGTTTCGGATCGCATGGCAGTGCAAAAAGTACAACTCGGACCACAAGGTTCAGCCGGCCGAGGTGCGGGAGTTCAGGGGTGCACTGGATCACGGGTTTCAGCACGGGGTGTTCTTCACAACATCGACGTTCACGGTCAAGGCCGAGGAAGAAGCCCGGCGTGCGGGTCAGATCCCGATCCGGCTGGTGGACATTTCACGTCTGATCAAGCTGCTGAAGGCCAAGGAGCTCGGGGTGGCTCAGGTGGATAAAGACAAGTATGTCGTCCATCATGCCTACTTCGAGAAATTCAAATCGAAGGGCACGACAGGATGGGGCACCAAGACACTGTTCAGCAAAAAGGGCAAACCCGCAGCGGGAATGGGAATGCAACCGGTCTGAACCGAGGCCAACCCATCGAATGGTTGGGGCAACCTGGCGACTGCGACGTTTGCGGTCGTCCATTGCGAGATGAACGCTCGTTCTGTGATGCCGAGCTTCCCGCCCAGGGTGACCGGTGGGGCATATTGTGCAACGTGTGCGCAGTAACGGAAGGCATACGACCCGGCTGGGGGCGAGCTCAGCGCTATGAGCGGGTGAACAAAACTAAGATCGGGGAGCCGCCCCAGTCACACTGGCGTTGCACCGCCGGTGGTCCACCACCCACTGGGGATCAGTATTGAGCACTGCGCTTGATCGGCAGCAAATCAATCTGAAGGTATCGCTGGACTATCTACCGCGGTACTCAGACACTGTGCGTCCCTTGGCCCTCTGACAACACTTTGCCCCATGGACTGGTTCACCCGCCTCACCGGATTTCGCGAAACTTCTTACGCCGAAACCCAGGCACGCCTGGAGGTGGAAGGCAGCACCTTGCGCTCAATCGTCAACGGCAAAAGCTACGGCATCGGGCAGTTTGAGATGCCATCTCTGGGCGAACTGCGACAGCAGGTAGCCGCAGGGTCAGGCCACGCTGGTCGCCTGCGGGTGAGCATCGTCACCGGCGATGTCCGGCAAATGCACCAGCGCCCGGAGTTCGCAGGCGCCCTCTTCCAGGTGGCCAGCCAGTTCAACTTCCTGGAGATGGTGGGCCCCAGCGTTTCGCCGGAAGACGGTGTGACACGCTACGAGCACGACCGCACACAGGGCCCAGCCTGCGCGATGGCGGCCGGTGCGGCCACCATTTACCGCAACTACCTCGTTCCAGTGGGTGAACACACTGGGCAGACAGCAGACCGCCAACTCGAAGGGCTGCGTGATCTGGGGGACCAACTGAGCCAGGTACTGGGTTGTGCGGTGCCGGACCTGTGGGACATGCACAATGGCTATGCGCTGGCCTCGCGGCGCGGATTGCAGCTCATATCTGACCACTTGGGCCAGATAAGCGCTCAGCAACGGGATGAGCTTGGCGGACTGCTGCGCATCGGGCTGCACCAGGACGTCGAAGTCACCGACAGTCCCAATCTCCCCGGGCCGCAGGTCAGTCAGGCGTTTTGCTCGGCGCTGCCGGTTGCCTATGGGCGGGTGGCGGCGGCACACTGGGAGGCATTTGCCCGCTTGGTTCTGGAGTCGGCCTATGAGGCCACCTTGCTGGCTGGGGTGCTGAATGCGCGGCGCGGTGCTTCAAACGTGGTGCTGCTGACTTCGCTGGGTGGTGGGGCGTTTGGCAATGCACCACAGTGGATTCACGAGGCCATGGTCCGTGCACTGAATCTTGCTTCAAGCCACAACCTGGATGTGCGACTGGTGAGTTATGGTCCGCCCACCGACGCCCTGCGCGCACTGGTTCGATGAACACCTTGGCGTTGCAGACATCAAGTGACCATATGCCACTTGATGATCATTCCTTTTTGACTGCCGCCCCGAGCTTCAACCAGCCCCGCGCATGCCGATCCAGACATCCGATTTGAGGCTTGCAGCCACTCCGCCTGCGCTTGGGCCATCAGCCCTTCCCCGGGCAATCAACGCTTGCCGGCACTGCGGCGCCACCAGCTACCGAACGATCATTGCTCGGGACGCCCAAGGAGAAATGAAGCCCAGTGGGCGCTATGCCTGCAACCGTCATTGGCGGGCTGTTCTTACCAGGCTAGGGTGAATCAGCAGCAAACGGCCTGTGCACAATTGCGACCGCACTGTTGCATCAACCCAAGGATGGAGAACCTCACATGAACAAAAAAGACCTGATCGAAACCATCGCCTCCAAGAACGACCTGTCGAAGGCCGCCGCTTCACGCGCGCTGGACACGCTGCTGGAAACCATCACCACGGCTGTGGCTAAGAAGCAGGACGTCACCCTGATCGGCTTTGGCACCTTCAAGGCCGTCAAGCGCGCCGCGCGCAAGGGCAAGAACCCGCGCACCGGCGAAGCGCTCAAAATCGCAGCCACCACGGTGCCAAAGTTCACGCCAGGTGCAAGCTTCAAGGCGGCTGTGGCAAAGAAGAAGTAAGCGAGGCTGGCTGTCACCCTCAGGTGGTTTGAAGATCGGCTGAGAAGACTCCTCACTTAATCTCATCCAGTGATTTCTTGCCGCCTGTTTGGCGATACCGCAAGTCATGGCGCTCTATCGGAACATGACACGCGAGGATCAGATGCCTGGTCTCGTGCAGGGAACAGGTGTTCACGAAACCGGATATTCGTCCAATCTCTTGCTTCAGGGTGATGGCCTGCCATGCGCCAGAGATAGTCCGCATGCCGCTCGCCAATTGGCCCGTGAAGGAAAGTCGGGGGAAGCTTTACACCCCTCGAAACGCAGGTTTCCGCTTCTCCAGAAATGCCTTGCAGCCTTCATGCGCATCGCCCGTGTCAAGCAGCAGGCTGATGGTGGCCATTTCATGGTTTAGCGCGGCCGGCAGCGCCATGTCGGCGCCGTGCACCATGCTGGTCTTGAGCATACGCACCGCCCAGGGCGATTTCTCGGCGATGCGCTGCGCAAGCGCCATGGCTTCGGGCAACAAGCGCTCTCGCGGCAGCACGCGGTTGACCAGCCCCATCTGCACGGCTTCCTGCGCCGAGATGAAGTCGCCGGTGAACATCAGCATCTTGGCCTGACACAGGGATATCTGGCGCATCAGGCGCTGCGATCCACCACCGCCCGGGAACAGGCCCAACTTGATTTCAGGCAAGCCCAGCTGGGCGTCGTCGGCCACCAGACGCAAGTCGGTGGTCAACAGGAACTCGGTGCCACCACCCAAAGCCCAGCCGTTGACGGCCGCGATGGTGGGCTTGTGGCATTCCTCGAATCGCCGGAACACGCGGTGCAGCGGCACGGCAAAGTCTTTGTAGTGCGCGAGTGCGTCGCGGCTCTCCAGGTCCGCGATGTTGCCGCCCGCGACGAACACGCGGCTCTCGCCACCGGTGATCAGCAGCACCCGCACCTGCTCGTCGTCCTCCAGGGTTTGCAGGGCGCGCTCCATGGCACGCACCATGGGCAGGTCCAGGGTGTTCATCTGCTCGGGGCGGTTGAACGTCATCACCCCCACCGAGCCTTCGCGGCGCACGAGCACGTGTTCGTCTGACATAGTTTGTGGTCCGGGTTCAGGCCGAGGCCTGTCGTTTCTTGAGGGCGCGCAGGTCCAGCATGCCGGGGGCCTGGCGGGGGTCGGTGCCGGCGGCGAACAGCTGGTGCTTCTGCACCTTCTGCGTGCCGGTAGTGGGGATCTCGTCGGTGAACCAGAGCCAGCCCGGCACCTTGAAGTAGGACAGCGACTCGCGGCAGTGCGCCAGCAGCGCCTGCGCCAGCGGATCGCTGGCCAGGGCTTGGGCCTCGTGGCCAGGCTTGAGCACGACGCAGGCCAGCACCTCTTCTTCGCGCACCTCGTCGCGCACCGGCAGCACGGCGGCCTGGGCCACGGCGGGGTGGCTTTGCAGCACCGCCTCCACCTCGGCCGCCGCGATGTTTTCGCCCGAACGGCGGATGATGTTCTTGCGCCGCTCCAGAAAATGCAGCACGCCTTCGGCGTCGCGTGCGACCACATCGCCGGTGTGGAACCAGCCGCCGGCCCAGGCCTGTTCGGTGGCGGACTCGTCATCGAGGTAGCCGCTGAAACAGTCCTTGCGTGGGGTGGCGGCCGAGTGGCGCACCAGCATCTGGCCCGGCGTGCCATCGGGCACGTCCTCATCGGCATCGTCCACCACGCGCACCTCCAGGCCTGGCTGTGGGCGGCCGATGGCCCTTGTGCCCACCCGGCGTGGCGCGTCGGCGTCAAAGATGGCGCGCACCATCTCGGTCATGCCCCAGATTTCAATCAAGGGGTAGCCGAAGCGCTCCTCGAACTCGGCATGGCGCTGTGGGTCCACGCCCGCACCGATGGCAAAACGCACCTGGTGCGCGCGCTCCAGCGGGTGCGGTGGCTGGTTGAGCAGCATGGGCACCACAACGCCCAGGTAGTGCACGACGGTGGCACGCGATTCGTGCACCTCGGTGAACCACCGACTGGGCTGGAAGCGGTCGGTCTGCACCTGGCAATTGCCCTTGAGCAAGGCGCAGAAAAAGGAAAAGATCAGCGAATTGACGTGGAACACCGGCAGCGGGTTGTAGATGCGCTCGCACGCCTCACCAAAGGTGGCCAGGCCGCTGCGCTGTGCGTACCACTGGCCGGCCGCCAGTTCGTAGCGGTGCGACAGCAGGCAGCCCTTGGGCCGGCCGGTGGTGCCCGAGGTGTAGAGCACGCTGGCGATGTCGTCGGCGCGCACCGCTCGCGGCTCGGCCGCGCGGGCGGGTGCGGGCAGCGGTCCGATGGCCTCGAGCGACCGCAGGGCCGGGCGCTGGGGCGTGTGATCCAAGGCCGCCCGCAGCAGCGGCATGAGGCTGTCCACCGCGATCACCAGGTCCAGCTTCGCATGGCCCACCACATAAGCCATCTCGGCCGGGCGGTGGTCTGGGTTGAGTGGCACACAACACACGCCCAGCGCGTTCATGGCCAACTTGTGCACGAAGTGCTCAAGCCGGTTCTCCAGCAGCAAGCCCACCCGATGGCCCACGCCGTAGCCCGCCCGCGCGTAGGCTTCGCCCAGCGTGGCCACCTGCCCTGCCACCTGGGCGTAGGTCCATTCCAGGCCCTGGGGCGCGTAGGCGCGCTGCGGGTTGGCCGGCACGGCCAGCAGGGGCAGCTCGCCCCAGCGGCGGGCGGCCTCGTCCAGCACCTCGCCCAGGGTGGCAGCTTCGTGGGGAATCAGCATGACCGCTCCTGGGACTTCAGAGGCGCAGCACGCCGTAGCCTTCTTGGCCAAAGGGCGCGTTGAGCGAGGCGATGATGGCCATGCCCAGCGCGTTGCGGGTGTCCACCGGATCGAGGATACCGTCGTCCCACATTTCCGAGGTGGAGTGGTAGGCATCGCTTTCGGCCTGGAAGCTCTCCAGCACCGGCTGACGGATGGCGTCGATCTGTTCAGCGCTGAGCTGCTCGCCGCTGCGCTGCAGCTGGCGGATCTTGACGTCGGCCAGGGTGTTGGCCGCCTGCTCGGCGCCCATCACCGCGATCTGCGACTGCGGCCACATCCACAGGAAACGGCCATCGAAGGCGCGCCCGCACATGCCGTAGTTGCCGGCACCGAAGGAGCCGCCGACGATGACGGTGAACTTGGGCACCGAACAGCCCACCTGCGTCATGATCATCTTGGCACCGTCTTTGGTGATGCCGCGCTCTTCGTACTCGCGGCCCACCATGTAGCCGGTGATGTTCTGCAGGAAAACCAGCGGTGTGCGGTCGCGGTCGCACAGGCGCATGAAGTGGGCGGCCTTGAGCGAGCTGTCGTTGAACAACACGCCGTTGTTGGCCAGGATACCGACCTTGCAGCCCCAGATGCGCGCGAAGCCACAGACCAGCGAGGTGCCGTAGCCCGGCTGGTACTCGTGGAAGTGGCTGCCATCGACGATGCGGGCGATCACCTCGCGCATGTCGAAACCGGTTTTCCAGTCGGTGGGGATGATGCCGTACAGCTCCTTCGGGTCGTACTGGGGCGGCTCGGGGTCGATTCGGTCGATGCGCTGCTTTTGCGCCGGCGTGGTCTGGGCAAAGATGTCGCGCGCGATGGCAAAGGCATGTGCCTCGTCGTCGGCCGCATAGTCGCAGGTGCCCGAAACGGTGGTGTGCATGTCGGCCCCGCCCAGGGCCTCGGCGCTGACCACCTCACCGGTGGCCGCCTTCACCAGCGGTGGCCCGCCCAGGAACACGCCGCCGTTGCCGCGCACGATCACGCTGTAATCACACAACGCCGGGATGTAGGCACCACCTGCGGTGCAGTGGCCCAGCACCACCGCGATCTGCGGCACGCCCATCTTGGACAGCGTGCACTGGTTGCGGAAGATGCGCCCGGCCGTGTAGCGGTCGGGGAAAAGATCGGCCTGCAGCGGCAGGAAGCCGCCCGCGCTGTCGCACAGGTGGATGACGGGCAGGCGGTTCTCGATCGCGACGTCCAGGGTGCGAACGATCTTCTTGACCGACAGCGGGTACCAGGCGCCGCCCTTGATGCTGGGGTCGTCGGCGTGGATCACCACCTCGCGGCCGTGGATGATGCCGATGCCCGAGACCTGGCCGGCGCCGTGCACGTCGCCGCCATAGGCCTTGTTGGCGGCCAGGGCGCCGATCTCCAGAAAGGGCGTGCCCGGGTCCAGCAGCAGGTCCAGGCGCTCGCGCACGGTGAGCTTCTTGTGTTTGTGCAGGCGGTCGATGTCGCGCTGCGGGCGCTCGTGGCGCGCGGTGTTCAGGCGTTCGCGCAGCTGGGCCACGCGCTGCTCCATCGCAGCGAAGTTCTGGCGGTAGCTGTCGCTGCTGGTGTCCAGCCGGCTCTGGATGCGGCTCATGTGGGGGTCTCCTCGGGGCGAACGCGGGCCAGCACGGCACCGCGCTGGAAGGTCTGTCCGGGCTGGAAAGGCAGGTCCTCCAGCGTGCCGCGCTGCGGCGCTTCGATGGTCATTTGCAGTTTCATGCTCTCGATGACCAACAGGGCCTCGCCGGCCGCCACCTGGGCACCGGGCTGGGCGATCCAACTCACCACCACGCCCGGCATGGGCGCGGCCGCACTGCCCTGGCCGGCACCACCCCCGCCGCCGCCACTGCGCGTGGGGTCCACACGTTCGATGGCGCAGGCGCGGCCGTTCAGCTGCAGGTACACGGTGTCACCGTGGGCCACCACGCGCACGTGGACCGGGCGGGTGCCAGCCTGGGCAACGAAGTGGCTGTTGTCCAGCGCGCGCACCGGCACCTCGGTGCCGTCCACGCGCAGGTGGTCACCGCGCTTGAGCACCTGATAGCGCCGGGCGGTATCGGATCGGAAGACGTAGGTCGTCATGGGGCCTCTCTGGCGGGGGGTGTCGGGTTCAGTTGCGCCATGCGCCCATGGCGGCGAAGACCTCGGGCAAGGCGCTCGCGTGGCTGTCCTGGCTGGTGGCGCCGGCCACGGCCAGCAGCGCCTGGCGCTCCTCGTCGGTCCAGTCGCGCGGGCGCAGCTCGGCCTTGTGGCGCTCCAGGAATCCGGTGTCGGTGGCGCCGGCCTGGAAAGCGGGATGGGCCAGCACGCGACCGAGGAAGTCGGTGTTGAGGGTCACGCCCAGCATCAGCGTGTCCTGCAGGGCCTCACGCAGGCGGGCAATAGTCAGCGCGCGGGTGGCGCCGTGAGCGATCAGCTTGGCCAGCATGGAGTCGAAGTCGGCGCTCACCCGGGCGCCCTGGGTCACGCCGTTGTCGAAGCGTATGCCTGGACCTTGGGGTTCGCCCAGCAGCAGCACTTGGCCGGTGTCGGGTACGAAGCCGGCGTCGGCATCCTCGGCCAGCACCCGGCATTCGATGGCGCTGCCGTGCCAGCGAACCTCGTCTTGTTTCAACGGCAGGCGCTCGCCCTGAGCCACGCGCAGCTGCCACTCCACCAAGTCGAGGCCAGTCACCATCTCGGTCACCGGGTGTTCCACCTGCAGGCGGGTGTTCATCTCCAGGAAATAGAAGGCGCCATCTGGGGCAACGATGCACTCCACCGTGCCGGCGTTGACGTAGCCCGCCGCGCTGGCCAGGCGCACGGCCGCACCGCAGATGCGCTCGCGCAGTTCGGGCGACAGGGTGGGCGCGGGGCTCTCCTCGATCAGCTTCTGGAAGCGACGCTGGATTGAACACTCACGCTCGCCCAGGTGGATGAGTTGGCCGTGGCTGTCGCCAAACACCTGCACCTCGATGTGGCGCGGCTGCTCGACAAAACGTTCGGCCAGCAGGCGGCCGTCGCCGAAGTAGCGCTGGCTCTCGGCCCGTGCGATGGCAATGGCCTGGGGCAGTGCTGCGGCCTCGCGCACGATCTGCATGCCCTTGCCACCGCCGCCGGCCGCGCCCTTGATGAGCAGGGGGAAACCAATGGCCGCCGCGCGTTCGGCGAAGTGCTGGGGGTCGTCCGCCTCGTCGGCCGAGGGGGTGACCGGCACCTGGTGCTTCTGTGCGAACTGGCGCGCGGTGATCTTGTCGCCCATCAGCTCGATGACCTCGGCCGGCGGGCCCACGAAGGTCAGGCCGGCCTGGGCGACGGCGCGGGCGAAACCCGCGTTTTCAGAGAGGAAACCGTAGCCGGGGTGGATGGCGTCGCAGCCGCTGGCGATGGCGGCGCGTATGAGGGCGGGGCCGTCGAGCCAGGCCGAGACGGGGGGCTCGCCGTGCAGCTCAATGGTCTCGTCGGCGGCCTTGAGAGCCGGGCCGTGACGGTCCTTGGCGTGCCAGGGCACCACGGTGTCTATGCCCATTCGCCGCGCGGTGCGGGCGATGCGCAGCGCGATTTCGGCGCGGTTGGCGATGAACAGCTTGCGGATGGTCATGGGGGTGATTTCCTGCGGGTTCGGGCTGGCGCCGTGCCAGCCTTCGGTTGCGGAGGTGGGGTGTCGGGCGAGGCCATCAGCGCGTCCTCGATCTGGTCCAGGCGCACGCGCACCTCGTCCAGCACCTGGCCTATGTGGCTGCGTGCCGAGGAGGCCACCACCGGCGAGTGGGCGCGGCCATCGGGCAGCAGCGGGCCCAGCACCATGGCGGTGTAGCGGTCGGCCATGGCCTCCACGTCCACCGAGCCACGGCCAAACAGCGTGCCCCACATGCGGTGCTCGATGCCGCCGTAGACCATGGAACGCAGCAGCTCCACGTCGGTGTCGGCGTGCAGCTCGCCGTCGGCGATGCCCTCTTCCACCGTCCGGATCAGGAAGGCGGTGTAGCGAACGTGCAGGTCGTGCAGCACCGACTGGAAGTACTCGGGGCCGGTCCGTACCTCGTGCAGCACCAGGCGCGAAAGGTTGGGCTCTTCCACGTAGACGCGCAGGTGGCGCCAGATCAGGAAGCGCATGCGGCTGCGCACGCCGTGCAGGCGCGAGAATCGATCCTCGAGGTCGGCAATCAACGGCTCGTACATGCCGCGCAGCACGGCGTTGAGCAGCTCGCGCTTGGAGGGGAAATAGGTGTAGACCAGACCCTCGACCACCCCCACCTGGGCCGCGATCTCGCTCACTGAGGAGCGGTCGAAGCCTTTTTCGAGAAACACCTCGCGCGCGGCGGCCAGGATCTCGGCGGCGCGGCGCATGCGCCGGGGTGTCTGCGCGCCGGCCGGCTGTGCGTAGTCGGCCGGGGCATCCACGGCGGCGGGCGAAGGGGTGGTGAGGCGGGTCGTTCGGGTCATGGCAGTGTGTCCAGCACAGAGGTTGCAACGTCCACCTCCAGGTCCAGCAACATCTGCGCGAAGGCCTTGCCCTGGGGGTCGTAGCGCAACGATGCCACACCGCCACCCCCCAGTGCCCGTTCGAGCACAAAATTCAGCGCGCCAAAACCCGGCAGCTCATAGCGCCGCACAGGACCCTGCGCCAAATGAGCAAAGTAGCGCTGCACCACCTCGGCGCTGAGCACACGGCGCAGTTCGGCGTATGCCGCGGCCGAGCGCGCGATGACACCGATGTTGGCGCTGTCGCCCTTGTCGCCGCTGCGGCCGTGGGCCAGGCGCAGCAAGGGCACGCGGGTGGTGGGACCGGCCGGAGCGGGGGCCACATTGGTCCCGCCCACTTCCACCTGCCGATCCGGCGTGGCGGCAAACACGTGCGGCTCAAAAGCCAGGGGCTGCCCGTCCAAAGCAACACGCTGCGCGACCCGCGACCGGTCAATCAGGAAAGAAAACAACCGCACCACCGGCGACGGGCTGGGCCGGCCGGCCGCGAAGCCGGTGATGCCCTGGGCCATGGACGTGGCCGAGGGCGCGATCTCGCGCGCCAGCAACTCGAGCGCTTCGCGCTGCGGGTGTTTGGCCGCCAGCTTGAGCACCACCTCGCGCGCGTGACCGGTGCGAGCGTGTGGGCCGTAGGTGGCCTCGGCGCCCAACACCTCTAGGCTGGTTTCGGTGAAGCCCCCCAGGCCCTTGTCGGTCAGCAAACGCGTGCAGCGCTGCAGGATGGCCTCGCCCACGCGCTGGGCCTTGGCCGCTGCGGCGTGGCCGCCGATCATCAGCGTGCCCAGCAGGCGCCAGCCGTCACCAAAGGTGGCGCTGACCTTGTAGCTGACGGGCGCGGGGGTGCCGCGCGCCCCGCTCACGCGCACGCGCTCGGGCCCCTCCTGCACGAGTTGCACCTGGCTGAAGTCACAGGTCACGTCGGGCAGCAGGTAGCGGCGCGGGTCGGCGATCTCGTAGACGATTTGTTCGGCCACGGTGGCGGGCTCCACCAGCCCGCCGGTACCCGGCGGCTTGGTGATGACCACACTGGCGCCGTCGGGGTCGCATTCGGCGATGGGGAAACCCATGTGGTCCCAGCCGGGCACACGCTGCCAGTCGGTGAACAGGCCGCCAGTGCACTGCGTGCCACATTCGATCAGGTGGCCGGCCAGGCAACCGGTGGCCAGTTTGTCCCAGTCGTCCCAGGCCCAGCCGAAGACGTGCACCAGCGGGGCCAGCGTCACGGCACTGTCCACCACCCGGCCGGTGATGACCACCTGGGCGCCGGCATCCAGCGCGGCAGCGATGGGTTGCGCGCCAAGGTAGGCGTTGACGCTGAGCAGCTTGGCTGGCATGGGGTCGCCACTGAACATCTCGCGCGTGTCCTCGGCACGCAGCGTGTCGGCCTGGGCCGACAGGTCGTCGCCCTCGACCACCGCGATGCGCATCGCCAGGCCCTGGGCCTGCAGCGCAGCGGCCAGGGCGCTGGCGCAGGCCTGCGGGTTGACGCCACCGGCGTTGGCCACCACGCGTATGTTCTGGGCCAACAGCTCCGGCGCCAGCTGTGCCACCACCTTGACGAAGTCGGGCGCGTAGCCGGCCTCGGGCGACTTGGCGCGGGCACGTGCCAGCAGCGACATGGTGATCTCGGCCAGGTAGTCGAACACCAGGTAGTCGATCTGGCCGCCGCGCACCAGTTGGGCGGCGCCGGCCTCGGAGTCGCCCCAGAAGCCGCTGGCGCAGCCGATGCGCAAGGGGCGGTTCAGGCGGGTGGAAGTCATGGCGCCGCTCACCGGTTGCTCCAGGCGGGGGCGCGTTTTTCGGTGAAGGCGCGCATGCCCTCGCGGGTGTCCTCGCTCTGCGACATCACCGGCAGCACCATCTGCGCCAGGTTGAGGGCGTCGTTCAGCGGCAAGTCGCTCATGGCGGCGAAGGCGCGCCGACCCATGCGCAAGGCCACGGGCGAGTTGGCGGCCAGCTTGGTCACCAGGGTATCGATGGCCGCGTCCAGGTCGGCCTCGGGCACCACCTGGCCGAGGATGCCCAGCTCCAGCGCGTGATCGGCGCCGAAGCGCTCGGCCAGGAAACACATCTCCTGCAGGCGCCGGCGCGGGATCACGCGCATCAGCAGCGGCAGGATCATCATCGGGAAAACGCCCACGCGCGCCTCGGTGGTGCCAAAGCGGGCGCTGTCCACGCCGATGGCGAAGTCGCAGGCGCAGATCAGGCCCACACCGCCGCCAAAGGCACCGCCGTTGACACGCGCGATGATGGGCAGGTGGCAGCGGTCCATGGCGCGGAACAGCTCGGCGATCGGGTTGTCGAAGCGCCCCGGGTCGAGCGCGAAAGGCGAGCCGTTGGCGCCGGGCTTGAGCTTGCCGCCGGCGCAAAACGTCTGGCCGCCTGCGCCGGTGAGCACGATGGCGCGCACGCCGTCCATGGCCTCGGCGGCACGCAGGGCGTGGCGCAGTTCGTCCATGACGGCGTCGGTCATGGTGTTGTGTTCGGCCGCGCGGTTGATGGTGATGTGGCAGGCCACGCCACGGCGCTCCACGAGGACTTGGGGGGTATCTGCGCTCAAGACGAAGCTCCAGAGGAAGGATGAACGGGCGTGGCGGAGAAGGCCTGGGGCGGCTCGTAGAGCGGGAAGCCGTTGTAGGCAAAGTCCTGCCGCGCGGGCTCCAGCTTCCAGGTGTGGCGCGCGGTGGGCACGCCGCCATCCACGCGGATCACCGCGCCGCTGATGAAGCCGGCGGCGGGCGAGAGCAGGTAGACCACGGCCGAGGCCAGTTCCGATTCGGTGCCGAAGCGCTGCAGCGGCACCTTGGAGCGCAGGCCGCGCAGCAGATCGCGGTACTCGTCGTCGTAGGTGTCGATGCCGGCCGAGGCGATCCAGCCGGGCGCCACCGCGTTGACGCGCACGCCGGCGCAGCCCCACTCGCAGGCAGCCGTTTCAGTGAAATTGAGCACACCGCCGCGCGCGGCGCCCGAGTGGCCCATGCCGGGCAGGCCGCCCCAGATGTCGGCCAGCATGTTGACGATGCTGCCGCCGTGTTGCTCCATCCACTGCACATAGACCTCGCGCGAGAACAGGAAGGTGCCGTGCAGGTTGTTGCGCACCACCACGTCCCAGCCTTTGAGGGTGATGTCGCGCAAGCGGGCCGGGTACTGACCGCCGGCGCAATTGAACAGGCCGTCGATGGCGCCGTGTGCGGCCACGATGTCGGCCACGGTCTGCTGCACCGAGGCCTCCTCGCGGATGTCGCACGCGTGTTGCGTCACGCGACCTACCGATTCCGGGTAGGCCTGGGCCAACTCGGCCGCCACCGCCTCCAGCTTCTCGCGCTTGCGCCCCACCAGCGCCAGGCGGGCGCCCAGGCTGGCGAGCTCGTGCGCGGTGCAGCGGCCCATGCCCGAGCCGCCGCCGGTCACAACAACGGTCTGGCCCTCGAACAGGCCCGGCCGGAACACCGAGCGGTAGCGCTCGGCGCGGGCCGATGGAGGCGGTGTGGGTGTGCTCATCTCAGGAGGTTTCAGTAAGCGATGAAGTCGGTCACGGATTTCACGGTGCCATTCTTCGGATCGGTCTGGAACAGCTTGATCGGCAACACCGCCTGGGCCTTGGGGTTGTCGAAGGACAGCGGGCCGGTGAGGCCGCCGGTGTCGAAGTTCTTGAGCTTGTTGAGCTGGTCGACAACACAGGCGCGTGTTACGGTGGCGCCGCAGCGGCGGATGCCCTCGGCGATGACCAGGGTGCCGACGTAGCCGCTGACGGTGTAGCGGTTGAAGTTGGCGTGGTCGTCGGCGCTGAGGTAGGGCTTGGCGGCCTCCATCAGCTTAGCGCCAGCGGCGTCGTAGTTGGAGGCGTAGTAGTCGGGGATCAGGTACTCAAAGCCCGAGGGCGCGGCCAGCTTGACGGCGGCCGGCAGTTGCCCGGCCCACAGGGTGCCGATCAGCGGGGTCATGCCCAGCCGGCGGAACTCGCCCATGATGGCGGCCGACTCGGTGGTCAGCGTGCCCAGGTAGACGGCGGTGACACCCTTTTCCCTGAGATTGAGCACTTCAGCCGAAAAGTCTTTGGCACCGCGCTTGAAGGGAATCTCGGCCACGCTGGCGACACCGTACTGCTTGACCGCTTTCTGGTAGCCGGCCAGCAGCGCTTTGCCGAAATCGTCATCCTGGTAGAGGATGCCGAACTTGCCGTTCTTCTGCCCCATCTTCTCGATCATGTGGCTGATCGGCACGAAGCCTGCCCAGTCGTAGTCAGGGCCAATCATGAACACCGTCGGACGACGGGGGTTCACCACCGCCGGGTTGGGGGCCATGTGCACAATCGTGGGAATCTTGGCCTCCTCAATGGTGGGCAGCATGGCCACCATGTGAGAGCTGCCCGTGGTGCCTGTGAGAGCAAACACCTTGTCGGAGTCGATGAGCTTCTTGACCGCCGAGACCGAACGAGCCGGCACGTAGCCGTCGTCCTCGTAGATGGCGCGCAACTTGCGGCCATTGATACCGCCCTTGGCATTGATCTCGGCAATCGCCAGCTTGGAGCCGGCCGCACCAGCCTTGCCGATCAGCGAGGCTGGGCCCGACATGGGCTGCACCTCGCCGAGCAGGATTTCCGTGGACGTCACGCCCACGTCCTGCGCGCTCGCCGCAGCGACACCCAGGGCCAGGCTCAGCATCGAACCACGGCGCAGTTGCCGTGACCACTTCAGAATCGAATCACCCAACATCACTGTCTCCTTTATGAATGGGCCGCACCGGCGAATTCCGGCTGCGTGCCTTGCTGCCAACATTGCCACTGCTCATTGAGACAACGGCCACTGGACCCAAAAACGTTTGACCTTGCGCCAGATGCCAGCCAGGCCCTCGGGCTCCAGCCTCAGAAACAGAAGGATCACCACGCCGTAAAGCAAGCCTTTGACCTCGTAGATGCGGTCGGCCATGAGCGTGGTGAAGCGATCGCCCGCCAATGAGAAGCCGAAGTTGAGCAACTCGGGCAGCACAAGAATCAACGCCGTACCGAGCAGCGCACCGTGCACTCGGCCCATGCCGCCCACGATGATCATGGCCAGTGCCTCGATACTGATCAGGATGCTGAAGGTGTCGACGTTGATGTAACGCGTGTGCAGCGCCACCAAGGCACCTGCCACCCCGGTGTAGAACGCGCTGACCATGAAGGCCAACAGCTTGTAGCGCATCAGGCTGATCCCCATGGCGCGTGCCGCGATGTCGTGGTCGCGCACCGCCAGCCAGGCGCGGCCAATGCGGGTGCGCATGAGGTTGAGCGTGATGAGCACGAACAGCACCAGCATAGCCAGGGCAACGTAGAAAAAGGGTTGGTCGCTCTTGACCGCATAACCCAGCAGCACCAGGGGCTCCACCGCCATACCCTCGGAGCCGCGCGTGAGCCCCTCGGCGAACAGCACCAGGTGGCGCACGATGAAGGTGAAGGCCAGCGTGGTGATGGCCAGGTACAGGCCCTTGAGCCGCAGCGAGGGCACACCCACCACCAGGCTGGCGATGGCCGCCACGGCGCCCGAGGCGAAGATGGCCAGCCAGGCGGGCAGGTGGTAGTCGGTGGTGAGAATGGCCTGTGCGTAGGCGCCAATCAGCAGGAAGCCCGCATGCCCCAATGAGATCTGCCCCGTCACACCGGTCAGCAGGTTGAGGCCCAGGATGCCGATGGCCATGACAAAGATGGTGGACAGGATGTTCAGGCCGTGCGAGCCCAGCACCAGAGGCGCGCACGCCATCAGTGCCAGACTGGCGCCCGCCCAGGCCCAGTTGGAACGGTGGGGCGTGAGCGCCACCAGATCGGCGTACGAGGTTTTGTAGGTGCGTGTGCGCATCAGACTCTTTCGATTTCGCGTTGGCCAAACAGGCCGTACGGTTTGACCATCAAGACCACGACAATCAGGACGAACCCGGCGATTTCCTTGAGCCCTCGGCCCAGGTAGCCCCCCGCCAGGTTTTCCACAACGCCGATCACCAGGCCTCCGAAGGCGCCGCCCACCACCGAGTCCAGACCTCCCAGGATGGTGGCCGGGAAGCCACGAAGACCCATCTGTGATATCTCCGGCTCCAGAGCGAACATCAGGCAAAACGACAGCCCGGCCACAGCTGCAAAGAGCGATGAGAGCGCCCAGGCAATGCCGCTGATGCGCTTGACGTTGATGCCCATGAGCAAGGCCGTGGTTTCATTGTTGGAGGTGGCCCGCATGGCGATGCCCACCCGGGAGTGGCGGAAGAACGCCCACATCAACAGGCACATCACGCCGAGGATGACCATCGAGAAAATCTGCCCCGGATACAGTGCCAGCTCGCCGAAGCGGATGACTTCATCGCCCAGCGGTCGGGGATATGGTTTGGGTTCCACGCCCCAGATCAGGATGACGCTCGATCGGATGACCACCGCCAGTCCGATGGTGACCATGACACGCGAGAACATGGGCTCACCCAACATGGGTCGGATGAAAATGCGCTCGACCAGCAAACCCAGCAACATGGCAATCGGCAGGGTGGTGAGCAGCAGACCTTTGAAGCCCAGTGCCGGTACCTGCGCCAGGTTGTAGCTGATGTAGGCGGTGAGCATCATCACTTCACCGACCGCAAAGTTCACCATCCCGGTGGCGCGGTAAACGATGGCAAAACCCATCGCGATCAGGCCATACAGCGAACCGATCACCAGGCCCGACATCAGTAGGTTGAGGAAGTAGCTCATGCGGTTGCCTCCTTGCCGTAGAT
The DNA here is from genome assembly GCF_042665215.1 of Hydrogenophaga atypica. Taxonomy (NCBI): domain Bacteria; kingdom Pseudomonadati; phylum Pseudomonadota; class Betaproteobacteria; order Burkholderiales; family Comamonadaceae; genus Hydrogenophaga; species Hydrogenophaga atypica. Next base: position 18,357 of record NZ_JBHTCA010000020.1, read on the forward strand.
CTGGGCGATCTCGGGTGCGAACTTCTTTTCGATCACGTTGCGGCGCACCTTCATGGTGGCGGTCAGCTCGCCGTCGTCGTGGTCCAGCTGCTTGCGCAGGATGACGAACTTGCGGATGTTTTCGACACGCGAAAAGCGCGCGTTGACTTGCTGCACGTCGGCATCGATCAATTCCCGCACCGGCTCCAGCGCGGCCAGAGATTCGTAGGTGGTGTAGGCGATGCCGCGCTCCTGCGCCCACTTACCCACAGTGTCCAGATCGATCTGAATCAGGGCGGCCAGGAAGTGGCGACCGTCACCCAGCAGCACCGCCTCACTGATGTAGATGCTTTCCTTGAGCGCGTTCTCGATCAGTGTGGGCGTGATGTTCTTGCCGCCGCTGGTAATGAGGATCGCCTTCTTGCGGTCCAGGATCTGCACCTCCTGGGTCTCGGGGTCGATCTCGACGATGTCGCCGGTGTGCAGCCAGCCGCCCGCCAGGGTTTTGGCGCTGGCGTCTTCGTCGTAGAGGTAGCCGTTGAAGACCACCGGCCCGCGCACCAGCAGTTCGCCGTCCTCGCCCAGGCGCTGCTCCACTACGCGGGGCAGCGCCGGGCCGCACCAGCCCAGGCGGGCGTGGCCGTGGCACTGGGCGTGGGTCACGCCGCTGCTTTCGGTCATGCCGTAGATCTGGTAGATGGGCACGCCCATGGCGCGGAAGAAGAGGATGACCGCCGGCGAGATGGCGGCGCCGCCCGACATGGCCAGCCAGGTGCGGTCCAGGCCCACCGAGGCCAGCAGGTTGCTGAAGACCAGCCAGCGCAGCAGCCGGGCCAGCACCGCATCACGCATGTTCACCGGCCGGTCGCCGTTGGCGATGGTGCGCTCGGCAATCGGCTGGGCGATGGCCATGGCCTTCTCAAACGCCATCCGCGCCAATGGGCGCGCCTCTCGAGAGGCAATGATGATTTGCTGCTGCAGCTTCTCCCAGATGCGGGGCACGCCGAAGAAGAAGCCGGGGCCGATCTCGCGCAGGTTCTGCGTCACCGCGTCGATGGACTCGGCGAAGTACACCACCGTGCCGTAGACCAGTTGGGCCACCGGCGACATCAGGCGCTCGGCCACGTGGCACAGCGGCAGGTAACACACCACCGACATGGGCCGGCCCGCGTAGCCCTGCACCTGGCCGACCTGGGTGGCGTTGTGGATGATGCCCCGGTGCGCGATGCGCGCGCCCTTGGGCATGCCGGTGGTGCCCGAGGTGTAGACAATGAGGGCGTCCTGCTCGGGGCGCACCGCGTCGATGCACCGGTCCAGCGCAGCCAGTTGGGCCGGGTCGCGCGCCAGCTCGTGGCCCACGGCCAGCGCGTGCTCAAAGGTCTGGAGACCGTCTTCGTGGTAGTGGCGCATGCCCTTGGTGTCCACGGTGAGCACCTGCTTGAGGTCGGGCAAGCCTTCGCCATGGCGCATGGCATCCAGCACCTTGTCGGTCTGCTCCTGGTCGCCGCAGACGGCGAACTTGGCGCGGCAGTGGCGCACGATGTACTGCAGCTCGGGCCAAGGGTTGGTGGGGTAGATGCCCACCGTCACCCCGCCCAGGGCCTGAGCGGCCAGATCGGCGTAGAACCACTCGGGCGTACCGTCGGAGGCGATGACCAGCTTGTCGCCCTCGCCAAAACCCTGGCTCTGCAGGTAGAGCGCGAAGGCCTGCACCTTCTCGAAGTATTCGCCCCAGCTCACGCCCTGCCACACGCCGCGCACCTTCTCACGCAGTGCGATGCGATCGGGCGTCTGGCGCGCGCGGTGGCGCAGCAGGCCGGGCAGCGTGGCCAGGCCATCCAGCACGCCGGGGGGCAGTTCGCGGTCGGCCAGGTCGGCGTGGTGGCGGCTCATGGCTGGCCTCCCACGGCGCCTTCGGGCAGACCCAGGTAGGCGGCCACCACCGCCGGGTGCGCAGAAACTTCGGCCGGCGTGCCATCGGCGATCTTGCGACCGAAATTGAGCACCGCCACGTGGTCGGAAATGTCCATGACGATGCCCATGTCGTGCTCGATCATCATCACCGTGATGCCACGCTCCTCGCGGATGTCGAGGATGAAGCGCGCGATGTCCTCGGTCTCTTCCTGGTTCATGCCCGAGACCATCTCGTCAAGCAACAGCAGGCGCGGACGCATGGCCAGGGCGCGGCCCAGTTCCACGCGTTTTTGCAGGCCGTAGGACAGCGTGCCCACCGGCAGGTCGCGGATGGTCTCGATCTCCAGGAACTCGACGATTTCCTCGGCCGCCTCCCGTGCGGCGATCTCGGCTCGGCGGGTGGCCCCCCAGAAAAGTGCTGCACCGAAGATGCCCGTGTTCAGTTGCGCGTGCATGCCCGTGAGAATGTTCGACATCACCGTCTCGTGTTTGAACACGGCCAGGTTCTGGAAGGTGCGTGCCATGCCACGCCGGGGCATGGCGTGGGGTGGCATGCCGGTGATGTCCTCACCCTGGAAGCGCAAGCTTCCAGCGCTAGGGGGCAGCAGGCACGAGATCATGTTGAACAGCGTGGTCTTGCCAGCGCCGTTGGGGCCGATGATGCTGCAAATTTCGCCTGACTTGACCTGCAAGTCGATACCCGAAAGTGCATCTAGGCCACCGAAACGCTTGGACACACCGCTGAGTTCAATGAGGTACTGACCACCACTCATGACAACCACCTCTTGCGACGCTTGTAGTGCTTGACCTCGCGCATGCTCCGGCGCTGTCCGCTGCCCGCGCCCATGCCAAGGTAGAACTCCTTGACGTCCTCATTGGAGAGCAACTTGGCCGGCTCACCGTCCAGCACCACCCGCCCCCGCTCCATGATGTAGCCGTAGTTGGCCACCGACAGCGCCAGTTGCGCGTTCTGCTCCACCAGCAGGACGGTCACGCCCTGCTCGTCGCGCAGCCGGCGTATGGCCTCGAAGATCTCGGCAATGATCTGCGGCGCCAGGCCCAGCGAAGGTTCGTCCAGCAGCAGCAGGCGCGGACGCGCCATCAGTGCGCGGCCAATGGCCACCATCTGCTGCTGCCCACCTGACAGGTAGCCTGAGACCCGCGTGCGGTGCTGTTTGACGGCCGGGAACAGGGCAAACACCTGGTCCAGCCCGGCGCTGACCTCACCCGCCGGACGCGAGTAGCCGCCCATCAGCAGGTTCTCCTCCACCGTGAGCTTGTCGAACAGCCGTCGCCCCTCAGGCACCTGCGCGATGCCGCGCCGCACGATCTCGTGCGGTGCGAAGCCGGTGAGCGAAATGCCGTCGTGGGTGATGGTGCCGCCCAGGATTTCGCCGTCCTCAGGGTAGAGCACGCCGCAGACGGACTTGAGGACAGTGGACTTGCCGGCGCCGTTGCTGCCGAGCAGGGCAACGATCTGGCCTGGTCGCACCTCCAGCGAGGCGTCACGCAAGGCCTCGACGGCGCGGTCGTAATAGACCTGTAGGTTGGTGATGGTCAACATGGGTCGGGCGTTGAAAGTTGGGCGGATTCTAGAAAGCATGAGCATCGAAAGTCAACAATAACTGAGTGACACTCAACTAGACATCTTTTCAAAGCAGCCATGCAAAGATGCAAGCATGATCGCAAGTTGTTGATATTTATAGATTAATAAATATTGCTAAGTGTTTTCCCTAGAGCCCACGGAAACTTTTACTGGCAAAGTTCATGTCACTCTCAATTTTTTGAGTCATATTCAGAAAGACCCGCATGCTTATGAACACCGCGACCTCCGCCGACCAACGCTTCTCGGGCCTCTCGGACGACGAGCAAGCCATCCTCGACCAGGCCGATCGCTTCGCCCGCGAGCAGCTCTACCCGCTGTCCGAACGCATGGACCGCGAAGAGTGGTGGCCACCCGAGACCTTCGCGCGCATCGGCGAGACCGGCTACTTCGGCATCCCCGTGCCCGAGTCGTTGGGCGGCGCCGGCATGGACCTGTTCACCAGCGGCCTGGTGCTGCAAGCCTTCTCGCGCTGGAACCACGCCATGGCGTTGAGCTGGGTGGCGCACGAAAACCTGTGCCTTTACAACATCTTCCGCAACGCCAACGACGAACAACGTCAGCGCTATCTGCCCAGCTTGTGCAGTGGCAAGCTCACAGGTGCCCTCGGTTTGACCGAGCCCGGCGCAGGATCCGACGCCCTGGGCTCCATGGCCACAACGGCCACCCGCGACGGCGACGACTACCTGCTCAACGGCCGCAAGATCTACATCACCAACGGCCCGGTGGCCGACGTGTTGCTGGTCTACGCCAAGACCGACAAAGCACGTGGCGCCAAAGGCATCTCGGCCTTCATCGTCGAGAAGGACATGCCGGGCTTCAGCGTGGCGCAAAAAATGGTCAAGATGGGTTTTCGTGGCAGCCAGACCGGCGAACTGCTGTTCGACAACTGCCGCGTGCCGGCGCGCAACCTGGTGGGCGGGCTCGACGAGGGCGTCAAGGTCGTGATGAGCGGACTGGACCTGGAGCGCGCCATGATCTCGCCCATCTGCCTGGGCATCGCCGAGCGGGCGCTGGAGCTGTCGCTGGACTACGCCCGCACCCGCGTGCAGTTCGGCAAGCCCATCGCCGACTTCCAGATGATCCGCGCCAAGCTGGCCGACATGTACGTGTGGGTCGAGTCCATGCGCCTGTTCACCTACCAGGCCCTGCGCGCGGCCAACGACATGGAGATTGGCGGCGGCGGGCGCGGCAGCATCCACAAGATCACCGCAGCCTCGGTGCTCTACACCGCCGAGACCATGAACAAGGTGCTCAACGAGGCGGTGCAGATCCACGGTGGCACGGGCTACATCTGGGAGTCCGAGGTCAACCGCCTCTACCGGGCCATCAAGCTGCTGGAGATCGGCGCCGGCACGACCGAGGTGCGCAAGATCATCATCAGCGAGGAACTGCTGCGTGGCTGAAGGCCAGCGGGCGCTCATCGTCAGCGCCCACCCCGAGCCCACCTCGTTCCAGGCGGCGCTGCGCGCGGCGGCTGTGGAGGAACTGGCCGCACAGGGCTTCGCGGTGCAGGTGTCCGACCTCTGCGCGATGGACTTCAAGGCGACGCTGGGCCCCGAGGATTTCAACGATCCGCGCGACACCACGCGTCTGAACGTCTCCCTGGAACAGCGCCACGCCTGGCAGCAGGGCACATTGGCGCCCGACGTTGCCATCGAGCTGGACCACTTGCTCGCGGCCGATCTGCTGCTGCTGATGTTCCCGCTGTGGTGGTTCGGGCCGCCGGCCATCCTCAAGGGCTGGATCGACCGCGTCTTTGTTTCTGGCGCCGTCTACGGCCGCACCGCCGTGTTTGAAAAGGGGCGCTTGCAAGGCAAGCGGGCGCTGCTGGCGGTCAGCACCGGCGCGCCGTCTCAATCCTACGGCCCCCACGCCTTGAACGGCGACATGAACGACATCCTCATGCCGTTGCACCGAGGTGTGCTGGGTTTCACGGGCATGACAGTACTCCCGCCCTACGTTGCCTACCATGTGCCCTACGTGGGCCCGGCGGGGCGGGCAGCACTGCTGTCTAGCTGGCGCCACCATCTGCGCGCACTGGAGCACTTGCCCGCCCTACCCATGCCTCGGCTGTCCGATCACCCCGACGCGCTCGGGGCCGGCGAGCGTGCACATTGACCTCAGCATCCGGAGCCTGACCATGACATCCCAAACCGTTCGGCTTGAACGCCCCACCCCCGATCACGCCCGCTTGGTGCTCGACAACGCGGCACGTCGCAACGCCTTGGGTGTTGACGAGCTGCAAGCCCTGGCAGCCCTCACACACGAGCTGACCACCCACCCGCCCAAAGTGCTGAGCATCCTAGCTGAAGGCCCCGCTTTCGGCGTGGGCGGCGATTTGAAAGCCATGGCCCACGCCGTCTCTGAGGACCGGGTGGACACCTGGCTCACCGAAGCGATCACCGCATTCAACCAGGCCATCACGCAGTTGCGCGCACTGGACTCGGCGATCGTGGTGGGTGTACAAGGCGCTGTGGCCGGCGGCACGCTGGGCCTCGTCTGGGCAGCAGATCACGTCATCGTGGCCGACAACCTGCGCCTCAACCTGGCCTACGCCCGCATCGGCGGGAGCCCCGACGGCGGCACATCCTGGTTTTTGCCCCGTCTGGTGAATCCGCTGCGCGCCTTTGAGCTGTTCACGCTGTGCCCAACGCTGGACGCCCAGCAAACGCACAGTCTGGGCTTGGCGAACCAGGTGGTGCCAGCCCAGACACTGCGTGCGGCGGTGGACCAGGTTGTGAACCAGTGGCTCGACATACCCACGGCGAGCTTGAGCAACTTCAAGCGGCTGTTGCGCGACGCACCACACCAGCCACTCGCCACCCACGTGCAACAGGAGTTGCGCGGCTTTGTCGATGCCTCTGCGCAACCCGCCTTCGGCAGCCGTGTGCAGGCATTTGCACATCGATGACTTCATGGTGAAACCATGAATGGCTCTTGCGAGGTAGCTGTTATAGACCCCCGCCTCGTCGTCAGCAGCTCAAGTCGGTGTCAACGCGACCGGCAGCAGCCCACCATGCCGAGCATCCTGCACAAGCTGCCGAAGTCAACATGCACCACCACGGTGCAGACGGCTTATCACATGCACCAAGGAAAAGGGCCAACAATCGGACACGCATATAAAAATCAAAGACTTACCAAAACCAACCGATCAACTACCCGTTTGGCACGGATTTCGCTTTGACAGTCGCTACGGTAGTTACCCTGATGCTCGACTCCCTTTTTTTAGTTAAATTGGCCTTACCACTTGGCCACGAGGCTACTTAACCTTGCAAACACTTTCATGAGCACCTTTCAGCCCGTCAGCGTTGCCCGCCTCTATCGGGTGATCGCCAATCAGATCAAGGACAAGATCCGCGGAGGCAACTACCAGTCCGGCGAGCGCCTGCCTGCGGAACGCGAGCTAGCGGAGATGCTGCAGGTCAGCCGCCCCTCAGTGCGCGAAGCCTTGATTGCACTGGAAATCGAAGGCTGGGTGGACGTGAGGGTGGGCAGCGGTGTTTACGTCACCGGTCCGGAGTCAAGGCTCAGCCTCAATGAATCCAATGCCCCAGGCGCGCCCCTGTTGCTGGACATAGGCGCCGCCGACCTGTTGCAGGCCCGCCTGCTGGTAGAGCCCCACTGCGCCGAGCTAGCCGCACGCCACGCAACCGACGCGCAACTCCTCGCGATGGAAGAGGCCACCATGGCCCTGCCCGGCTCCGAGCAGCCGTTCAAGCACAACGACCGCCTGCACCTGCTGATCGCCGAAGCCTGCGGCAACGTCGCCTTGGCCTCCACCGTGCAGCACCTGTGGACTCTGAGCGAGAACAGCGCCATCTTCAACAAACTCAACCAGCACTTCGTGTACGGCGAGGTGTGGGAAGTCGCGCACAACGAGCACGTGCCCCTGCTGCGCGCGCTGAAAAAGCGCCAGCCCGCAGCGGCGCGGCGCGCCATGCGCGAACACCTCCTGGGTATCAGTAGCCGCCTCGGCCTGGATGCCAGCGAAGACAAAAACATGTGAAACACGCCTGCGCGCCCCCGGCACGTTGGCGCCCCTGCCCCATCCCCCTCTTGGCCTCGCGCCTGTCTTCTTCAACCTCCCGGAGAACCCGATGAAACACACCATGGCCCTTTCCACATTTCGAAAAGCCGGTGCCGTGCTGGCCGTCACCGCCGCGCTGTTCGGCTCGGCGGCCGCATTGGCCCAGACACAAGGTGGCACGCTCACGGCCATCGTCCAGCCCGAGCCGCCCATCCTGATGCTGGGCCTGAACCAGCAAGCCCCCACACAGTACGTGGCCGGCAAGATCTACCAAAGTTTGCTGACCTACGACGCCAAACTCACGCCCCAACCGTCGCTGGCCAAATCGTGGAAAACCTCGGCCGATGGCCTGACCTACACCTTCGAACTGCAGCGCGGTGTCAAGTGGCACGACGGCAAGCCTTTCACCGCCGCAGACGTGGTCTTCAGCGTGGACAAATTCCTGCGTGAGACCCACCCACGTGGCCGGCTGGTGATCAACAAATACATGGACACCATCACGGCGGTCAACGAGCACACCGTTGAATTCAAGCTCAAGGAGGCCTTCTCGCCCTTCATGAGCCTCTTCGTGGTGGACAACATGCCCATGGTGCCCAAGCACATCTACGACGGCACCGACTACCGCACCAACCCCGCCAACCAGACCCCCATTGGCACCGGCCCCTTCAAGTTCAAGGAATGGAAGAAGGGTTCGCACATCGTGCTGACCCGCAACCCCGACTACTGGAAGAAGGGTCAGCCCTACCTGGATGAAATCGTGTTCCGCGTCATCCCCGATGCGGCCTCGCGTGCCGTGGCCTTTGAAAAGGGCGACGTGCAGCTGCTGCGCGGCGGTGACGTGGACAACGTGGATGTCAAGCGCCTGCGCGCCCTGCCCAACGTCGAGATGACGACCAAGGGCTGGGAGATGTACGCGCCGTTGGCCTTCATGAGCATGAACCAGCGCAAGCCCCCGTTCGACAACGTGAAGGTGCGCCAGGCGGTGATGCACGCCATCAACCGCAAGTTCATCGTGGACAACATCTTCTTCGGCATGGGCAAGATCGCCACCAGCCCCATCGCCTCGACCACGCTGTACCACGAGAAAAACCTGCCGCAGTACGCCTACGACCTGAAGAAGGCCCGCGCGCTGATCCAGGAGTCGGGCGTCAACGTCGGCGCCACGCCGGTCAAGCTGCTGTCCTTCCCCTACGGCTCGGCCTGGGAACGCCTGGCCGAATACACCAAACAGAGCCTGGAGCAGATCGGCTTCAAGGTGCAAATCGATCCGGCCGATGCCGGTGGCTGGGCCAAACGCTCGGGCGAGTTCGACTTCGACATCACCTTCAACTTCACCTACCAGTACGGTGACCCGGCACTGGGCGTGGCCCGCCACTTCCTGTCGACCAACTCGATCAAAGGTTCGCCCTTCGTCAACAACCAGGGCTACAAGAACCAGAAGGTCGATGAGTTGTTCGCCACCGCCGCCGCCGCACGCACGCCCGAACTGCGTCAGAAGCTGTACACCGAAGTGCAGACCATCCTGATGAACGAAGTGGCCAACGGCGTGCTGTTCGAAATCGAATACGCCACCTTCTATCCCAAGAACGTGAAGAACCTGGTGAAGACCGGCATCGGCCTGAACGAGACCTTCGACGACGTCTACATCGAGAAGAAGTAAGCCCGACGGCCCGCCGCGCGCGGGCCCCCTCTCCCGATCGCAGCTCCCGGCCGCGCGTTGTGCGCGCGGCCCGGGCCCAGCTGCGCCTTGCACACCGAGGCGCCACAACGTGAAACTGATCTCCTTCCTCATTGCCAGACTGGGCAAGGCCTTCTTCGTCATCCTGGGCGTGGTGGTCTTCAACTTTCTGCTCATCCGCCTGGCCCCAGGCGACCCCGCAGCCATCATGGCAGGCGAGGCGGCTTCGTCCGACCCCGCCTACCTGGAACAACTGCGCCAGCAATTCGGCTTTGACCAGCCCCTGTGGATGCAGCTGTGGCTCTACGTCAAAGGCATCCTGCAGCTGGACCTGGGCTTTTCCTACCGCAACAACCTGCCTGTGCTCGACCTGATCGCCGAGCGCCTGCCCGCCACGCTGCTGCTGATGGCGCTGGCCTTTGTTTTCTCGCTGCTGGTGGGGGGGCTGCTGGGGGTGTTCGCCGCGCGCAGCCGCTACACCAACCGCCACACCTGGCTGGACAGCCTGATCATGTCCGTCTCGCTGATCTTCTACGCCACGCCCCTGTTCTGGTTGTCGCTGCTGATGGTCATCCTGTTCTCCGTCACCCTGGGCTGGTTGCCGGCCTTTGGCATGGAAAGCGTGGGCGCCGGCCTCACCGGCTGGGACCGCGTCGCCGACATCAGCGCCCACCTGGTGCTGCCCGTGGTGTCGCTCGGCTGCTTCTTCATGGCCGTGTACGCCCGCCTGGCACGTGCGTCGATGTTGGAAGTGATGGGCATGGACTTCATCAAGACCGCGCGCGCCAAAGGCGTGCCCGCTGGCCAGGTGATCCGCCGCCACGTCATGCGCAACGCCATGCTGCCGGTGGTCACCTTCGCCGGCATCCAGCTCGGCCAGATGGCCGGTGGCGCGGTGCTGGCCGAAACCGTTTTCGGCTGGCCCGGCATCGGCCGCCTCATGTTCGACGCCCTCATGCAGCGCGACTACCAGCTGCTGCTGGGCGTGTTCCTGGTTACTTCCACCATGGTCGTGCTGTTCAACCTCATCACCGACCTGGTCTACCGCCTGGTCGATCCCCGCATCGAATTGGGAGCCTGAAGTGAAAAAATTCATGCACCGTTTTGCCGCCAACAAAGGCGCGCTGTTGGGCCTGGTCATCCTGTGCCTGGTGATCCTCACGGCCTTGTTGTGCTCGGTCTGGTACGAGGATTCGCCCTGGTCCATGGTGGCCGAGCCTTTGCTCAAACCGCTGAGCAACGCCGACTACCCGCTGGGCACAGACATGCTGGGCCGCGACCTGGGCGCTGGCCTGGCCTACGGCGCGCGCGTGTCGCTGCTGGTGGGTGTGGTGTCCACCCTGGCGGCGGTGATCTTCGGCATCCTCATCGGCGCCCTGGCGGGCTTCTATGGGGGGCGCATCGACGACCTGCTGATGCGCTTCACCGAATTCTTCCAGACCATCCCGCAGCTCGCCATGGCCGTGGTGCTGGTGGCCATCTTCACGCCGTCCATCTACTCCATCGTGGGCGCCATCGCCATCGTGTCGTGGCCGCCGGTGGCGCGCCTGGTGCGCAGTGAATTCCTCTCGCTCAAGCAGCGCGAGTTCGTGCAGGCGGCCATCGTCATCGGTCAGAAGCCGGGGCGCATCATCTTCACGCAAATCTTGCCCAACGCCATGTCGCCCATCATCGTGACGGCCTCGCTGATGATCGCTACCGCCATCCTCACCGAGTCTTCGCTGTCCTTCCTGGGCCTGGGTGACCGCAACCTCATGAGCTGGGGTTTCATGATCGGCGCCGCGCGCACCATGCTGCGCGAAGCACCGCTGATGAGCGTGTTGCCCGGCATCGCCATCCTGCTCACCGTGTTGGCCATCAACCTCATCGGTGAAGGCCTGAACGACGCCATGAACCCACAACTGCGCAAGCGGGGGGAATGAACCATGACCACCTCTCCCTCCCCAACCGGCACCGACACCCCCTTGCTGCGCATCGAGCAGCTGACCGTGGCCCTGCCCACCGGGGGTGACCGCGCGCACGCCGTCAAGGACCTGTCCTTCGACCTGCGCGCCGGCGAAATCCTGTGCATCGTGGGCGAGTCCGGCTCGGGCAAGTCCATCAGCGCCAACGCCATCATGGGCCTGCTGCCCAGCTACCTCAAGCCACAGGCCGGGCGCATCCTGTTCAAGGGGCGCGACCTGCTGCAGCTGCGCGAAGACGAGTTGCTGGCACTGCGCGGCAAAGACATCGGCATGGTGTTCCAGGAACCCATGTCGGCGCTCAACCCGCTGATGCGCGTGGGCGACCAGATCGCCGAGGTGCTCGCCGTGCACGGCGCCTACCCCGGCGCGGCGCGCCAGCAGCGCGTGCTGGAGCTGCTGCATTTCGTGGGCCTGCCCGACCCGTCCACGCTCCAGCATGCGTACCCCTTCCGCCTCTCGGGCGGCCAGCGCCAGCGCGTGATGATCGCCATGGCGCTGGCGCTCGAGCCGGCCATCCTGATCGCCGACGAGCCCACCACGGCGCTGGACGTGACCACCCAGGCCCAGATCCTGTCGCTGATCAAGCGCATCCAGGCCAGCATGGGCATGGGCGTGATGTTCATCACCCACGACTTCGGCGTGGTAGCCGACATCGCCGACCGCGTGGCGGTGATGGAAAAAGGCGTGCTGGTAGAACAAGGCACAGCCGAGCAGGTGCTCAACCGCCCGCAACACCCCTACACCCAGCGCCTCATCGCCGCCGTGCCACACCGCGACGGTGACCACGCCACCGAAGAAGCCAATACCGACCCGGTGGTGCTGGAGGTGAAAAACCTGCGCAAGACCTACGTCACCGAGCGCGGTCTGTTCGTGCGCAAGCGTGTGGTCAACGCGGTGGACGGTGTGAGCTTCCAGGTGCGCCGGGGCCAGACGCTGGGCATCGTCGGCGAATCGGGTTCGGGCAAGTCCACCATCGGCAAATGCCTGCTCCGCCTGACCGAGATCGACGGTGGTGAACTCGTCTTCAACGGCACCGACATCGCCCCGCTGACGCAAGCGCAGTTCCGGCCCATGCGCCAGCAGTTGCAGATGATCTTCCAGGACCCGTTTGCTTCGCTCAACCCGCGCCACACCGTGGGCCGCAGCATCACCGACGGCCCGGTGGCCAACGGCGTGCCCTACGCCGAGGCCGAGCGCAAGGCCCGCGAACTGCTGCGCCTGGTGGAGCTGGACGAGTCCGCCTTCGACCGCTACCCCAACGCCTTTTCAGGTGGCCAGCGCCAGCGCATCGGCATCGCCCGCGCCCTGGCGCTGGAGCCACAACTGCTGGTGGCCGACGAGTCGGTGTCGGCCCTCGACGTCTCGGTGCAGGCCCAGGTGCTCAAGCTCTTGCAAGACATCCAGCAGCGCCTGAACCTGGCCATGATCTTCATCACCCACGACCTGCGCGTGGCGGCCCAGGTCTGCCACCAGATCGTCGTCATGCACAAAGGCCGCATCGTCGAACACGGCACCCCAACCGAGGTGTTCGACCGCCCGCAGAACGAATACACGCAGCGCCTCATCGCCGCCATCCCCGGCAAACACTGGAGCCCCGTGGGCGCCAGCGTTGCCCTTGCCTGAAACCCGCTCCAACATGTCCCCAAGCCAAACCCTCCCGGCCGCACGCAACGGCGGCCAGATCCTCATCCAGCAGCTGCGCCACCACGGCGTGCGCCGCGTTTTCCTGGTGCCCGGCGAAAGCTACCTGCCCTGCATCGACGCGCTCAACGAACACCAGGACGCCATCCAGGCCGTGGTCTGCCGCCAGGAAAGCGGCGCCGCCTACATGGCCGAGGCGCACGGCAAGCTCACCGGCGAGCCCGGCATCTGTTTCGTCACCCGCGGCCCCGGCGCCACCAACGCCAGCATCGGCGTGCACACCGCCTTCCAGGACTCCACCCCCATGATCCTGTTCGTGGGCCAGGTGGGCAACGACTTCTACGAACGCGAGGCCTTCCAGGAAATCGACTACCGCCGCATGTTTGGCCAGATGGCCAAGTGGGTGGCACAGATCGACCGCACCGACCGCATCCCCGAGTACATCGCCCGCGCCTTCAGCGTGGCCACCAGCGGGCGGCCTGGCCCGGTGGTGCTGGCCCTGCCCGAAGACACCCTGTGGGGCACGGCCCAGGTGCCTGACCTGCCGCGCTACACCCGCGTGACAACACGCCCGGGCGCGGCCGATCTGGACACGCTGCGCGAACGCCTCGAAGCCGCCCACAACCCCTTCCTCCTGGTGGGTGGCAGCGGCTGGACGGCCGAGGCCCTGGCCCAGGTGCAGGGTTTTGCCGAACGCTTTGACCTGCCGGTGGGCGTGTCGTGGCGGCGGCTGGAATGTTTTGATCAGCACCACCCCAACTTTGCCGGCCACGTGGGCTGGGGCATGCACGACGACCTGCGCCAGCGCGTGCGCAACGCCGATCTGCTGCTGACCCTGGGCGCCCGCCTGGGCGAGGCCACCACCGAGGGCTACAGCGTGGTCGAAAGCCCGCGCCCGCGCCAGCAGCTCATCCACGTGCACGCCGACCCCAGCGAGCTGGGCCGGGTGTTCCAGCCAGCACAAGCCATTTGTGCCAGCAACGCCGGCATGGCCCATGCCCTGGCCAGCGTGCAACCCACGCGTGCGCCCACCTGGAGCGCCCACACCCGCGCCGCCAACGCCGCCTACCGCGCCACGCTGGCACCCCTGCTCTCGCCCAGCGCCATGAGCCTGGACCAGGCCGCCTGCCACGTGAACACCGTGTTGCCGGCCGAGGCCTGCATCACCGTGGGCGCCGGCAACTACGCGCTCTACCCGCACCGCTACCGCCAGTTCAAGGGCATCGGCAGCTCGCTCGCGCCCACGGTGGGCAGCATGGGCTACGGCCTGCCGGCGGCCATCGCCGCCAAGCTGGAAGACCCACAACGCCCGGTGGTCTGCTACGCGGGCGACGGCTGTTTCCAGATGAACCTGCAGGAGCTGGGCGTGGCCATGCAGTACCGCCTGGGCATCGTGGTGCTGGTGTTCAACAACGGCATGTGGGGCACCATCCGCGCCCACCAGGAACGCGAGTTCCCCGGCCGCACCATCGCGCTGACCTTCGACAACCCGGACTTCGCCCACCTGGTGGGTGCCTACCGGGGCCACGGTGAGGTGGTGAACGACAACGCGCACTTCGAAGCCGCGTTCGCCCGCGCACTCGCCTTTGCCGAGCGCGAACGCCTGCCGGCCCTCATCGAAATCCGCTACGACGCCGACGGCATCGCCCCCGGCGAAACCCTCACCGCCATCCGTACCCGCGCGCAGCAGTTGCAGCGCGAACGTGCGGCCGCCCTCTGAACACCCCTCGCACCATGTCAGACACCTCTTTGAAAATCAACGGCCAGCGCCTCTGGCAATCGCTGATGGACCTCGCCCGCGTGGGCGCCACCGAACAGGGCGGCAACTGCCGCCTCGCCCTCACCGCCCTGGACGGCCAAGGCCGTGACCTCGTGGTGGGCTGGATGAAGGACGCCGGCCTGAGCGTCAGCGTGGACCAGGTGGGCAACATCTTTGGCCGCCGCGCGGGGCGCAACCCCGCGCTGCCCCCGGTGATGACGGGCAGCCACATCGACACCCAACCCACCGGCGGCAAGTTCGACGGCTGCTACGGCGTCATGGCCGGGCTGGAAATCATGCGCACGCTCAACGACCAGGGCCTGCAGACCGAAGCCCCGCTGGAGCTGGCCATCTGGACCAACGAGGAAGGCTCGCGTTTTGTGCCGGTGATGATGGGCTCGGGCGTGTTCGCCGGCAAGTTCCCGCTGGCCACCGCGCTGGACGCCACCGACATGGCCGGCAAGCGCGTGCGTGACGAGTTGCAGGCCATCGGCTACGCCGGCCCACAGCCGGTGGGTGGGCGCCCGCTGGGCGCCTACTTCGAGGCCCACATCGAACAAGGCCCCATCCTGGAAGCCCAGGACAAGGTGATCGGGGTGGTGACCGGCTCGCTCGGCCTGCGCTGGTACGACGTGAACGTGACCGGCATGGAAATGCACGCCGGCCCCACACCCATGTCGGTGCGCCAGGACGCGCTGTTTGCCGCCACCCATCTGATGCAGGAGGTCATCCACATCGCGCGCGACCACCAGCCCCACGGCCGTGGCACGGTGGGTGTGGTGCAGGTGCACCCCGGCTCGCGCAACGTTATCCCGGGCAAGGTGCACTTCACCGCCGACCTGCGCCACGAAGACGCCGCCACGCTCGCGCGCATGGACCAGCGCTGGCGCCAGGCCTGCGCCGAGGCCGGCGAGCGTTTCGGCGTGAAGGTGGAGCTGATCGACGTGCAGCACTTCCCGCCCACGCCCTTTGCCGCGCCGCTGGTGCAGCACATCCGCGAGCAGGCGCAGCGCGCCGGCTATTCGCACATGGACATCGTCACCGGTGCCGGTCACGACGCGGTCTACATTGCCGAGGTGGCCCCCACCGCCATGATCTTCGTGCCCTGCAAGGACGGCATCAGTCACAACGAAATCGAGGACGCCCAACCGACCCACCTGGAGGCCGGTGCCAACGTGTTGCTGGGCGCCATGCTGCAAGCCGCTGGCGTCCACCAAGCAGCCGAGGTGACCGCATGAGCGCGGCCACCCTCGCCACCTGGCAGGCCCGTGCCAGCGCCCTTCGGCTGCGCCACCAGGCCTTCATCGACGGCCAGTTCGTGGACGCGCAGTGCGGGCAGACGTTTGCCACCCTCAACCCCGCCAACGGCCAAAAGCTGGCCGACGTGGCGGCCTGCCAGCCGGCCGACGTGGACCGCGCGGTGTTGGCCGCACGCCGCGCCTTTGAGTCGGGCGTGTGGGCGCAACAGCACCCACGCGAACGCAAGCGCGTGCTGCTGCGCCTGGCCGCCCTGATCGAACAACACAGCGAGGAACTGGCCCTGCTGGAAACGCTGGACATGGGCAAGCCCATCAGCGACGCCCTGGCCTACGACCTGCCGGAAACGGCCAAGTGTTTCGCCTGGTACGCCGAGGCCATCGACAAGCAGTACGACGAAATTGCCCCCACCGGCCCCGACGCCCTGGCCACCATCACCCGGGAACCGGTGGGTGTGGTGGCCGCCGTGGTGCCGTGGAACTACCCGCTCATGATGGCCTCGTGGAAGGTGGCACCCGCGCTGGCGGCGGGCAACAGCGTGCTGCTCAAGCCGGCCGAACAGTCGCCGCTGAGCGCGCTGCGTTTGGCCGAGCTGGCGGCCGAGGCTGGCATCCCGCCCGGCGTGTTCAACGTGCTGCCCGGCCTGGGCCCGGTCACCGGCCAGGCCCTGGGCCAACACATGGACGTGGACTGCCTGGCCTTCACCGGCTCCACCGCCACCGGCAAGCGCTTCATGGCTTACGCCAGCGAGTCCAACCTCAAGCGGGTGTGGCTGGAGTGTGGCGGCAAGTCGCCGCACATCGTGTTCGACGACTGCCCCGATCTGGACAAAGCCGCGCAGGCGGCGGCCGTGGGCATCTTCTCCAACCAGGGCGAGGTCTGCATCGCCGGCTCGCGCCTGTACGTGCAAGACGGCATCTACGACCAGTTCATGGCCAAGGTGGCGCAGTGTGCGCAAGGCATGCGCCCGGGCAACCCGCTGGACCCCGCCACCACCATGGGCGCCATCGTCGATGAAAACCAGATGCGCCGTGTGCTGGGCTACATCGCCGCCGGCGTGAGCGAAGGCGCCACGCTGCGCACCGGCGGCCAGCAAGCGCACACCGCCAGCGGTGGCTACTACGTCGAGCCCACCATCTTCGACTGCCCGCGCCAGGCCATGCGCATCGTGAACGAAGAGATCTTTGGCCCGGTGCTGGCGGCGCAGCGCTTCCACACCGAAGACGAGGCGGTGGCCCTGGCCAACGACTCGCCCTATGGCCTGGGCGCCGGCCTGTGGACCGCACAACTGGCGCGTGCCCACCGCGTGTCGCGCCGGCTGCGGGCGGGGCTGGTGTGGGTCAACTGCTACTTCGACGGCGACATCACCGTGCCCTTCGGCGGCGTCAAGCAATCCGGCTTCGGCCGCGACAAATCGCTGCACGCGCTCGACAAGTACAGCGACTTCAAGACCACCTGGATCAACCTGCTCTGATCGGCCCGGCCCCATGACAACCACCCCGGCCACTCAGGCGTCCGCCCACACCCTCTGGCTGCAGGCCTGTAGCATCTTCTTGTGCGCCATCGTGGCCCTGGCCACGCTGGACATGCTGGCCAAAGACCTGGTGGCGCGCCACCCGGCGCCCCTGGTCAACCTGGTGCGCTACGGCACCGTGCTGCTGATGGCCGTGGTGCTCATGCACCGGCGCGGCACGCGCTGGCGTTTGCCCGTCGCGCACCGCCGCACGGTGTTGTGGCGCGGCGTCATGCTGGGCACGGTGGGGGTGACTTTCATGCAGGCCCTGCACACCATGCCGCTGGCCGAGGCCACCGCCATCTACTTCCTGTCGCCGCTCATCATCGTCGCCCTCTCGCCCTGGCTGCTGGGCGAGCAGGTGCGCGCCCCACAGGCGGCGGCGGTGGTGGCGGGTTTTGTGGGCATGCTGCTCATCGTGCGCCCCGGTGGCGCCCTGCCCCTTGTGGGCACGGTGCTGATGCTGCTGGCGGCCGGCGCCTATGCCATGCTGCAAATCCTCACGCGCCGGCTGGCGGGCAAGGTGAGCATGGAGCAGCAGTTCGCCTGGACCGCGCTGATCTGCACCGTGATGACGGTCTTGTCCCTTCCCACCGCCGGGCACCTTGACTGGCCTGGCGCACGCGATCTGGCGCTGATGGCCACGGTGGGTGCGCTCAGCGGCATCGGCCAGTACCTGCTGATCGAAGCCTTTCAAAAAGTGCCCGCCTCGTCGCTGGCGCCCTTCAACTACTTCCACCTGCTGCTGGCGGTGGTGTTCAGTGTGCTGGTGTTCGGCCAGCGGCCCGACGCCATCGCCCTGCTGGGCATCGCCGTCATCGGCTGCGCCGGCCTGGCCTTGACGCTGCCCGTGTTCCGCGCCCAGTGGCTGGCCATGCTGGCCGCGCGCCAGGCCCACCGATGAACCCTTCCGACATGACCTCTCTGCTCGACGAACTGACCCAGGCCGTGGGCCCAGCCCACGTGCTCACGGGTAATGCCATCCCACCCCAGCATTGCACCGATTGGTTCAACGCCCACACCCACCAGCCACTGGCCCTGGTGCGCCCTGGCACCCCTGACGAGGTGGCCCGCGTGATGGCCATCTGCCACCGGCACGGTCAGCCGGTCACGCCCCAGGGCGGGCTCACTGGCCTGGTGGCGGGCGCCACCCCCAACGAAGGTGACGTGGCCCTGTCGCTGGCACGCCTGAACGGCGTGGAGGAAATCGACACCGCCGCCGGCACCCTCACCGTGTTGGCCGGCACACCCTTGCAAACCGCGCAAGAGGCGGCGCGGGCCGCCGGCCTGCTGCTGGCGGTGGACCTGGGAGCGCGCGGTTCCTGCCAGGTGGGTGGCAACATCGCCACCAACGCTGGCGGCAACCGGGTGATCCGCTACGGCATGTTCCGCGACCAGGTGCTCGGCCTGGAGGCCGTGCTGGCCGACGGCAGCGTGGTGGGTGGCCTCAACAAGATGCTCAAGAACAACGCTGGCTACGACCTCAAGCACCTGTTCATCGGGTCTGAAGGCACGCTGGGCATCGTCACGCGGGCGGTGCTGCGCCTGCACCCGCTGCCCCAAAGCTGCCACACCGCCTGGTGCACCCTGCCCGACCACGACACGGTGGTGCGCTTCCTCCGGCACGCTCAGGCGGCGCTGGGCGGCACGGTGTCGGCCTTCGAGGTGATGTGGCCCGACTTCCACGAACTGGTCACCACCCGCGTGCCCGACATGCGCTCGCCCGTGGCGGCACAAGGTCTCCAGGTGCTGATCGAGATGGAAGGCAGCGACACCGAACGCGACATGCCCATGTTCTCGGCCATGCTGGAAGCCGCCTTTGAACAAGGCTGGTTGCTGGACGCGGCCATCGCCCAGTCGCTCAAGGAACGCGAGTCCTTCTGGCGCCTGCGGGACGCGGTGTCGGAGTTCCCGCTGATGTGGTCGCCTTACTGCGGCTACGACGTCAGCCTGCCCATTGGCGACCTGGGCCGTTTTGTGGACGAGCTGCAGGCCGCCCTGCGCGCGCGTTTCCCGCACTGCGAACACGTGCACTTTGGCCACGTGGGCGACAGCAACATCCACGTGGGCGTGCACGTGGCCGCCGCCCACGGCCCCTTCCCCGAGGCCGAGATCGACGCCTGTGTGTATGGCGTGCTGCGCCGCTACGGGGGCTCGGTGTCGGCCGAACACGGCATCGGTCAACACAAAAAAGCCTACCTTGGCCATTCGCGCACCCCGCAGGAACTGGCGCTGATGCACACCCTCAAGCGGGCCCTGGACCCCCACAAGCTCCTCAACCCTGGCAAGGTGCTGGCATGACCACCGTTTTTTTCTACAGCGACCTGGACGACCCCAACGCCTGGCGCGCCACCCTGCAGGCCGCGCTGCCCGATGTGAACTTCATCGTGGGCCCACAGTGCGAGGCCCCGGAGGCCGTGGACCTGGCCCTGGTGTGGACACCACCGCCCCAAGGCCTGCGTGCTTTTCCCCGGCTGCGCGCCGTGCTGTCGCTGGGCGCGGGCGTGGATCAGTTGTGCCTGGCCGATCTGGACCCGCGCATCCCCGTGGCGCGCCTGATCGACCCCACGCTCACGCAGCGCATGGTCGAGTACTGCCAGGCAGCGGTGCTGTACTTCCACCGCCACCTGCACCTGCACGCCCGCCACCAGGCGGCACGCGAGTGGCAGTTCATCCCGCCCGTGAGCGCGGCGAGCCGGCAGGTGCTGGTGCTGGGCCTGGGCGAGTTGGGCTCGGCCGTGGCCGGTGCCCTGGCGCAACAAGGCTTCCAGGTCACGGGCTGGAGCCGCAGCCCCAAACAGCTGCCCGGCGTGGACTGCCGCCACGGCGAGGCGGCGTTGAACGAAGCCCTGGGGCGCTGCGACGTGCTCATCAACCTGCTGCCCCTCACGCCCCAGACCGCCGGTGTCCTCAACCGCAATCTGTTCGCCCGCCTGCGGCCCCAGGCCTGCCTGGTGCAGGTGGGTCGGGGAGGTCATCTGGTGGAGGCCGACCTGCTGGCCGCGCTCGACGCCGGTCAACTGGCCGGCGCCTTCATCGACGTGTTTGGCGTGGAGCCCCTGCCCGCGGAGCACCCGTTCTGGGCCCACCCGGCATTGCGGCTCACGCCCCACGTCGCCTCGCTCAGCGACCCGGTGCAGTCCGCTGCCACCGTCATCGACAACATCGGCCGCGCGATGCGGGGCGAGCCTCTGCGCCACGCCATCGATCGCTCGGCCGGCTACTGACCCCACCGCCATTTGAGGAACCCACATGAAAACCTTTTTCGCCCCCGAACAGCTGCTGCACCACCCCCAGACCTACCTCTCGCGCGGTCAGATGCGCAAACCCCAAGAGGTGCCCGACCGCGCGCTGGCCATCCTGCGTGGCCTGGGCGCGCTGGGCCTGGAAGCCAGCCGCCCCACCGACCACGGCATGGCGCCCCTGCAGGCCGTGCACAGCGTGCCCTACTTGCGATTCCTTGAAAACGCCCACGCGGAGTGGAAGAAGATGCCTGCCGACTGGGGCAACGAAGTGATGTCCAACATCTTCGTGCGCGAGCCCAACGCCTTGCGCGGCATCCTCGCGCAAGCGGCGGCCTACCTGGCCGACGGCAGTTGCCCGGTGGGTGAATTCACCTGGCGTTCGGCCTACTGGGCCGCCCAGTGCGCCGTGGCCGCCACCGACGTGGTGCTGGCAGGCGAGCGCCACAGCTACGCCCTGTGCCGCCCACCCGGCCACCACGCGCGCGAGGCCGCCGCCGGTGGCTTCTGCTACCTCAACAACGCCGCCATCGCCGCCCAGCGCCTGCGCCAGAAACACGCCCGCGTGGCGGTGTTTGATGCCGACATGCACCACGGCCAGGGCATTCAGGAAATCTTCTACGAACGCGACGACGTGCTCTACGTCTCCATCCACGGCGACCCGACCAATTTCTACCCCGGCGTGGCCGGCTTTGCCGACGAAACGGGTGCCGGAGCCGGCCTGGGCTTCAACCTCAACCTGCCCATGCCCCACGGCTCGTCGGAGGCCGTGTTCTTTGAGCAGGTGGAGCAGGCCCTCAAAGCCATCCGCGCCTTCCAGCCCGACGCCCTGGTGTTCTCGCTCGGCTTCGACATCTACGAGCACGACCCTCAATCCCAGGTGGCCGTCAGCAGCGCCGGTTTTCACCGCCTGGGCCAGGCCGTGGCCGGCCTGGGCCTGCCCACCGTGTACGTGCAGGAAGGTGGCTACCACATCGACGCGCTGGCCCACAACACCGAGCAGTTCTTCAGCGGCGTGCTCCAACGGCCCGCCCCGTGACCCTATGAACCGAAACAACATGCGACCCCAGGCCATACCCACCGTGCAGATCGACAACGGGCGCGTCATCGTCACCGAATGGCGCTTTCCACCGGGCGCCGAAACCGGCTGGCACACCCACGCACACGACTACGTGGTGGTGCCCATGACCGACGGCAACCTGGTGCTAGAGACCGACGAAGGCATCAAGACCAGTACGCTGGTCAAGGGCCGTTCGTACGCGCGCCAGATTGGCGTGAGCCACAACGTCATCAATCCCGGTCCTCACGAAGTCATTTTTGTAGAAATTGAAGTCAAAACGCGAACAAGGCAGGACTACGCTGAACAAGCGTAGGTACCCGACGGCCGCCTGCTGACCATGTTGGGGCGCGTCACCAAGAACACCACGGGCATCGACCTCAAGCACCTCTTCATCGGGTCGGAAGGCACGATGGGTGTCATCACCCGGCTGGTGCTCAAGTTCGCGCCCCTGCCAGGCGCCACCAACACCGCGCTGTGCGCCTTGCCGTCGTTCGAAGCGGCCATACGGTTGGTACACGAGCTGCGCCGAGCCTTGCCCGGTCTGTCGGCATTCGAGGTGATGTGGGTCAACCTCATGGATGCCGCCCTGGCCGTGGGCCAGCTGCGCCTGCCCTTTGATAAACCGGCACCCGTTTATGCCCTGGTGGAACTACAAGGCCAGAACGAGGGCGAGGACCGCGCGCGGCTGGAGGCAGTGCTGGGCAATGCGCTAGAGCATGGCACCGTGAGCGATGTGGTGGTGGCGCAGTCATTGGAAGACGCTAACCGCCTGTGGGCCTACCGCGAGGCCATTGGCGAAATGCTGGGGCAAACCCAGCCCTATGCTGCTTTCGATATCGGCATACCCATGGCGGAGATGGCGGGCTTTGTGGGCGCGGTGCGCGAGGCGGGCGCTCCAACTCCGGTTTGCGCAACAGCAGCACCTATTTTTTCGGGCACATCGGGAACCTGAGGGAAAGCACGCAAAAAGTAGCATCCGGTTACAACGCAACGGGAGGCGCAACAGAGTCCCTACAACGCAGTCCTGTGACAACCACCTACCCTGGATTGCTGCCAAGCGTTGAAGCTCCAAGTTGCAACAGCTCCGAGGTCATCGGTGCTAGAGGGGCAATCAGGTGCATCCCAGAAACGCGCGAACCGAGAAAGCCACCGCGCCGCAACCCATTGGATATAGGACACCCCCTAAGTCAACCACAGCCGCCTCACCTCATTCCTCGAACTACCTCAGGATCTGACGTTGCCGGCAGGTGCGCCAACGAGAGCTCGAAAAGCTGCGCGGGGCCTTCGAGCATGAGCGGATGCAGGAGGCCTTGGGCTTGACGGCCTGAGGACCGACATCTATGGGGTTTGGGGTCTCGCCCGTGTTCGCATCCATGTACGTCATCGTTGCCGATCGCCAATGAAGACAGCGCTCCCACTCATGGGTGGCATCGCGGGTTGGTAGCCCAGCCTCGCGCTGAGACCTGCCCACAAAAAAGGCCCGCACAAGGGCGGGCCTCGGACCGGCAGTTAACCGGACTTACTTGCCTTTGTGCTTGCTGGCGCCAACTTTTTGGGTCAAGGCGGAAGCTGCCACGGACTTCACGGCAGCAGGCGTGCGCGGATTACTCAGCAGCTTTGCAGCCTTCGAGGCCACGCTTGCCGAGGTGGTTTCATTGCTGGGTTTCTTGGGGGTCATAGATAGGAATTACCAGTTAGGGAATAGGAAACACGCGGGCGACCTGCAAAGCGACCTCCCGCATGCGATCGGGGTCAAACAAACAACTGCATCTGACCCGGATGGGAGCGCCAGTGCTGACACACAGACTCCTGGCGTCCGAAACGGAACCGGGTGTATGCGCGTACGAAAACGCTCCTCCATCGGTGATAGGCCATGGCCATCTCCTCATGAAGACTCAGGAGAATTTGGCTTGCCCACACATCGCGAACTGGTAAAATTCACTGTCTGCCAAGACTGATGTGCATGGGTGGTTTGGTAGCCCCCTGTTCACCTCACCAAAGGCCCTGTTGTGTTACAGCACTTCAGGGCCTTTTTTTCGACCTTGACGGCGAGCCGCTGGCGCTGCGCTCACCACTTCAGGTCTACCAGAACACGAGGGTTGGTATGCCCATCACACTCTGGCATGACCATGCTACAACATCCATATTCGTACATCAATGCCATAGAAAACATTCCCGTTTCGGGAACCATTACGCCGACAGCAATTCACTAACCTGACCTGTTTTGCCAATGAGGTGGTTCATGAGCTTGAAGTTTTTGGTCTCGAAGCGCAGCCTGCCCGCGACCACGGCTGGGTGAACACCAAGCTCATTGGCAAAGGCAATCGCGTCCTCGGTGGTCAGGGTCTCCCGCACTTGGGCGTCCTCCCAGGACTTGGCGGGAATCAGAGCCTCTTGTGCGGTCTGATCCGCACGTTTTTCGATGGCGTCCTGATCGGCACGATCCAAATCATCAATGAAGAACGGGGCCTCTGCCGTCAAGTCATGGGCGACGTGGGCCAACTCGTGCATCAGCGCGAACCAGAAGTTATCCAGGCGGTCGTGCCGAAGCGTCAAGGCGACAACAGGTCGCCCCGTGTGGTCGAGCATCGCCGCGCCATCCAAGAACGTGCGGTTGAAGTGGCGCTCGACAACAAAGACGATGCCATGCCGGGCCAAGTACTCCTTTGCGAGTTGGGGCCCATTACTGAAAGCAGAAAGCTTGGCCAACTCACGCATCCATGCAGGGGTAATGACCCCAGATTTGTACTCGCGCGTGACGCCTGCCTCTTTTGCCTTGCGCAAGACACACATGCACCACGCCCTGATCGCCATTTCGTCGGGCTCGCGATCCCCACGTTGAGACAGCGGAGCACGTAAAAACGCGGGGCCCATGTGCTTTGGCATAAAGCCTTTGATCAGGTCCTCCGCGTAGTCCTTGAGCTTCTGTAGATTGCCCTGAAACTCTCCAAAGTACCCGCGGTCTCTCATCTCCTTGAGCGGAAAACGGGTGTAGTCGATGGTCGGCTCTTCCTCAACCACCGCGACGTCCTCGATCAAGACGTCAGCGGGAATGCCCAGTCCATGGTGAAGGCGCCGAATCATCGGCAAGGACAGCGGCCGCTTGCGCGCCAGCACCTCCGAGACCTTGGAGAGCGAGCCCAAATACGGCACCAAATCTTTTCGGGCCAGGTCCATCTGGTCCATGCGAAACAAGATCGACTCGATGGGGTCAGGCTTGACGGGCGGGACCGTTTGACGTTCGAAGTTCTCGATGACCAACGCCAGCAACTCAAGCTCATTTTCTTGAGGTGAGTTGGGCACGAGTTCGCCCGACATCAGCTCAGACAGGCGCGCCATGGCGGATTCGTAATCAGCCTGGGTTTTGATAATTTTGACGTCCATCGCCTTCTCCGTTGATTTCCAGACACTAGATGTCGTTGGATTCAGAATTTCTTCTTGCTGTACTCGGCGTGTGTTCCGACCCACTCCACGAGCACCAGACCGTTCTGGTATCGGACCTTCACGACAAGCCGATACGAGTTGCCCTTGATGTCAAAAATGACTCTGTTGTCGGCCAGAAAATCCGCGCTTCTGTATCTGCGCTTGATGTCATGGGGCGTTTTCCAGTGCTCTCGCTCAACATCGACCTGCCAGGCATCCAGTTGGCCACGACACGCAGCATGGGACGCCTTGAACGCCTCAAGGATAGGCAAACCCAGTATTCGCATGAAGAAGCGGTGTGTCCATGTTCAGATGGATATTATAATTCCCAAATCGGGAAATTCATAAGAATCCCGAGCACTGCCTCGGGAAAACCATGAATCATCCTCCAAACGAAACCAGCAGCCCGGAGCATTGCGGCCGCATGCGATAGATCGCCTCTGCGTGCTCACGTCTACGAACCGCGATTACTCGTCCTCGGTCAGGGGGTGCCCCCAAAAGCTGTAGATGCGTTTTGTTACCACCCAGAGCGGGAACCAGAGCGGGAACCAGAGCGGGAACCAGAGCGGGAACCAGAGCGGGAACCAGAGCGGGAACCAGAGCGGGAACCAGAGCGGGAACCAGAGCGGGAACCAGAGCGGGAACCAGAGCGGGAACCTTCGGGCAAGCACGCGCAAGTAGCATCCGGTTACAGCACAACCGCAACCGCAACCGCAACCGCAACCGCAACCGCAACCGCAACCGCAACCGCAACCGCAACCGCAACCGCAACCGCAGGCGCAGGCGCAGGCGCAGGCGCAACAGAGTCTCTACAACGCAGTCCAGTGACACCCACCCTGGATTGCTGCCAAACGTTGAAGCTCCAAGCTGCAGCAGTTCGGAGGGCCTCGGTGCTCAAGGGACAATCAGGTGCATCCCACAAACGCGCGAACCGAGAAAGCCAGCGAGCCACGACCCATTGGGTATGAGCCCCCCCCAAAAGTCGGCCACGTCCGCCTCAGCCCAAGTTCTCGAACTACCTCAGGATCTGCCGTTGCCGGCGGTCCTCCAACTTCGCCACATCACTGCCCGACGCGTGACGATCAGACGTGCTCAAAAATGTTGTCAGTGATCATGTCCTGGCGCACTGGCCGCTGCAAAGCTGAGATCAACAGTTCATCAATCACGGGATGAGCCAGGCATGAACACCCCGGCAACGCCACTCAATAGACCCTGTGGATCGAGAAACGACAGATGGAACCCCACACCCACGCGCCCAAGATTAAATCGCGCCAAACAGCCTGAAAACCGCCTGCGTGCGGGTATGCATCATTGCTGCGGCATCTGGCTTTCAGACGAGCCCGCTCACATGCGTTGGGTGCGCAACATGACTCAATTTTTTTGCTGTACCAGGCAGGGCACCTGTAACTGACGCGGGGGGCTCGCAAACTCCCAGCCCGGTTCCCTTTTTGTGCGCACGCGTGTATGCGCGCGGGCGCGCGCCCCTTTTTTGGTAGCTTGCTGTTTTGAGCACATGTTTGGCTCGCTCAGTTTTGGGGATACCAATAAACACAAGGGAAAACGCAGATTTTGCGACCGCGCCGGGCCGATACGGGTTCGGTCCAGACTACGTCCACCGCCAAAATGCAAGCCCAAGTGATTGATTTCACTTGGGTTTTTTGCTTTCTGCCTTTGCAGTCCCCCGCATGGTCCCCCGGCCGCACACAAAACATCCGTAGGTCGACTACCTGGACAAGCTGCGCGCAGGCGCCGAGGTGATCCAGTTCCGTGCGGCGTAACAACCGGCAGGCTTGTTGCGCTTTTTTGTGGTCTTGTTACGGCGGGCCGGTAGCCACCTGAAAACCCAGATGGTTGCCAAATCGAAACCATCCGGAAACCATTTGGTTTTCGCCGATCGCTTCCCCTGTCCCATGGGACAGCACCGGGACAGACGCGGGACAGGCTGGGGAGACCTACCTTCCCCGGCTCACCCTCACCCAAAAAGGCGACGGCGGGAGGTTCTCCCCAAAAAAGGGGAAAACCCAGCCACACACGGTGCGCGCACCTGAAGTTTTCTCAAGGCCCGGACACTAACTTTGGCTAACAGGCTGGTGCCCGCCACCTTGTCCAGATCGTCGCCAAGGGCTTCGGCGCGGGCGATGTGCTGGTTGATGCTGCGCTTGGACTCTCCAGTCACAGCGGCTGTTGACGACGCAAAGGACTTGTTTTGCGGACGTGCGCCGCCGTGACCTGAAACTTGAGGTGGGAAAACGTCGCCCACCTCAAGTTCATTCGCCTTCACCGGCACCGCATCGGCCACCACCTCAACCCGCTGCTTGATAACCGGGTGCAGCGCCTCCCAAATCTCCTTGCGGCGCTTGACGGCTTTGCTGCGCTGGGCGGCGGTCAGCTTGAGCACTTCAATTCGGTCGTGACTGACGACCGATTTCAACGAGATGGTTCTCGCCTTTTTGGGCGAAAACCAGCACGCCCCCCATGAACACGGGAGGCACCCCGCTGACGTTGGTTCACAATGACCCGATGGACGACACAACCGAAGCCCACGACAAAGCCGAGCATGAGCAGGAAGCGCTTGCAGCTTCAGGGCCCCATCGCAGCCTGCGGATCAAGCCCAGCACGTTCGATCAGATGACCGAGCCAGACTCGACCGCATGGGCCCCGCCTGGACCAGCCGCGCGCCGGCAATGAGTGGCTAAACTAAGGCGATGAGCTCCAGAGCGAGCTGTGTCACCTCTGGAGTAACGGTTGCTGTGTCCATAGTCGTGTAGCCGCCGATCCAACTCATAAGGACCATCAATGCAGACCCAGCCCGCATCAGACGACGCGACTGATTGGTGCTTCCTTCTTCGTCGCGAAGAACAAGCGGCCGCTCTGAGTCAGAGGTACCTGCGTTACGTCGCCCGCTTTGAGCGCAGGGACAACCGCAGAGCATGGTTGCGCTACATCGTTGGCAGCCCTGTGACCGCACTGTCCGCCATCTTCAAACGTAAGCCGCTGCCGCTTGAATTGCGCCGACAGCCGCTGAGCGAAGTGGATTTCCAACACGAATTGTTCTTGGGCTCTATCAGACGCATGTCCGCACCGGATTGAGTCGGCGTTCGGGACGAGTCATCCCCGGCAGCAATGGCGGCAGTGTCTGTCCTCGTGCCGCCACCGGCACCCTCGCAAGTGGTTTCGCAGGGCACTAAGATGGCACACGAACACCACCCTTTCTCACCCTTGGGAAGCATGTGAACATGGCGACGTGCCGCATTTGTCAGCAACAGTTTCAGCAGTTGAAGTTCAAAGTTGATGACATAGGCATTTGCGGCCAATCTAACCACTATCTTCACGACAGCCCAAAGCCAGCGTCCGCTGCACAAGCGCGGATTGCTGAGATGCTAGTGGGTGGAATCGAGCGAAGGGTCTATGCCAATCTCGAATCTAACGAGGAATGGAAGCTCCGCCGTGCGGCACTGCGGTTGGACGACATGGACGCGACGGTAGATGGTGGACCGCCTGGACGGTTGAACCGCCTACTTGCTGACCCTGCGAACCGGGACAATAGATTCAAGATGATGCGGGCATCCCGACGCGGACTACTTCGCATGAATGGCCCTATCCCGTGGTCCTAGCCCAGCCCGCCCGCTTCGGTGGGCTTCTTCATGCGCAAAGTTTCCACGTGGAAACTTTTTTACTCGAATGGCGGTAGGCCGTCCGGGATATCGTCCATAGTGAACATCAAGTCCAGCCGCTGGTTGATAAGGTCGGCTAGCGTGTCATCGTTTGACGCCCGCTGCACGAGCGCCTTGATACCCTGGCTGTGCGCCGCAGCGAGGTGGCGCAGCGATACAACCACCACTGAGCTGTCTTCGTTGGACTGCACTGGCACCAGGTTGTTGTCGACCCACACCAGCATGGTCGCTTGTCCCTTACGCTGCGACGAACTGACCGGCGTGTACCCGTGCAGAAAGCCGTTCCGGGCTCCCCACAGGTCAATGCCGCGCAGGGTGTAGTTTTCACCCTTGAGCGCCAAGTGTCTGTTGCCGTAGTCTATGAAGCGCTGGCTCGTGGTGTCCGGCATGTTGGCCGGTCGGTCCATGCCGGCCACCGTGTCGATGGAAGCCAGCAGCAGTTGAGCCGCTGCGAGGTAACGACCGCTTTCTATGCAAAACCGCACGTCGCTAAGCATGTGCTCAACGAACACTCGGTGAAACTGCTTGTTGTTGAGCTTGCTCACCGCAGAAACTGCTGCGCGTCTTGCTTCAGCTTCTGTTCTCGCTGGGCAAGTTCTTCCCTCTTCTTTTCGTAGCGCGCAAGGGCTGCGTTGTACGCCGCCGCTTGCTCGTCCACCTTCCCGGCCAAGGCTCGAAACCTGTCCAGGTCCGGCTGCGTCGTGAAAAGCGGCTGCCCGTGGGCTCCGACCTGCATCTTTCCGTCTTGCGTGTTAAGCCAGTTGAAAAGCGCCTCTATCGAATCGGCATACGCGAGCTGCACCACGTCAAGCTCGCCGAACAGCTCCGTCATCTGCCTGCGGGCGTTCTCAGCGCCTACAACCGCACCACGGCGCGCCTCCTCATTCTTCAAGGTGGCCGCCATGGCTTGGCCCTGGGCCAGCGTGTTTGCCACCAAGGCTTTGCGCTCTGCGAGCAGAGCTTTGTACTGCGCCACCTGGGCCAGTGCGAGAGTGCGGGTGGCACGGTTGGTCACGGACTCCATCGACAGCACTGCAGCCATGTCAATCGCGCCCATGCGGGTAAGGACGCTGTCGAACTTGGCCCGGTTTTCCTCCTGCGTAGCAAGGGCTTTCTGGACCAAGGCTTTGGTCTCGGCCTGGCTCATCTCTTTGGCGACGGCCATGCCGCCGGCTGTTAGCACCAGCAGCACACCCACGACAAAGGTACCTTTTGCTTTGCTCAAGTCATTCCCCTTCTTGGTTGCGGCCCATGTGATGAGCACCGGCAGCATCATCTGCCCGAAGCTGGTTGCCAACTCGTACCCCACCCATGCCGCGGTGCCTTCGCCAAGGATTTGGAGATGCACCTGCGGTATCAAAAAACCGATGCCGATGAGCGCCCAGCCAGCCAGGCGCCACTTCTTGGCGGTGGCAGCGGCATCAGCCGGGGTTTCGTAGGGGGCGGTGGTCATGGGTTGTTCCTGTTTGCAAACACTTTTTAGCAGATTCCGGGACGGCTTTTCCCTGAAAGGGGCGGTTGCGTTAGGCCGGCAGGCATTCTCTGGCGGGTTTGCGCGGGCGCCACCGCCATCGCAGCAGCCTCCGCCGGCACCTCCACCCGAACCTAAACCCGCAAAACGGGCATTTGCCCCACCTCAAGCACCACCGTCCGGTGGCAAATCCGTGGATACCCAGATGGATACCAGCCTGGAAACCTTCTGGAAACTTCTGGCAACCTCCTGGCTACTTTTGGCGACCTGGGCCGCAGCGGCTGGTGATGTATTGGTGACTGGCTGGTGACTTCTGGCGTAACCTTGCTTGTAACCATGGCGCCGGGCGCTACAGGAAATCCTGTAACGGTCTGCGTGGTGCGTACTCGTGCGTACCGTTCTGCGTACCGGAGTACGTAGTCGGTCGCGTCGCCATGGCCGTCCGCGAGCTAAAGACTCACACATTCATGTGGGTTGGCGCCACCTTGCATTGCAACAACAATCGGAATTTGGAACCACCGGCGAGGAAAACAGGATGACCGAATCAGCAGCGACTCAAGCCAACGCAACGCCAGGTGTTGCGCTTCGTTTTGCCAGACACCTCGTTGGTGTCTCTTCCCTGCTGGCGGTAAACCCTTTCCACGAGGTGCTGGGCAAGGCGCTGGAGGGTCACGATGACATGGACCGCGAGGCTGCGGCCATCTTCTTGCGCAAGCTCACGACGAACCCCAAGTTGGCCGACGAGGTGGCCGACAAGCTGGAAGGCCTGTTGGGGGGAGGTGGCGCAGACCGGCCGATGTTCAGCCGGAAAGTCGCGTGATGCGGAGCGCCCGAATCTATCAATTCCCTGTCAGGACTGAAACAGACTCAAAAATGGCTAAAGGCTTACACCTACCCCATGTTCATGTGAATTTTTTTTTTTTGGGGGGGGGGGGGGAGAAATGAACTCAGTGCAACCCAATGAAGGGATGATGTTGCGATGAACCTGAAACTCGTGGCGGCGCTGCTTGGCGCTGTTCTAGTCCATGTAGCTGCGTCTGCAAACACTCTTGACCTGTGTCAAAAAGCAGCAACCAATGCGAACAGGATGGGCGTAGTCCAGAAGGACAAATACACCTTTTCCAAGAGCGCTGCGTGCATTCCTGCCTCCCCGAAGCACAGGTTTGTTTACATGCTTGAGCTGCGCGGTCTTCCGAACGATGTCTTCCGGCAGATCGACTTTGCGCGAGACATCAAACCAAGTGGGCTCAATCAGTTTTGCACCGACCCTGACATGCGTGCACTGCTAAATGCCTACGACGTGGACCACCGCTACTACTCCGAAGACGGCACCTTTATTGGGTCGATTCTCATGCAGTCACAGGAATGCGGCCAACGCCGGTAGCCTGCCACAAATGCACCGATAAAGGAGTAATGCGATGATGAAACCCAAGCTGGCGATGGCGCTTGTTCTTGTGGCCGCGACCACTTTCTCTTTCGCAGATGACCGAAAGGTTGAGGCTTACGCCCGTGCCGCTGCGGAAGCCGGGGACAAGTCGCTAAAACAAAACCAGCCGAATGATGGCGTCACAAAATCACAGCGAGCCTTTTCCCAGGGGAAGGCTGTCATATACGAGTATGTTTTGGCGATCAGGGCTGACGTTACAGAACAGCAGCTTGCCGCATGGAGGTCGGCAACCCGTAGCGAGGTTGTTCCGCCTGCTTGCACCTTATTGAAGCGTGACGAGTTTTTTAAGCAAGGCTTTCATTTCCGGTATAGGTACCTTGATCGCTCCGGCCGCGTGCTTGACGACTTCTCTGTCAACAAGCCGGCCTGTGAGGGACTGTAAAAATGCCCGACGAACAAACAAGCCCATGCCCGCTGTGTGGCTGCCTAGCCCAACCATCAAGCCGGCCAGCCGAAATAGTTCTATGCGCCAACTGTGGCGAACTGCACCTTGCCCCAGGCTCTGCCGACTACATCCAAAATTCACCTCAGTGGGTGCGCGATGACCAGGCGCGGCGCGCGCGAGCATGTTCAGCCAGCGGCGGCGTCTGGACTGTCAGGCCCACCACCGATGACGAACGGCGGCGAGGACCTTCCGTAGATGGAGTCATAGGCAGGTGCGTCGGTAGATGCTGACCTTCGGACAAGGCACACCTCTGCAGGCGTCAGCTTGCGCGGCCCAAAGCACAAGCACAAATCCTCGCCAACTTCCACGATGTCGTGTGCCTCGTCGCCTTGAATGCCGGTCTTGACCTTGAGGCCGCCAGGACCAGTCCATTCGTATGTGATGGCCGTGGGCGCTCGCTCAATTTTGGCCTCTCTCATCGCATCAAACATGGCATTGACCTGATTCAGCGCGTTTTGAGCCACATCTACTGAGTCCATTACCTTCTCCTTCAAATGTTGCCGAGCTGCTTACGCTGCTGTTTCTCGTTGCGCTCTCACCTCTTTATAGGCGGCCATGATCTACGGGTCGGTGCGGTACTTCTCGGGAATTTCGCCGTTCACCACCTTGATGCGAAAGCCGTGATCCCAGCCCCCGCGCGTCACGCACACGCCGATGCGTTGCTCAAGACGAAAGGCCTTGGCCACTACCGTCACGGAGGGAATTTCAAGCGAGCACTGATTTTTCACGTCATTCCTCTGGTCAGGTTCTTCATCAGCCGGTCCGTGAGTAGGTCGGGCTCGGCCAGGTAGTCGTCGCACACGTCGTCGGTCTGGGGTGGGCGTAGTTCATCGGGATGGCCGTCCACCACGAAGGCGACCATGTTGTGGCACTCATGGTCGATGTAGGACTTGCAGTTGTCGCAGCGGTGCAAGGGTTTGTGAGACATGGAGTTTTCCCGTTCGGGTGACACAATGGAAGGATGGACGGCACTCTCTGGGGCTTCAACCCCATCTTCATCGGCTGGCTCGGCGCTTTAATGGTCCTGGTCGCTTTCGGCGCCTGGCCCAACCGGTAGGCCCCGGGCCTGCGCGCTTACCGCCGTTCCTCCTTCTTTTCCTCTGCCCCTGGTAGGGCGAACGTCGCGCCAATGGTTGCCGGTGGGGTCATGCGCCAGCCGACAGGCAGCGCGGTCAGGGCGCCGCGCGCGAGGGCCGGCGCGATGTTCTGGGCCTCGCTCTGCTGCACGCCACGGGTCACGGCACTGATCTGGGGCCCAAGGTTCAACAGCGGCAACTTGCTGGCGATGGCGTCCAGGGCGTCAAAGCTGCGACCTAGCAGCAAAGCCCCGCTGTTGCTGTTGTTGACCGCGCTGCCCACGGGCTGGTGGCTGGTGTAGCTGCCCACCCGGCCCACGGCTTTGAGCTGGGCGACTTCCTCGGGCGTGAAGCCCAACGCCTTCAGTTTGCGCTCGCCGATGGTGGCCACCGCCTGGTTGTAGCGCAGGGCGTCGAACCGGGCGGTTTCGTCTACCAAACCCGTGCCGACAGCACGATCCTTGAGCCAGGCCACCACCGAGCCGCGCACCGCCTGCTGTGCGGCTGGGTCTTTGGCCAACTCGGTGCCCAACTTGCCGACCGCGAACACATTTGCGCTTGGACCGACCACGTACTTGCGCACAAAGTTTTCGGGCAACCCCTCACCGTCAAATATCGTTTTCAGTGCGGTCGTCTTCTTGATGGGGCACATCATGGCGGCGTTGCGCTCGATGTTTGGCTCAGCCGCTGCTGACGGATTGCTGATTGCTGCTGACTTGTCGGCGCTTGCCTGCGCCCCCAGCGTGCCGCGCTGGCCAGTGGCGACCGCAAGCTCTGCGGGGTTCGGGTATTTGGATTTTTCGGTTGCGAGCATGGTTTCCTACTTGGTCAGACCGAGCCGAGTTCGGCGCGCATGAAGGCCTCGATTTCGTCCAGGCCGGTGCAGCGCTGGCGGATGGAGCGGCCTTTGCTGACCACGATGTCGTCGGGCGTGGCGCCGAACTGGGACAGCGAAAAGCCGTGGGCCTGCAACTTGGTGCGGGCGTGTTTCATGCGGTTCGCATCGCGGGCAGAGATTGCGGAGGCCATGTCTTCGGCGCTCAGGCCGGGCACGTGGAAGGGGCGGTTTGGGTTGCGGTGTTCATGGTTCGATGGACGGGTTTGACAGGTTTTGGGGCTTGCGAAAAAGAAGATGTCACCACCCGATCACGGGGCTTGGCCGGGGTTGGCTGGCTTGTCGTCGGGCAGGTCCGCGATGTAGGCGTCGGCGATTTCAGCCAAGGCGAGCGCCTGCTCCAACGCGTGGTCCAGGTCGGGACAGTTGGTCAAGTCGTGGCCCAGCTCGTCAATCCGGCGGTGCAGTACCCGCAGGCGGAGGGCCAGGGTTGCGATCTGCTTTGCCGCCGATGGGTCGCTCGCGGGGGCCAGGCCACACTGCTCTGCCAAGAAGCGGATATGGGTCGGGTGCAATGCCGCCGTGGCTGTCTGCCCTTCACGGCGCTGGCTGACAAACACCAGCCCGTCCTGCTGTTCGACCTTCAGGGCCGGGATGTGCACGGCGGTCATGCGACGGCCTCCACGGGCTGGGCCGCTTGCTCGACAAGGCGGGTGAAACACGGGCGGCCGGTGCGGTGCGGGAGCAGCCTGCGGTACACCCCGAAAGCCCCGCAATCCCCCTGCAGGGATGGCAATATGTAAGGGAGGACATTCCGTGACGTAAGGCCCTCGAAATCAGCACCACCTGCAAATCGAGCCAGAACCCGCATGGCTGCTTGGTTTTCGCCCTTTTCGTCCAAGGTCACGGCGTGACGTGGTTGTGCCGTCCTTACGTCACGGCGTGACTTGGTTTTTGGCTTCACCACGTCACCGGGTGACTTGGTGGACGTTACGGCGTGACGTGCGGTTTTTGTTTTTTCCCACCCTGCCGCGCGTGCTGCAAAGTCCTTGACGGCCTGCTGTTCCAGCTTCTCAATCAGGTCCAGGCCCTGCTGAACTGTGGCGACCTTCTTCCAGTCGTTGGTGGCCGGCATGGCTTCAATGAACAGCTTGCGTTGCTCGAAAACCTCCACATCCGTGACACGGTAGAGGCTGCATTCCCGCTCGCCGTCCTTGTCGGCACCACCATGACGAACCCGATCAATGAGGCCGACCGCACGCAGCGCGCGAAGGCTGCGCGCCAGCGTCACATGGCTCTTGATGCCGTAGCGCTGGGCCCGGGCAATCGGCAAAGA
This sequence comes from Hydrogenophaga atypica, assembly GCF_042665215.1. Taxonomy (NCBI): domain Bacteria; kingdom Pseudomonadati; phylum Pseudomonadota; class Betaproteobacteria; order Burkholderiales; family Comamonadaceae; genus Hydrogenophaga; species Hydrogenophaga atypica. The sequence goes on from NZ_JBHTCA010000020.1 coordinate 53,704, forward strand.
CAAATTGCCGTTGTTCGATCCCCGCAGTTCACGCAGCAGGGCGAGATACACGCGGATGTCAGTGCTGGACAACGCAGCAAACGCGGCGCTGTCGAACACGTCGTCGTAGATGCGCAGGCTGTGGCCGCGAGGGTCGCGCCAGTTGCTCGTTTTGCCGCGACCGTTAGCCATGATGGCGGCCTCCCCCCAGCACAGCCACCTCGGGCCCGTCCAGCACCGCCAGCGCGTCCTGCAGGCGGCCCAGTGCGGCCTTGGCACGCTGATACGCCTCCTTGTGGTCTGCGGCGCCGGCAGTGGCGCGCGTGGCGACTGTCTGGACCACCGCCGTCAACGACAACACCGGGGCCGGCAAGCCCTGGCGCTGGCCTGCCGACAGGCCCACGGTCTTGTTCACCAACTTGTCGAAGTTGGCGTGCACCCAATGGCGGTTTTCCGATTCGGCAGCCAACTGGTGCACACGGTCGTGCAGCTCGTGATAGCCCGGCAGGTAGTCGCGTTGGCGGGTTTCGGCGGCGGCGCGGGCATCGCGGAAGGCTTTCACCAGGTCGACCTTGAGCGCGCGGACCTTGGCGGTGTTGCGGCTGTAGGCCAGCAGCAGATAAGCCTGGTCCTCGGTCAACAGCGCAGAACGTTCAGGGCGCCCACCCTTCGCGCCCTTCGGAGGTTTTGCGATTTCAAATCGCACAACCCCAAGCGCCTTGAAGTCTTCCGGGTAGGCCTCCACCAACTTAAAGGCGCTGCGGTGCTGAATGCCGAGGTGGTGGGCAAGGTCGCGGGTATCGACGCGGGGTTCCTCGCGGGCGATGATTATGGTTATGGCGGCGGTCATTTGGCACCCCCGATCACGGCAGGTTCCGACTCCAGGACGTACAAGGCAGCCCCGCGATGTGGCCACCCGTCACGGTCCCACAGCGTCACACGCTTGGTCAGAATGCTGTACCCGAAGCGGTCACGCAGCTCCTTGATGCGTGCGGGCGCCTGATAACACCCGAGCCGGCGCAAGTCATAGCTGGTCTGTGGGCCGATGCGCAACGCCCGGATGATCCGGTCCCGCTGGGCTTCTGCTGATGTGGACCGGCTGACCCCCACCAAAGATTGCTCGGCGGCGTGGAGATTTGTAGAGTCAGGCTTGTCTGACCACTCCGGGAAGTTTGGCTTGGACACCTGAACGCCCCCGGCCTCACCCCCGGGGGCTTTCTTTTTGCGGCGGTCAGGCTTGGACATGGGCCACCCCCTTCCCCAGCAGCGGCTGCTGCTCCACCGCACACACGGCGGCATCGAGGTCATCCACCGAGGCGGCCTGCTTCGTCAGGGCGCCGCAGTTCAACACGAACAGTGGGCGGCCGTCGTCACCCTGAGTCACCACCACTGCACCGCCAGCAAGGGCAGCACGGGCCTGCAGATTGGCGACGAGCTTTTGGGTCGGGTTGCTCATGCTGCGCCCCCTTGGCCATCGGCCTGGGCTGCCAGCCAGGCGCGTATGTCGCCGACACGCCAAGCCGTCACACGTCCAGGCAGCCGAACCGGTTCGGGAAAGCGCCCCTCAGCAACCATGCGCCAGTGGGTTGCCGCCCCATGCTGAAAGAGCGTCACATTCGTTGGACGCTTCGGGTTCTTGACGAGATGCCGCTGGCGCAGATGCGCCGAGTCGGGCAACAAGTCAAAGTTCTGCACCGGGCAGGATGGGTCACGGACTGGTTTTTCAGTCATCGCACTCATATCGTTCTCCGTTGAACAACTTCGCCGGAACGTCTTCCGGCTGGGTTGTCGATGTGGATTTCGTGTACACGCCGCGATGTTCTCGGACCATCCGAGACAAACAAACCTTAGGTGGGGTCAACTCAGGCGGGCGACGCTGGAAGTAGTCCGGGCACCAGCAAAAAGCAGCAGCGCAAGCCACTGATGCAAAGAGCACCCAAGCCATTGATTTGCAAGGACTTTCCCCATTCATGAGGAGAGGTAGACGACAAGGCCAAAAAGCAGCCACGCCTGCGTCTTGATCACTTGGCTGTCGATTCGGACTTAGGTGGGGTCAACTCTTATGAATCAACAACTTACACAGGCCAATCACCCCCCAAATTGGTGGCGGAAGGCGTGTTTTCCCCCTGAAAACAAGGCATTTCGGCCCCACGTGCTCGAAATGCTTGTCAGGGAGGACGTGCACAGGGGTTGACAAGCCTGACCGCCTACTAGGATCGCGACATGAAAGACCAAACCCAAGAGCGCCTCGCGAAAATCTCCGCCATCGCGACCCTGGCTCTGCATGCGCTGGAAACGCCAGCCGGGCGCCGAGACATCCAAGCCCTTTCTGGCGCGCTGAGAGCCATCAAAGACCAAGCCGAGGTGTCGGTCGGTGCGGTCCGTGGCAGCGAATCGGCGACGGTGGGCGCCGAGGTTGAAAGCGAGCTGGGAATGCTGCGAGAGGCCGTCATGGAACTGGTGCGGCTCATCGGGCCACGCCTCACGCGCGAACAGGTGTGCTTGCGCCTGGGCGTGGCTCGCAGCACGCTGGCCAAGCGCTTGGAGATGGGCCAGTACCCACGCCCCGGCAAAGACGGCAAGTGGCTGCTGTCGGAGATTTTGGAGTGGGAGCGCCGCCGTTGACGGCTTGACACGTCCACGGCCCGGCGTGATACAGTGGGCGCAAGCCGAAAGGCCCGGTGCTTGAAAACACCTTCCGAAAAGCGGTGCAGCCTCCCCGTCAGTGAGGCTTTGTCACGTCCATTGATGGCGCCTGGCTTCTGGCCGGCCGCCAAATGTCCCCCACCGGGACATTCAGGTTTTGGGCGGGATGGTCAGAGTGGCAACACCTGGCGCACGGTCTTTTCGCCGTGTTTTCAACATCCCGTCCACCCGCCTTGCTTGAAAACAGGGTGTGTGGGTTTGAAGTCTCGAAAAGGAGCCTCACCCATGACCACGGTCATTCCCCTGGTGCGCCACGCCGCACCCACCCTGTCCACGCTGGACACCACAAGCCCCGAAACCATCCGCCTGCACGGCCTGGCCGAGAACGCCTTGGCCACAGCGCTGCACGAGCTGCGCCGGATCGACGCCACGCCGGCCACCTTGCGCCTGGCCACGGCACGCGCTACCCGAGCCGGCACGCTGCTGCGCCGGGCGTGTGAGAGTCTGAACACGGTGGAGGGTTGAGCGATGGACGCGAAGACAAACCCCGCCACATCCGCCGTGGACACTCGCGCCCTGCTGCACACCCTGCACGAGGCCGCGCAAAGCTCAGCCCACGTTGCCGAACTCTCCCGCCTTGTCGTCACCTACCAGTACGAGAGCAATGCTGCCGTGGCCTTCGCACTCACATCCGCAATCGAGGTGCTGTCACAGCGCGCCGGCTGGCTTGCTGACCTGGCCAGCGTCAGGCTTGGCAACAAGTACGGTGCCCGTGGTGCCGATGCCAACGTGTGGTTCATGCCTTCGGGCATCGACGCTGCCAAGGCGGAGGGTTGAGCCATGGCAACGCAAACCACCACCACGACAGAAGCTGACCAAATCCAGAAGCTGCGGAACACCGTCAATTTGGTGGACTGCCTTGCACAAGGCGGGTTCTCCCAAATCAGCGCCATCGCCAGACTCGCCCTGGCCCAGCTCGAACATCCAGACGGCTACCGCCACCCGGAATTGATCGCCGAAGCCCTCAACGCCATTTGGTACAAGGCTGAGGAGGTCGAGAACTGCATCAACAGCCAGGCCGAGATGGTCGGCTGCAACTACGTGGACGAAGCCCAGCGGCGCCGCTGGGCCGCTGCACAGCAAGCCCAAGGAGCTGCAGCATGAACGCCCGCACACATGAACCCACGACGAAAGAACACCGCCTGGACCTGCACGCCGAGTACGTGGCGCAAAGCTCGGCCGGCTACGACGCAAGCCTGACGCTGCACCCTCGTGAGGTGCAGGCACTCGCGACACGCCTGCGGGCAATCAGCGCGATTGCAGCCGTTCTCCAGGCCGGCGACAGCCTTGATGTCTGCGTCTTGGGCGACTACATGCGCGGCGGCCTGATTGAAGCCATCGACGTGATGTCCGGCGATGCGCAGGGAGTTCTGAGCGTCGCCCACGACCGTGCCACGAAGAATGCAGCCAAGGGGATCACAGCATGACCACCACCACCACCGACAACGCCACACCGCGCGAGCCGTTCACCGAGCGGAACCTGATCCACAAGCTCTGGACCCACGCCAAGGACCGCTTGGACGACGACACCCTGACATGGATCAGAGACAACGCCGTGTCCACGGTCAGCATGCAGGCGATCAACTTGGCCACCACGGTGGAGGGGATCGGCTGCCTTGTGGCTGAAGACGAGAGCATCGGCAGTTTCCAAGAACCCGGCCCGCTGTCCGATCTACTGTTCGGGCTGTCCCATCAGATCGAACATCTGGCGGCGCTGTCGGGCTTGGCCACCGAAGTCGCGCATCTGCAGGGTTATCGCGCTGCAGGCTGGGCCAAAGCCCCGGAACCCAAGCCCCAGAAGTCGGCCAGCAACTGAGCCAAGCCACACCCACCACACCCGGCCGCGCGCCGGGTTTTTCATCCTGGGTCACGCTTCGTGCACGGACCGCCACGAGTCGTTGACGCGCCAGTGACGCGTCGGCCTGCTCGGCGGCGCGGTTGGCGGCCAGTTCGGACTCGTCGGGGCCGGTGTCTTCTGGCTGCGGGGGTTCTTCAGCAGGTGCTGGAGGCGTTGCGGCAACAGGCTTCGGCGGCTTGTTTTCAACTTGCGCCACGGCCTTGGGCAAACTGATTTCGCCGTGCGCCACCTGCTTAGCCAGGGCGGGCGATGCCTTCGCCACCTTGTCGGCCATGCGCTGAGTGCGCTCTGATGCGCCGGATTGCGCTGCGCGGTCTGCAACGGTGTCACCGGCAACGTTGCCGGTGATCTTGTTTTGCCCTTGCACGTTGGCGCGGTTCCAATCTTGTGCACTGGAAACAATCGCGGCTTGCTGGCCTGCTGACAGGTGACGGCGGTGCGGTCGTTGGTCACGACCGCACCTCGTTCTTGTTGTGCTGGTTGATGGCTGCGACAGGGGGGGGGTGGCAGTGACTGCCACCCCCCCCCTTCTGTGCTGAACCGTCTGCCGGGAACCAGCCATGCTCGCTCAATCGGACACTGAATGTCCTATTGGAGGCGCCGGGTCAAAACCTACACCGCGTAGGCATTGCCGTTGCGTGTGGCGGTGCGTGTGGTGGGCGCATCTGCGGAATTTCCGCAGATAGTCTGCATCTTGCGGAAACCGCAAGATGGGTGCGCTGGTGGCGGGCGCATCTGTAAGCGGATTACAGATGGTCTTGGCTCTCTTTCCGCTGGAAATCCACCGTCATGCCGCAGGAAATCCGCAGCACCCTCGCAGGAAATCCACCGGAAACCTTGGCAACCTGGTGGCTACTTTTGGCAACCAGCCGGTGGCGTCACCCCTGCCGGCCGCCCTGGGCTGGTGGCATCAATGCCCAACTGAAGGCCCCAAAGGCAAACAATAGGCCGGCGAGCTGCTTCGCCAAGGCCAACGCCTCGCGCGGCGTCAGATCGGCAATCACGTCATCCCCGATTTCCACCTTGAGACGCCCATGCGGCAAGCTCGTGGTGCTGACAGAGCGGTCAATGTCCTGGTCGATGGGCTCATAGTACCCATTGGCCACACAGCGAATGAGGCCCTCGGTCCTGAGGTCTTTCAGCGCAACGTCCACCGCGCCATACGTCAGGCCCGTGATTTCAAGTAGCCGCTGGCGGCTGGCGGGTTGGCTGTGTTCTGCCAGGTCCAGGATGGACTGCAGGACGATCTGGCGGGATGTGCGGGGCTTGGGGTCGGTCATGCGCTTGGCCTCCTTGGCTGGGCGGGATTGTGCCGCAGGGGTGTCGCTCGCGCACAGTCTTGGCCTGCTCGTAGGTCTTTCCGATGCGTGTAGCGGTGCGAGCGACCGGCTCCGCATCTGCGGAAATTCCGCAGATAGAAGTACGGGCGGCTGCAACAGTCTTGTTGCTCACGGTGAAGTCTTGCACCGCAAGGGTTCAGCAGGCGTTGAACAACCGTTGAACGGACGTTGAACAGCCGTTGAAAGCGACCTGCAATGTCCCGCTGCAGGACATTTGTAACCGGCTGTCGTCTGGCTTCGCAGATTCGGTGCAGTGACATCAATTAGGGATGGACGGCGCGCAACGTCGTCAGCAGAATGTGAAAAATGAAAACAAGACTCGCCGTCGTCGCCCTTCTTTGGTGCTGCTCTTTCATCGCAACGAGCGCAAATGCGCAGCTCAACAAATGCATCTCGCCAGCAGGAAAGGTCGAATATCGCCAGGGCATGTGCGAGGGCGCTGCAAAGCAGGGACGAATGACAGGTGGCACCGTCAGTACAGTAGACGCAATGCCGGAGCACGAGATTCAGCGCTTGCTTGCTCCGGAACGCATCTACAGTTCGGGAGGCGTTGGTGGGTATCAAGCCAGCCAACAAGGGCGGAGGGTTCCGAGTGAAATCGACATCCGGAACATGGAAACTTCGGCAAACAGCCTTGGCTTGTCTGAGCGCGAAAGACTGATGCGGCGCGCCGAAATCGCAGCGGCACGAAATCTACGGGCCGGTGGAAGTGGCCAGTTGGACACCAGCGCATTGCAGGCGCATGATGCACGCAGGGCCGAACGGCGCCGTCAGGCTGCCGCTGCCGCTGCGGCATCTGCTGCGGAAAATCATCATCCCACCATCACCCGAATGAAGTCGTGCAATGGCGGGAGTTGCTTCGACTCACAGGGAACGCGCTACAGGGAAGCAGGCGGCAACAGAATGGTGCGGCAAGACGGTACAAGTTGTCGTCAGTCTGGCGGCCGTTTGATCTGCAACTGAAATCTCACATGCGGCTGCATTGACTGCGTGACCACCGACCCCAAGCCCCGACTGTTCGACTACAACCGCGAGCCCCTGGGGCTGCTGCCCGAGTCGATGAAAACCACCATCGAGGTGAACGACCAGCGAGCCATTGCCACCCTACACGCGCTGAGGCGGCGGGCAAAGGATCAGGCCGCCTTGCTGCGAATGTCCACCACCTCGCCCGATGACGCAGGCCTTGAGCAGTAGGCGGCCCAGTCGTTCATGAGCAGCTTGCGGCGCTCCAGCAGTGTGCCCCGCTGATAGGCGGCCTCGGCCTTGTCCTCAAGCTGGTGGGACATGGCGTGCTCGATCACCTCGCGCGGATGTGACGTGGCCTCGCCAGCCCAGTCACGGAAAGACGACCGAAACCCGTGGACAGTCAGATCAGAGCGACCCATGCGCTTGAGCAAAGCCAGGCAGGCCATATTGCTCAGCGGCTGCTCCTGGCCCTTCTTCCGGCGCTCGCTTGGGAACACCAGCGCGCCGGCCGGTGACTCGGCCCGCGCCTTGCGCAATGCGGCAATCGTTGGCTCGCTCAGGGGAATGATGTGCTCTTTGCTGGCCTTCATCCGCTCGGCCGGAATCGTCCACAGCGCCAGGTCCAGATCGAACTCCGACCAACTCGACTCGATCAGCTCGCTGGTGCGGCAGTTCGTCAGGATGATGATTTCAAGCGCCAGCGCGCCCAGGCCGGGCATCTTGCGCAAGTCCTGCATGAACTGGCCGACCTCGCGCCACGGCAACGCCGGATGGTGCTTGACCTTCTTTGTCTTCTGGGGAGCACTGAGCAACTTGTCCAAGTGCCCGCGCCAGACTGCCGGGTTCTCACCGGCGCGGAAACCTTGCACCTTGGCCCAGTCCAGAACCTTCTCGATGCGGCCGCGCACACGGCTGGCCGTTTCAGTCTTCGTGGTCCAGATCGGCTCCAGAACCCGCACAACCAAGGCGGTGTCGATGGCATCGACGGGCAGCTCGCCAATCACCGGGCTGGCGTAGGTGGTCAGCGTGTTGGTCCACTGCTCTGCGTGCTTCTCATTTTTCCAGCCGGCGCGCTGACTGGCGATGTAGCGCGCGGCGGCCGCGTCAAAGGTCAACTTGTTGGCCAGGGCTCGGCGCCGCTCTTGCTCCCGCGCCTGCTTTGCAGCCAGAGGGTCCACACCGTCGGCCAACAGCTTGCGCTGCTCCACCGCCCGCTCTCGCGCGTCTGCCAGGCCATACGTGGACAGCGACCCGAGGCCCATCTCGCGCTCCTTGCCCGCAAAGCGATACCGGAAAATCCACGACTTCACCCCGCTGGGCTTCACGCACAGGTAAAGACCACCGCCGTCTGGGTGGTAGCCTGGCTTTGCCTGCTTTGCAACCTGCAAGGCTGTCAGTCGCTCGATACTCTTTGCCATCCTGGTCCCCCGCGCAGTCCCCCGCACAATGCTGCGATTCTATGAGATGACGGGAGATGATGCGAGCGAATGAAGGTGGCCCACACTATTGATTTACAAGGGGAAATGGAATGACATGAATTTTTGTGAGATGACGAGTTAGAGGGACACCCTCTCCGCCAGTATGACAAGGCCCCCGCAGCGCGGGGGCCTTTTCTTTTGGCAAAGCCCCAGTTCATGCGGGCTCCAGCCCGATGAGGGCTTCTCTGCGGGCTCTCTCTGCCCAATTCCGCGCTGATTTTCCTGGCCCTTTCTCTGTGGGCCCTCAGAGGCGGTGACATTGTGGGTTTTCGCCGCTTGAAGGCTCTATGCAAAACGGGGTGCTGAACACCCCGTTTTTGCTTGAGTTGCTGCCCGCTCAGGTCATGCCGAGCAAGTGTCTCTGCTCATCCCAATCCATCGGCAACGGCACCATCCGGCTGAGCTTGGTGGCGGTCAGCTCCATGGGGTAATCGCCCTGCTCCAAGGCCTGCACGATGTCGGGTGCCAGCAGGGCCAATTGCAGGATGCGGCCCACGTACTTGACCGAGATCTGGTCGGCCTGAGAGATTTGGGCCAGGGAGAGGCCACGCAGGGTGAGTTTCTCGTACCAGTCGCGCGCCTTGGCCAGCATGGTCAACATCGTTGGATCGGGTTCCTTGGCACCTTTGTGCTGGCGGGCATCGATCTGGCCAGGCCCGGGCTCTCCGATGATCAGCCTGACCGCCAGACCCGTCCGCTTGCGTTCGGCCGGCACTTCGAGCACGGGTTGCTCCCATGAACTGCTGTCTGCTCCCTTGTCCAGCTTGACCAATCCGCAGCCGATCAGGTCGATTGCGATACGGATGGTGCTGGGCCCAACCTCGACCGCTTCCACACAGTTGCCAATGTGGTCCCGGGCGCTGAGTTTCAGGTTTTGGGCGAGCTGTTTGCCCGCTTCAATCGCATCGCTGGCTTTCTTGGCGTCATTCCAGCCAATGGCGTCGACGACCTGCTTCTTGTCACCCGCCCACCTTGTGACCGCTGCGATCACCAGTTCCTCCAGATCATTGGCCGGCAGACGGATCGGTTCACCTGGCTCATCGGCTGCTGTGATGTAGTACCGATAGCGTTTGTGCCCCTTTCTGGCGTGTGAAGGAATCAGTCGCCTGCCGAGTTCATCTTGCAGTTTCCCGGCCAGCAGACTGGGGTTGGCTGCGTGGGCTTTGGTCTTGGTGCCTTGTTTGTTCTGCTCCAGGCGCTGCTGGACCTGGTTCCAGAGTTCCTCGCTGACGATGGCCGGGTGTTGCCCTGGGTGGGCATCGTCCTTGTGGGGGACTCTTCCCACGTAGATCGGGTTGCTCAGGATTCGGTACAGGTGGCCGCGGCTGAAGGGTTTGTTGCCACCGCCCCCTGCCCGCTTGGTTGTGCGTTCGGGGGTGAGCCACTGGCGCTTCTGGAGCTCTTCGCTGAGCTTGCTCACGCAGTTCTTCTCCAGGTACAACTCGTAGATGGCCCGGACGCGGTCTGCATGGATTTCTTCCCGGACCAGGGTACGACCATGGGGGACATAGCCAACGGGGGCCACGCCGCCCATCCACAGGCCCTTGCGCTTGGATGCGGCGATCTTGTCGCGGATGCGCTCGCCCGTCACTTCACGCTCGAACTGAGCGAAGGACAGAAGGACGTTCAAGGTCAACCGGCCCATCGAGGTGGTGGTGTTGAACTGCTGGGTGACCGAGACGAATGACACGCCCTTGGCATCGAAGAGTTCGACCAGCTTGGCGAAGTCCGCCAGAGAACGGGTCAGGCGATCCACCTTGTAGACCACGATGACCTTGATCTTGCCGGCCTCGATGTCGGCAATGAGGCGTTTCAAGGCGGGGCGCTCGGTGTTGCCGCCGGAGAAGCCACCGTCGTCGTAGGTAGTGGGGTTCAAGCTCCAGCCCAGGCTCTTCTGGCTCAGCACGAAGGCTTCGCAGGCTTCGCGCTGGGCGTGCAGGGAGTTGAAATCCTGCTCCAGGCCTTCTTCGGAGGACTTGCGGGTGTAGATGGCGCAGGCCATGGCCGGCACCTGACTGGCACGAACGGCAGAGAAATTGAACGACTTGGTTGCCATCAGCGTTTGATCCCGAAGAACAAGGGACCTGACCAGGGAGTACCGGTGATGGCACGGGCGACAGCACTCAGGCTCTTGTAGGTCTGGCCGGCGTAGTCAAAGCCGGCATCCAGCACACGGACCTCGTGGGTAGTGCCCTGCCACTCGCGAAGCAGGCGGGTTCCAGGGCGAAGAGCGACCGGGGGCCGGGAAGACGCCTGGCCGCCAGAAGTCGAGACGCTCAAGGGATCAAGACCTGCCTGTTGCATCTGGACATTCCAGGCCAGGACACGGCGCATGAGGGCGGTGTGGATTTGGGGTGGGGGTTCGTGCTCGAACAGCAATTCCCAGCGTTTGGCCAGCGAATCGCGGTCGGCGGTGGTGATTTCGGCCAAGGTGTTCATTGAGCGCCCTCCTCCACGATGCGGTAGATGCGCAGGCCCTCCGAAACTTCGGCCTGAACGTTGAGACCCAGGCGTTTGCGCAGGGAACCACTGAGCATGCCGCGCACGGTGTGGGCTTGCCAGCCGGTCAGCGCCATCATCTGAGCCAACGTTGCGCCCGGGGTAGAACGCAGCAAGGCAATTAGCTGGGATTGCTTACTTGCAGGATGCGTGGTCGGAGCAGCAGAAACAGCCACTGAGCGGGGCAATGATTTGCCAGCTGCAGGCTTCTTTGCAGGAGATTTTTTGGCGGCGGCAGCGGGCTTGGCTGCAGACTTCACCGCAGGCTTGGCTTGCGCCGTGGACTTGGATGTTTTGGTAGTGAGTGGTGTGCGTTTCATCTTGTGCTCCCGTGCCAAAAGCGGCACGGGTCGCAGTAACGCTCTACATCACCAGCGCTTCAAGTCATTTCGGCAGTCTCCGTGGTGAATGGTCATGATTACCAGCCTGCGCTTGCTGGAACAGCGAAATTGATCGATGCAGTGGCGCAGTCGGTGTGGTGGATGGTGGAGGACCGCTATGCAGCGCTTGCGGTCATTCAGGGTCTGCCTACTATCTTGCTCTGCTGCGATGCAAGCGGCCATTGGAGTACGGCTACACGCGTTGTGCCGAATGACCGCTCAATTGGTCGTACAAACAGGTGGGGCATCTCGTCGTGAGTTTTCAGAGGGCCTGGAGTGCCAGCCGCTTCAGCGCCTTCAGATCGAGAAGCAAAATGCTTCGGTAGCTGACCTGAAGCACACCAAGCCCCTCCCATTGCTTCAGGACTTTGTTGACGCTCTGCCTGGATACACCCAGCATGTGTCCAAGGCCCTCCTGCGAAACATCGAGCACGACGCGTACCCCCGGCCGGGCGTTTGGGTTTTCCAGGGTATGTGCGTCCAACAACTTGCGGGCCAACCTCACGGGCAAGGGGTCCAGCACAGAGCCGTCCATGCGGTCCAAGGTTGACTTGTAGCGCAGGCCCATCATGCGCAGGAACTGCAGCAGAAAATCCGGACGCTCGTCCACCAAGCGATGCAGTGTTTTGGCAGGTAACACCAACAGATCGCTTTGCACCACCGCGAACGCGTCGTGTGCACGCGCCTGTCCTGAAAATACAGACGCCTCGCCGAACCAATGCCCAGGAGTCACCAACCCCAACACCGCTTCCCGCCCGCTGGCGCTGGTCACGCAAAGGCGCACCAGGCCGCGTTCGATACAGAACATCGCATCCGGCGCCGAACCGCGCGCAAATAGCAGCTCCTTCTTGGCCAGCCTTTGTCGCCGCGCGTGCTGCCGCAGCAAGGCGTCTAGCTCGGGGTCCAACGCACCCACCGAGCCGGCCGTTAAATGGTCACGGGGGGTGTTGGCGCTTTGCTTCACGGTTGAGCGTAGGCCGACCAAGGTGCGTGTTGCGCTGCCCCAGCCTTCAGACCGACAGGAACTGGGTCACCAGCCGGTTGAATTTGTGGGCTTGTTCCACGTGGGGTATGTGCCCGCAACGCCCCATCACGTGCAAATCTGCCTGCTGCATGCGCACGGCCATTTGAATGGCGATGTCCAATGGCACCACCCGGTCTTCGCTGCCCCAGATCACCAGTGCAGGCGCTGCGATGTCACCCAAGCGGTGCGCCACGTCGCCAAACTGTTGGGGATGCTGGGCAAGACTCATGCTGAAGTTGTGCAAGTGTTTAGGCCGCATTTGTGCCGCAGCCACCATTTTCTGAATCACCGGTTCGGTGTAGGGGGTTGGATCGCAGACCACCGCGTCGATGAATCTTCGCATGTTTTCGGCGGTGGGCGAGCGATAGAACGCCAGCATCAAGCGGACGCCCTCTGGCAGCGCCGGCTGGAAGCTGCTGCGACCGCCTGTGCCCCCAGACACCAGCACCAGCTTGGCCACCCGTTGAGGCCACTGCATGGCGAAGGCCACCGCGCTGTGGGCGCCCATGGAAGCGCCCATCACGTGGACCGGCTGCTCAACGCCTGCCGTCTGGAGCACCGCAGCGAGCGCCCGCGCATTGAGCGAAGACCTGTCCTCCAGACACAAAACCGGCGCACTGCGCCCCCATCCCGGCAGATCGGGACAGATCACTCGATGTCCTGCGTCCAGCAAGGCATCGCGGTTGGCGGCAAAGCTGGCCCAGCCCGTTGAGCCCGGGCCGGACCCATGCAGCATCGCCACGACGGGGCAATGTGTCAGGCCGGGTGCCGAGTCGGTGTAGTGGATCGCCAGCGAACGCCCGCCATGTTCCAGAACGGCACGCTGTGAAGCCCCATCTTCATCCAGAGGCGTTCCGACCGGAAACTTCCATGTTGCAGCGGCCTTTTGCATAAGGCCGTGCCTACTGGGTCACACGGATGTTGCCCGCCTTGGCGATCTTGGCGTAGATCGCTGCGTCCGTCTTCAACTGCTGCAGAAACTCATCGGGCGTACCGCCACCCGGAAGGACACCCAAGGTCTTGAATTTCGCCAGGATGTCGGGCATGCGCAGAATGCTGCTCACCTCAGCGGCCAGCTTCTGTGCAATGGCCGGCGGCGTGCCGGCGGGCAGGAACAGGCCGTGCCATCCCACCGTATCGAACGAGTGGTAACCCAATTCTGTGAAGGTCGGCACATCGGGCAATTCCGGTATGCGCTTGGGGCCGGCCACCGCCAGCGGTCGCATGGCCTTGCTGTTGGGCAGCGCCGACGGAATGTCGATGAAGGCGCTGGGCAGATGCCCACCGGACAAGTCGGTCACCATGGGTGCCGACCCCATGAAAGGGACATGCGCGATGTCGAGTCCGGCTTGCTGCTTGAGCAGTTCACCGTGCAAATGGGCGCCACTGCCGATGCCGTAGCTGCCAAAGCTGTACTGCGCGGGACTGGCTTTGGCGAGGGTGAGGTACTCTTTGAACGACTTGGCGGGCGATGTGGTGGGAACGACAAACAGGTTGTTCGTCTGCAGCGTCATCACGACCGGCGACAAGTCCTTGAGGGGATCGAAGGGAGGCTTCTCGAGAACGGCAGGCAGTTGGATCAACACCGTGTTGTGCACCAGCACCGTGTAGCCGTCTGTGGGCGCCTTGATCACCGCTTGTGCGCCGATGATTCCCGATGCGCCCGGCCGGTTGTCAATGATCACCGACTGGCCCCATGCCTGCTGCAGCTTCTCACCAATCATGCGCGCCACCGCATCCGACGCGCCGCCCGCTGGATACGGCACCACAAATTTGATCGGCCGGCTCGGATAGGCGGCTTGCGCCGTGGCCGACGACAGTGCCCAGGGGCCCAGGGTCAGCAGCGAAAGTGCCGCCGCTTGAAATGCACGTTTGCTCAGCGTCATGGTGATGTCTCCAGTTGTCGACTTGGGGGCGGGGGAAATGGACAGGTCGTTCACTGCGCAAGCGCAGACAAGATGCGGTCGCGCCGTTGTTTCAGCGCCGGGACCAGGTCGTAAGGCAGGTCCGGGTTGGTCTGGTTCAACACGTGATCGATGCGGGCCTTGACCAGCGGAAGGGCTTCCGGGCTTGGAAAGACGTAGAAGCGGTCATCTGCGACCGCTTTGAAAGTGATTTCGGCAACTTCATCGGCCGAGATGGCGCCGTTCTTCACCGCCTGCTGGGCAGCTGCCCGGGCGGCGAGCTGGGATTTGGTCAAAGGCGCTGTATCCAGCAGATGTGCCGGGCGGTTCCGATCGGAGTGACCAATTTCCGTCGACACATAAGATGGACACAGCACCGCCGCGCGCAGTTGTGGCGTCACCAGTTGCAGGTCGTGCCGCAGGCATTCGGACAGAGCCACCACCGCGTGTTTGGAAACGCTGTAAATCCCCATCCCTGGGGCCGTGAGCAGACCGGCCATGGACGCCGTGTTGACGATGCAGCCCTCGTAGGCGGGATCGGCGGCGGCCGAGGCGACCATCCTGGGCGTGAAGCTGCGAATGCCGTTGATGACCCCCTTGAGATTGACACCTAGCAGCCAATCCCAGTCTTTTTCGGTGTTCTCCCACACCAATCCGCCCGCGGTCACACCCGCGTTGTTGAACAGAAGGTGGACCTGGCCAAAACGATCCATGGCCGCTTGTGCGAGTTGATCGACGGCGGACGCATCGGAAACGTCAATGACGATGCCCACCGCATCGGCGCCCTCGGAGCGCAGACCGTTCACGGTTTGGTTGAGCACACCGGCTTCGATGTCTGCCAGCACAAGCCTCATGCCGCGCCGCGCAGCTGCCATTGCCAGCGCCTTGCCCAGGCCGGCGCCGGCCCCGGTGATGACAGCCACGCTGTCCTTGAATTGCCTCATAGGAATACTCCAGACTGCCGACGTGAGCCGAGCAAGGTTGATACTGGCTCAGTAGCCGTAGGAAAAAACTGGATCGGTCAGATCGATGGTCGGCAACACCTGGCTTTCGTACAGGTAATCCTGGCTGTGCTGCCACTCGGGCTTATCACCCCGCTTGGGCATGCGGTCCAGCCCGCGCAAGAGGTAGCCAGCGTTCAAATCCTCGGTATCCACCCATGGCTGGATGGACATACCGGCATCCGAGGGCCGCAGCTTGGGGGCCACACTCCTGGCCTGACTGGCCCGCATGTGGTTGAGCAGGTTGCAGACAAAGGTGCCAATCAGCTCTGCACGCAGCGTCCAGCTGTAACGGCCATAGCCATAGACCCAAGCCATGTTCGGTACACCCGTGAACATGGTCCCGCGGTAGCTCACTGTCTCGGCAAAGTTCACAGCCTGTTCATCGACTGTGAAGGGAATCTCACCCATGACAGACAGGTCGAAACCGGTGGCGGTCACGATAACGTCGCAATCCAGGCGATCACCCGACTGGAGTTGGATACCCGCTTCGTCAATCTCCGCAATGTGGTCGGTCACCACCGAGGCTTTGCCGCCTCTGATCGCCTTGAACAGGTCGCCATCGGGCACAAAGGCCACGCGCTGTTGCAGCGGTTTGTATGGAGGCGTGAAGTGCCGCTCCGCATCAAATCCTTCCGGCAGACAGGCTTTCACGCCCGCAATCAACTGGGCCTTCAGTCCATCCGGATTGGAACGGGCCCGGTCGATGAGTTCGGCCCGGTCGCGCACCACTTTGCGCCGCATGATTTCGTGAATCCAGGCTTCATCGATTTCCAGCTTGCGCAGTTCTTCTGCCAGTGCATCCGCGTTGCGCCCGGTCGCGAAGAAGGTGGGCGTGCGTTGCAGCATGGTCACGTGCCCACATTGATCGGCCAGCGACGGGATCAGCGTGGCAGCCGTCGCGCCGGAGCCAATCACGACCACACGCTTTCCCGACAGATCCACGGTGTCTGGCCAATGCTGCGGGTGGATCACATCGCCTTTGAAGCGCTCCAAGCCTGGCCACTTGGGTGTGTAGCCCTTGTCGTGTCTGTAATAACCCTGGCACATCCAGAGAAAACTCGCTTCAATCTGCTTGGACTCTGGCTCGGCGCCATGCTCGGAGTCCGCTGTGACGTCAAGTCGCCAGGAATGGGATTGACTGGACCAGGCCGCCGATCGAACCTTGTGGCGAAAGCGGATGTGCGGTGCCAACTCGGCGTCCTCAATCACCGAGCCGAGGTAGTCGAGTATTTCTTCTCGTGAAGCGATGGGCTTGCTGGTCCACGGCTTGAACTGGTATCCAAAGGTGAAGAGGTCGCTGTCGGAGCGTGCACCCGGGTATTTGTGGATGAGCCAGGTGCCGCCATAGGAGTCCATGGCGTCCAGGATCACAAAGCTCAGTTCAGGGCACCTCTGACGCAGCATGTGGGCGCACCCGATGCCGGAGATGCCCGCTCCGACGATCACCACATCAAAACGCTCGATGGCCGCTGAGTCAGTCGAAACCGCGCTGTTCACCTGCATGTGTTGTCTCCATGGGTCGGGCGTCTTTTGCGCCCCGTCTGGAGAAATTATGTTGAGCGTGCCAACACAAGACTGTCGCCTTTTAGCAGTCTTTCAAATACTCAATCGACGAGTCGAGACAACACCACTCACGACTTTCCTCTGAGCTCGAGGGATAGGACAGCGGGTGGCCCACCACATGAACGACGCATGAATTTAAAGTTCGATACGGCTCAGGCTACCGACGCAAAGGAGGTCGGATTGAAGTTGGAGCGATGGACATCGCTTCTACGCAGGTCCAGCTGCCGTTTTTATAACGTGCTCGAATCCGCGCCGACCAGTGACTGTTTTGGGCGGTCAATCGGCTGTTTGATTTTCAGCCTGGTGAATGACCGGTTATGGCATCGGACAAAAGCACAGTTGTCAAATTCAAAGTCTGGTCCCAGCCTGAAGCGACCATCGACAGGGACGGCTTTGCAGCGGAAGCGGTCGCTCAGCCTTGAGCATCGAATGATCGATAGTGGCCACGGACGCGACGCTCGCGGTCTATACAGTTCAGCTGCGATTGACTGCCAGCGCCACCACGCTCGTGGACCGATACGCGCTCTGGTCTAGTGTGACATCGCTCGCGTTTGCTATGCTGTGAACGGCGACGCATTTACGACAGGGAGAACAAAGTGTCCCTACTACAAGAAATTCAGAACGAATCAAACGGTGCGTTGTTTCGACGTGCGGACCTGCACATCCACTCCTTTGGCGAGGGTGGCTCATACGACGTGACGGACGCGTCGATGACGCCAGAGGGTATCGTCGATACGGCAATCACGGAGCGGCTCGACGTCATCGCGATCACCGATCACAACAACATCGCGAACGTCCGCCCGGCGCTGAAGTATGCGGACGGCAAAGGCCTACTTGTTGTCCCCGGTGTGGAACTGTCAACCCCGCAGGGGCATTTGCTGGTGTACTTCGAGAAGGCCGACCAGCTGCAGCGGTTTTTCGGAAAGCTGACCATTTCGGACGACCGGAAGGCCTGCCACAACACCATCCCTCAATGCCTTCGCTTCGCCGACGAGTTCAACGGCTTCGGGATCTGCGCACACATCGAGCTGGACAGCGGCCTTGAGAAGGCGCACCCGAAATTTGACGCGTTCAAACAGGAGGTCTTCAACTGCTCCAACCTGTTGGGCCTTGAGATCACCAATGCCGCGACCGGCCCCTGGTTCTCTCACGACGACACTGATGCCAATCGCCGTAACTGCGTTGTGACCCGATGTGCGGCGCTTGGTCTCGAAGACGGCGTCGATCTTGCGAAGGTGATGTCCTCGGACGCACACACCCTCACCGCCTTAGGCCGCAACGCCAGCGGCAACAGAAAGCTGACCCGGCTCAAAATGGAGTCGCTGACGTTTGTGTCGTTGCGGATCGCACTGAAGGATTCTGCAGCGCGCGTTCGCCTCGAGGACCTTGTCCCCGCGTCAGTGCCGAGGTTCGTGGGGATCAAGCTGGAAGGCGGATTCCTCAAGAACCAAGTCGTCCAATTCAGTCCAAACCTGACCTGCATCATCGGCGGGCGCGGTGCCGGGAAGTCAACGCTGCTGGAGTCGCTTCGAGTGGCTTCGGGCAATGCTGCCGCAAGCACGATCATTGACTCGGAGGTGTGGCCGGATGCCATCTCGCTCGTCTACGAAGACGAAGTGGGGGAGCGCCACACGCTGACTCGTAGCAAGCTCTGCGATGTGATGAACGCCGATCCGGAAGGGCCGACGGCTGTTGCAATCGAAAGCTATGGACAAGGCGAAACGGCTGACACGATCCAGCACTGCGACACTGACCCGTCGATCCTGCTGCGGTTCCTGGACGGCTTCATCGACTTTGGAGAACTGCGCAAGCAAGACGAAGCCTTGCGCGATGCGATTCTCGCCAATCAGACAGTTGTCGAGACGCTGCAGCAGAGCATCAACCAGATCGGGCCAACCGAGAAGGCCAAGGGCATCGCTGACACACAGGTCGCGGTACTGAAGAAGCAGAACGCGAGCCAGGTCGTCGAGCTGGAGGAAAAGCTGGCCAGGGAGCGGCGTTTCCGCGTTGGCCTGAAGCGCAACCTTGGTGAGCTTCTCACGTCCATCACCAACAGCCTGACCGGCGGCGAGCTGCGCAAGTTGACGGCCGACATTGACGGCAACGGCCTCGCGGTCGGCAAGACGGAGTTTGAAGTTGTCAAGGGACTCGTGGATAGTCTTGCGACGGAGATTGAGACGCTTTCGGGTCAGCTCAAACTGAAGGTCATCGCCGCGAACGACAAGATCGCGGCGCAGCTTCAGGTCTGGATTGAGCGCGAGAAGGAGACGCAGGACAAGATTGAAGAGATTCGGCGCGAACTTGAAAAGCAGAACATCAAGCTCGACATGGCGTTCATCCGTAAGGTCACGAAGGATGCTGCCGATTTGCAGGCACGGCTGACCGAGCTGAAGAAGAGCCAGCCGAAACAACTAGAGGCATTCAAGGAGCGCAAGCGCCTGATTCAGGAACGGGCTGGCCTCCGCGTGAAGATCTTCAATGCTCGCCATGCGTTTGCGACGACGATGAACGGCAATCTTTCCTCTGCCGTTGTCGACTATCGGGTCAAATTTCAGTTCTATGAAGGCCTGCTGGCGCCCGAGATGGAGGAGCTGATCAAGAGCACCATGAGCTGGCGTACCTCTCAGGTTCCACGCGCGGCGCTCATTGCCGCCACACTTTCACCGACTCAACTCCTTGCTGCCGTGAATGCGAAAGATGCGTCGGCACTCGAACAGCTGAACGATGCCGACGGCAACCGTGTGTTCTCCAAGGTCGATGCCGTCGACATCATCGCCAAGCTTTCGGAGTGGCAGGCCAAATGCGCGTTGGAGCGCATCGCGTTCGAAGACAGACCCGAGATCAAGGTGACGCAGGTAGTCGAGAATGCGGATGGCACCAAAGGGTATCGCGTCCGAGATTTCGCCAAGCTCTCACTCGGCCAACAGCAGGCCATCCTTTTGACGGTGCTGCTGTTCTCGAAGAGCCGCGTTCCGCTGATCATCGATCAACCAGAAGACAATCTCGACGGCGAATTCATCTACAAGACTGTCGTGCGTTCGCTGCGCCGCATCAAGGAGCACCGGCAGGTCATCATCGTCACGCACAACCCCAACATCGCCGTTCTGGGAGACGCCGAGTTGATCATCCCGCTGCGCGGTGCCAGCGAAGTGTCCGTGATCAGGGACCGTGGGTCGATCGACACCACCCAGACCAAAGACATCGTCTGCACGATTCTTGAAGGCAGCCAGAAGGCCTTTAAGCGTCGACAGGAGATCTACGGTTACTGACCGTACCAGTGATGCTGGTCGGAGAGCGTAGCTCGCGAACGAGGGAGAGCAACCATTTTCTTCACCGTAATTGATGGCCGCGGCCGTGTGCCCAGTGGATCAAAGAACCAAGCATTCTTGTTTGTAGACAACTGGGACGACTGGGGAAAGTACCGGACGCAGTTCTCGCTTCAGGTTGCCGACGAGACCGGAGAAACTCATCTCATCGGCTCGGTCAAGATCGGCCAGAAGGGCCTGCAGCCCGCAGGCAGGGTATCGAAAGGTCATCGAGCACCGGCCTTGGATGAATCGTTCGATGCTCTGGATGAAAGCTACTTTTCGCTCGGGCAAAGTGAGAGCTATTACGAGTCGCTGAACGAGCTTGGCGACGCGCTTCGATCGCGCGTCCTCAAGGGCCTGCGCGACTGTGCTGCCGACCTGAACGTCTTCGAGGCCTACCGTGCTGAGGAGGTGATGCGAGAGTCGCTCCTTCGAGACGTTCCCGAATCTACCGTCGCAGGGCGGCTGAATCGCCTGTCCCGCGGCGATGCCAGGCTCACAAAGTTTTCGTTCGCGTACAGCTTTCCGGCTCGGGGCAAAACGCCCACGGCATCGATGACTTTCGATGTCATTCCGGAGTCTCAACCGCCGACTAACGTGCATGTCCTGATTGGCCGCAATGGCGTTGGCAAAACGCGGTGCATGCGGTTGCTGGCGCTCGCCTTGCTTGGTCGCGAGCCCGACGATGGGCATTCCGCTGGCACGATCGAAATGCAGGCTGAAGACACAGGCGGTGCTGTTGCATTCTCTGGCCTAGTCCTCGTCTCGTTCAGCGCTTTCGACGAGTTTGAGCTGACGCCCGCAGAGGCGGACGCCATGCGTTGCCACCAGGTCGGTCTCAGGCATCCGGAGTCATCCAAACGCGGCTCAACGGCGAAGAGCTTCGAGGATCTGGGGAGTGACTTCGCAAATAGCCTGACACGGTGCCAGTCGGGCGTGGTAGCGGAACGCTGGCGCACGGCAGTCCGGACCCTGGAGGAAGACGATCTCTTTGCAGAGGCAGATGTCACGTCGCTGCTTGACGAAGAGAGCGACGTGAGTCTCAAGACGCGCGCGCGACGCCTTTTCAAGAAGCTAAGTTCGGGGCATGCCATTGTTCTCCTGACCGTGACTCGCCTCGTCGAACTGGTCGATGAGCGAACGCTGGTACTCCTCGACGAACCGGAAGGTCATCTTCATCCGCCGCTTCTCGCTTCCTTTGTGCGCTGCCTGTCCGACCTGCTAGTGCGACGGAACGGGGTCGCCATCGTGGCGACGCACTCGCCGGTGGTTCTTCAGGAGGTGCCTCAGTCCTGTGCCTGGAAGCTACGACGAAGCGGGCGTACCGCGATCGTTGAACGTCCGACTGTGAAGACTTTCGGGGAGAACATCGGCGTCTTGACACGCGATGTCTTTGGTTTGCAGGTCACGCAGTCGGGATTTCACAAGCTCCTGCGAGATGCCGTCGCTGACGGCTCGTCCTATCGAAGGGTCTTGAACAAGTTCGACGGCGAGCTGGGCGACGAAGCGAAGGCCATCGTTCAGGCGCTCATCGCAGAACGCGACGAGGATGCCGATGCGTAGCCTGCCAAAGCCTGATGTGACCGGCGCGGAGTTGCTGCAGCTCTGTGCTGCCAGCATCAGAGATCCCGATCTGAAAGAACGCCTGCTGCAGGTCGAAGCCGTCGTTGAAGCTGCCGAAGAGTTGTACAGGGAACACGGTGAAAGCGCCGAACTGCATGCCATCAAGGGAACAAAGGCAGTTGGCGGCTTCGTCACCCGCAAGGAGATGGAGCGGGTCTACAACGGAACCTTCGTGAAGAGCAGCAGGACGCGCAGCACTTACGCAAAGCTCAAGAAGGCCTGCGTCAACGACATCTGCCCGCTATGCGGTCAGGGAACGGTTCACCAGCTAGACCACTATCTTCCTATCACCAACTTCCCGGTCTATGGCGTAACTGCCATCAATTTGGTCCCGGCCTGCAGCGACTGTAACAAGTACAAGCTCATCCATGTCGCTGCGAACGCAGTCGAGCAGACCATCCATCCCTACTTCGATGAGGTTGACGACGAGCGATGGCTGTTCGGTGAAGTCGTGGAAAGCACGCCGGCCTCCGTGAGGTTCGCGGTGAACCCGCCCGATCCCTGGGATGCAGTCCAGGTCGAGCGTGTGAAGACCCATTTCCGCATCTACAGGCTCGGCGCGCTGTATGCAACGCATGCTGCGGTTGAGATCAGCAACATGAGACATGCCCTGAAGAAGATGGCCGCCACACCAGGCTCTGCCGAGCGGATCAGGCAGCACCTGCGCGAACGGGCTGAGAGTTGCGCCGAGGTCTACAAAAATTCCTGGCAGCGGGCGACGTTTGACGCGTTGGCCGATTCTGATTGGTTTTGTTCCGGCGGCTTCGAGGGCGTATAAGGTTTCCTGTCCGTTCAACAATGCATCTACTCAGCTCGGCCTGAGTGCTCCATGGCTTCTACGCGCAACAGGTTCGCGTACTCGCGACCGCGCCCGTCCAGCATATTGCTTGAGTGCTGCAGACTGCGTTCGAGTGACGGCATTCGGCGAACGCTGCCATTCGACGGTTAGAACCTGGGCGACCGCACGCAGCCTTAAGCCGCCCGCTGGAACCATCAGTTTCGCTGCGTCATCGCTTAAACCGTGACAGCCGAGCGCGAATTGCGGACTGTGGCCTAACAGCTCCGGCAGACCAAGTTACAGCATCACGGGGCTTGGCAGGCCGCGACACTTACGATAACTATGTGCTCCCCACCGTTACGGGGATATGTAGTTACTGCGTAAGCGTCGCCTCAGCCCCCTCTTGACGAGGTTCGTGAGGGATGGTCAGACATCCAGGATGTGTCGCAGCAAACCGAAGCCGACGCGCCACTGGGTGCCATCACCGGGGTCGATGGTCGCAGTGCGGCTGTTGATGCGCACGATGGTGCCCACCACGGTCTGCAGGTACTTGTCCTCAAAGGCGACCTTCTCCCCGCAGCGAAAGTCGTTGCGCGTCGGTCGCGCTGGGGCTGGTGGTTCCGACTCAACCGCTTGAGGGCGCTCAGCAGGATTGACCTGCGGCGGCTCGATAGCGGCGTATGGCAACTTCCACTCTTTGCGCTCGCGCAGGTCCTGCAACGTGACCTGCGTGTCACGCATGGCCACGACCTTGCCTTCTCGCATACTGCCATCGCGCCAGTCCACAAATCGCACGGTCTGACCCAGGTTCATGTCCTTGCGCACGGCAAGGATGCGCCGAGGGTCAGCCAATAACCGCTCGATCAATGTGCTGAGCTGAAACAGCTCCAAGCCGCTCGCGTTCTGCAGGGCGTCCAGCACCCGCGGGTCAATGCCAGACACGCTCATGCCGCCTTGCGCTGTTGATCCACCTGACGGGACTGCCGCATCAGGTTCCAGGGCAGCAACTCATCGATGCGGTTGATAGGGTGATCGGCAATGCGGCCAAGCACCTCCCGCAGGTAGGCCTCGGGGTCAATCCCATTGAGTTTGGCGGTTTGCACCAGGCTGTAGATCGCCGCCGCCCGTTCGCCGCCGGCATCCGATCCCATGAACAGGTAGTTGCCCCGTCCCAAAGCCACCCCGCGCAATGCCCGCTCTGCGGCGTTGTTGTCCATCTCGATGCGCCCGTCATGGCAATACCGTGTCAAGGCCTGCCAGCGTGTCAGGCTGTAGCCAATGGCTTTGGCCAACTCCGATTTGGCCGACACCCGCCCAACCAACTGGCTGAGCCAGGCGTGCATCTCCTGCAGCAGCGGCCCGGCACGCGCCTGGCGTTGGGCCTGTCGAATGTCGGGAGGCTGTCCCCGAATGTCGCGCTCGATGGCATACAGATCGGCAATGCGTCTGAGCGCCTGTGCCGCGATCGACGTCTCGTCTTTGCCGCTGCTCAGGTACAGGTCCCACCACGGTCGGCGCGCGTGCGCCCAG
>NZ_JBHTCA010000021.1:0-74391 GCF_042665215.1 Hydrogenophaga atypica
CTTCTCGGGTCAAGTGGGTATAGGTCATGGTGCAACGTTTGGGACTGGCTGGTCACAAAAATGCATCCTATGCACTCTTGGCCCAACTCGGTTTACTTGTGTTGCACTTCGTACTTGAATCCGCCTGGTGTTTCCATTCCACAAAAAACTTCTCGGGTGTGCCAGTGGTGCCATAGCGCAGCCCTTGTGAATCGCTGCCGGCCAGCATCAGTTGCACGGTGCTGAAAAAGCCCTGGTTGAAGATGGCTTCCTGGTTGGTGATGAGCTGGCGAATGCCATTGGCCACGTCCACCGAACTGCGCTTGAGCTCAATCACCCCCACCGCGATGCCGTTGATGAACAACACAATGTCGGGCCGGCGTTCATGCCCGCCTTTGAGCGTCACTTCCTCGGCCAGCGCAAAGTGGTTGTGCGCCGGCATGGCCCAATCGATCAGGTGCACCGTTTCGTGTGGTGCGCCCGCCGCCACCTGCACCGGCACCCCGTAGCGCAACAGCTGGTAGGTGCGCAGGTTGGCCTGGTAGAGCGTGATGCCGGTGGCGTCCACCGCCGCCATCAGTTTTTGTTGTGCTTGCGCGATGTGCGCGTTGCTGTAGCCGCGTTGCTTCAGGTTGGCGCGCAGAAGCTCAGCCTCAACGTTGCGGTTGCCCTCACGTTTACTCCAGTCGCCCAGGTGGGTGTAGCCCAGGCCGCTGGCGCTTGCGTGGGCCGTCAAGCGGGCCACCACACGGTTCTGGGTCACCCGTTCAGGGCGCAGGGCTGGCGGCATGGCTTATTCCTTGGACGTGTGGGATGGCAGGCAGTTGTGCCCGGCGGAGGTCAAACGGTACCGCTGAAGGCGGCTCTGGGGCTTGTCGGGCACAGTCATCTCCACAAGGCCCGCCGCAACCGCCGGCACCAGATAGGCAGCGCGGAAGTGTTCACGGTCTTTCAGCCCGAGCGCTTTCTGGATATCCGCGCGCGCCATCTCGCCTTGCATGACAGCCACCAGGCTCAGCACTTCGGGGGTGACTTGCGGGGTGACTTGCGGGGTGACTTGCGGGGTGACTTGCGGGGTGACTTGCGGGGTTTCCACGCGCCACACCACCGCCCGGAACTGGTTGGCCTCGCGCTCGTCCACCAAGTCAATTCTGGGCCAGGCGCCCAGCGCGCGTGGCACGCCCGTGCCCAGCCCCCGGTAGGGCAGGATGTGTGCCGCGTGTTCGGCCAGCACCTTGTTGCGGCGGTTGGAAACGCCGGTGCGAATCTGCTGCGGCGTCAGGCTGTCGGGCAAGTGGCCGGGGCTGATGATCTCCACCCGGTCGGTGAACACGAAGAGGCGAATGGTGGCGCTCACCAGAAAATCCCGATGCACCAGCGCGTTCACCAGCAGCTCCACAAAGGCTTCTTCCGGCACCTCCAGCTGCCCCAGGGTGTTGAAGCCGCGCCCCGCCTGCACGTGGTGCAGGCTGCGCTTGATGAATGCCATGCCGCGCTGAAACTGCTCTTCCAGCGTGCCGTCGATGTTTTCGCTGTCCAGGTAGCGCGTGTCGCCCAAAAAAGTGCCCGGGAACCACACCGCCCCCACCTGGCACACCTGCAGCAGCCGTTGTGGTTGCTTGCCAAACAGCAGCAAGCCCGCCAGGTTGGGCAGGCCGTCTTGCGCCAGTTGCAGGTTCTCCATCAGCTGCACCACCGGCAAACCCGCCGCCTCCACACTCTGACCGTAGCGCCGCTCGAAATAGCGACCAAAAGCGCGCTCGTCTATGTCGGCCGCTGTGGCATTGCGCACCGGCACCTGATCGGCCTGCAGCAGCCCGGCACGCTGGAACATGCGCTGCATCTCCTCGCGCGCCGTCACATGGCGCTTGTCGGCCCCGCTTTTTACCCACACGCGGCCCTGCAGGTCCATGTAGGGCTTGTTCAGCCCATCGGGCACCTGCACCACCATCACCAGACCCTGCGCTGTCAACACGTTGTGGCTCACCGGGCTCAGCGGCGGGCGCACATGCTGGCTGGCCGCGTTGCTCAGCAACTGGTTGAGCCGTTGCACCGCAGCGGCATCCAGCCCCGCCACCGAGCCGTCATCCGCCACCCCCAGCAGCAGGCACCCACCGCCGCTGTTGGCCAGGGCCGCCAACTCCGCAGCCAAGCTGTCGGCGTTGGTGGCGTCGCGCTTGAACTGGTGGCGGCTGTCTTCGCCACGGGCCAGGATGTGCAGGAGTTCGGACTCGGTCATGGCTTGCCCCTCACAGAGCTGCCTGCACAGCCTGTTCAAACGCCAGCGCCTGGCTGCAAATCGCTTTGACGCCCGCCCAATTGGCCGTGATCTGGTCAGCATGAGCCCGGTATTCGCGAACCACTTTGCGAATTCGCTGTGCCTTCGGCAATTGGGCCAGGCGTGACTCCACCGCCACATTGCATTCCGCGCCCATCAACAGCGCATCACCAGCGGGCAAAGTGGCGGCAGCCAGCCATGTGCCCGAAGACTGCGCCGGCAAGCACAGCACGGTTTTGGCACCTGCTTGGGCAGGGTTCAGCCAGCTGCGCAGCACGGTTTGCAGCCCGGTGCAGGTGGTCGCCACGGGCGGGCAGGGCATGTGGCAGGGCAAGGCGTTCCAGCCCTTCGCGATGGCCTGCGCAGGCACGCCAAGCCCACAGTTTGCGTATTGCTTCTGCGCCACATCCACGTCCAGGTGGATCACCAGCAGGTCAAAGCCTTCCAGCGTGGGGTCGGTGTCCAACGAGGCGGCGTGGCGTGCGCCTGCGGCATCGCACCACTTCAACACGCCACCCCAACCGCTGCCCATGGCGGGCAGGGTTGGCTCTGGCTGCAACAAGGTCAAGGTGAAGCGCACAGGCAAAAACGCCTTGAGCGCTGCATGGATGACCTCAAAGTCGGTTGGCCCTTCAGCCACCAGCGCAATGCGGCGTTCAGACATTGGGCACCGCTCCCAGGTGCCCCATCATCCACAGGCGCGACAGCGGGAACTCCTGGTTCATGGCCATCAACTGGGGTGAAGGCTCGATGCGTCGCACCACCGTCATGCCATCGCTGTTGCGCTCCACGGCAAACAACCGCGTTTCAGGATCAGACAAATCCAGCCCATCCAGCACAGCCGGGTTGTGCGCCGTGAACAGCAGCTGCCGCTCCATGTCGCCAAACCGCAGCCAGCCCGACAACCGCGCCGCCATCCGCGTCAACAAGCGCGGGTTCAGCGCCTGGTCCAGGTTGTCGATGGCGAGCAATTTGGGCGCCTGAGGCAACAAGCACAGCGCGGCGCAAAAGATGACGTAAAGCGCGCCCTCGCTCGCGTCGTAGGCGGTCAGCTCATTGCGGCTTTTCGCCATGAAACGGTCTGTGAACTTGAGCATCAGCTTCGTGCGCGGCACCTTGCTGGAGATCAACGACGCCCCATGGCTCGTGGCCTGCACATCCACCACCCAGTCGATCAAGCCCAACACTTCGTCCAGCACCGCCGCACCTTCATCGCCTCTGGCGTCCAGGTGTTGGCGCAGCGATTCAAACGCCTCCGCAAGCTGCCCGCCGTTCAGCCCCACGGGTGGGCGCGATTGCACGTCGGGCGCCACGCCGCGCAGGGTGGGTGTGTTGGGGCAATAAATGGCGTAGTTCTGCAGGCGCTGCATCAACACGGCGGCGGCGTTGGTGGGCGCCAGTTCCACCAGGCGCAGCGCCGCCAGGCCAGCCTGCGGGTTGAGGTTCTTTTTGTTGCGCACCCCGTCCGACACGATGTCTTCGGCACCATCGGTCAAGACCTCGGTCTTGTAGGTCCAAGCCGGTTCCGGGGATTCCAGTGGGTTCAGCAACGACACCCGAAAACCTTCGTGCCGGGCGCCTTCAACACCAATGGCAATGTGTGCCGGCGTGCGCTCGGCCGCGAAGGAGCTTTTGTACAAACGCGGCAAACCCGCGCGCACACCGCGCCGCAGCAGGCTTTCGTCGTCCACCACGCCGTTGGCGGCTGCACCGAGCACACCCAGCGCCTCCAGCACATTGCTTTTGCCCACGCCGTTGGCACCAATGAAACAGTTGAGGCGGCCCAAGTCCACCTGCGCCTGTTGGATGGACTTGAACCCATGGATGTTCAGTGTTCGGATCATGCGTGTGCCTTTGCGGTCTTGATGCTCAAACCAAGCGGGTGCGGCCGGTGAGCAATTCTTGCATCATGCCCTGCTTGATGGCGCGGGTTTTGGCGAGGCGGGCTTCGAGAGCGGAGAGGTCGGCGTCCATGTCGGAGAGGACGGTTGCGACCGCCTCTTGCTCTCTAACAGTTGATGGCAATAGCACTTGCAGTTCACGAAGTACCGCCATTCCCACAGAAGATCGTGTCGACCCACTCATGATCTTTGTGAATTGATCTGTCACGAACCTCGACTTGAGCGCGTGCAAAAGAAAGTCGCGCTTTGCCAGTGTGCCTCGGATCACTCCTAAGGTTGGTGAAATTGCGTAGTGCTCTCCCAGCCTCTTGAGTGCAACTACCTTGCCTATTGAGGCCACTCTTCCTAGCCCAATCAGCGCGTCGTCCAAAGAATACCTTTGCATGTGTTCCGCCAGCACGACTGGGTTGACGAGGCGCAATTTCCCGCCAACGATATTTCCTGTTGAGTCGAGGTCGCCGATGCCAAGAAAGGGGATGCCGTTGGGAAACTCATCCGGTGCGCGATGACTTGGATGAGGGTCAATCACATCTGCGACTTCCCCCAACTTTTTCACTATCCAATCGCCCAGGAACCCCGGCAGGCGGGTTTGGCCGGTGAGGAGTTGCTGCATCGCGGCCTGTTTGATGTCGCGCTTCTTGGCGATCAGCCGTTCCAGCCCGGCGATCAGTGCATCGACGTCGGAGAGGGCGGTGGCGATGGCGCGTTGTTCGGGAAGGGGTGGAACAGGATACTGAAAATCCACGGCATCGCTGATGTTGAACTGCTTTTGAGCGGTGCCGTACTGCACGGACTCAATGCGGCTTCGTCCATAACTTGAATTCATCAAGTGGCACAGCCAAGTCGAATCAAACGACGGATGGCTACGGACGATCATCATTGAGGCACAGTTGCTGCCACTGTGTTCCCGCGAGACGACGGCGGTAATCCCTGGGTCTCCGACGCGAACGGTCACCAGATCATTGGCATAGATACGTGAAGCAGGAAGACGTTTATTGCTCTCGCTGGTTATACGCCGAGCGCCTTCCCAGTCAATCCGGTTTTCGGCTACGTTGGAGCCGACGAGCATTGGCACCGTTCCTCTGGTATCGAAGTAAGTTGAAGGGTTGATAACCAAGCCGACGGACTGATTGGGGGAAATATCTTTGAGGCGCTTTACCTCCCAATCAGTCGGTATCGGACCGATTTCAGTGTGCTGGTATTGCCCTAGCAACAAATACTTGGCCGACGGTTCACGAAGCTCCGTGTTCATTGCCACGCAACCCCCATGCGCCGCAGGTGCGCCTCCACCCGGTCCGATAGGTCCTCCACCTCGTCCACCAGTCCCGGCAGCGGCACGGCGTAGCGCTCCGCCAACTCCCGAATCCGCCGCGTCATGGTTTGGCTCACGCGGTCCAGCTCAGCCTGCAAATCCTGCCCCAGCCGGGCCAGCCATTTGTCGTGGATCACCAGGGCTTGGATTTCTGCCACGCTCAGCTTGGCGTATTGGTCGTGCGCCAGTTGGTCCAGCGCGACGTCCAGTTCCTTCACGGCTTTTTTCAGTGCTGTTTCTTCGATGCTCAGCTGCAGCCATGACTTCAATACCTTGAGCTCGTCGGCACCGTCCGGGTCCTTGCCGATTTCCTTGATGCGTTCCTTCACGCTGGCCGCGTTCACTTTGTCGAAGCTGGCAAACGCCGCGTCGTCACCGCTGTGTTCTTCTTCCAGTTCGGTGAGCTGGTTGCTCACTGCGTCCAGCGCGGCTTGCTGGGCATCGAGTGCGGCCTGTTCGGCCGCAAAGTAGCGTGCCACCACATACGGCTTGGGCAGCAGCTCGCAGGTCCAGCCTTTGTCTTTTTGTTTGCCCTTTTTGTCGGTTTCCACCACACGCTGCGGTTGGGCCACCCAGCCGTCTTGGGCGATGGCGTAGGCGTCGTCCTGCATGGCTTCGGCCCAGTAATCCATGAGCTGCTGGTAAACGGCGTATTCGTCCACCAGGGGCGCGGGTTTGATGCTGGCGAGCAGGTCTTCGGCCAGGGCTTCCACCAGTTCTTTGGGGTGGGCGCCTTGGCTGAAGGCCATGAGGCGTGGTGTGTGGCGGGCGCGCCAGTCGTCAAACAGGGTGGTGACGCGGGCGTGAAACGCGGTGAATTCGGGGTGGCCGAGGATGGTGGCCTTGACCTCGGTGATGGGCTGCTGCAGCTGGCTGTAGCCGGGGCGCAGTGGTGCGAACAGCGAGGCGCGCAGCTGGGGCATCTCTTGCCAGTAGGCGCTCAGCGCGTCCAGGTCGCGGTGGGGTATGCCGCCTTGCAGGTGGGCGGTCAGGTCTTGAATGTCTTCGGGCTCGCTGCTGTCGATGTAGCGTGGCAGGTTGAGGTTGAAGTCGTTCTTGTCGCTGGCCATCTCGCTCAGTGGCACCAGGCGGGCGTAGCCCGGCACGTCTTCGCCCTTGCGGAAGGTGTCCACGATGCGGTGGATGTCTTGTTCGCGCAGGCGGTTCTTGTTGCCGTCTTTGATGAAGCCCTTGCTGGCGTCGATCATCATCACGCCCTTGCGGGCGGCGGCGTTGTTTTTGTCCAGCACCAGGATGCAGGCCGGGATGCCCGTGCCATAAAACAGGTTGGCTGGCAGGCCGATGATGCCTTTCAAGATGCCGCTGGTGACGAGCTGCTTGCGGATGACGGCTTCGGCATTGCCGCGAAACAGCACGCCGTGCGGCAGGATGCACGCGGCGGCGCCCGTGCTTTTCATGCTGCGGATGATGTGCAGCAGGTAGGCGTAGTCGCCTTGTTTGGTGGGGGGCTCGCCCCAGGTGAAGCGTTGAAACGGGTCCTTGGTGGGGGTGAGGCCGGTGCTCCAGGCTTTGTCTGAAAACGGCGGGTTGGCCACCACGTAGTCGTAGGTGCGCAGTTGTTGGCCGTCCAGAAACTTCGGGCTGGCCAGTGTGTTGCCACTGAGGATGTTGGCGGTGGGGAAGTCGTGCAGGATCATGTTCATCCGCGCGAGGCCGGCGGTGGTCACGTCCTTCTCTTGCCCTTCCAGGGTGATCTTGTTGCCGGCTTCGGCCGCCACCTTGAGCAGCAGCGACCCCGATCCGCATGTGGGGTCGTATGCGGTGGTGCTGGCCTTGGTGTTGTGGGGCGCGATGCCAATCACCTTGGCGATGACGCGGCTCACTTCGCTGGGGGTGTAGAACTGGCCCTTGCTTTTGCCGCTTTCGGTGGCGAAGTGGCGCATGAGGTATTCGTACGCATCGCCCAGGATGTCGTCGTGCTCGGCGCGGTTGCTGGAGAAGTCCAGCTCGGGCTTTTGGAAGATGGCCACCAGCTTGGTGAGCCGGTCCACCATTTCCTGGCCCTGGCCCAGCTTGTTGGGGTCGTTGAAGTCGGGGAAGTCGCTGCGGGCCAGGCGTGCGTTCGCGTCGATCAGCGGCTGGATGACCTGGGTGTTGATCTTGTCGCCAATATCGGGTTTGCCCTTGAGGGCCACCATGTCCGTGAAGCTGGCACCCGTTGGGATGACGACCGGTGGCGCGAAGTCGTCGGAGTGGGCGTATTTGTCGCTGATGTACTTGATGAACAGCATGAACAGGACGTAGTCCTTGTACTGGCTGGCATCCATGCCGCCGCGCAGTTCGTCGCAGCTGGCCCAGAGGGAGGAATACAGATCGGATTTCTTGATGGCCATGAGGCGTGGGGAGGCAATGCGCCGCTGATTTTTGGGTGCAAGTATCGGCGCAAATGGCGTGTGTTTTACGCTTGTGTTTTGCGCTCGTGGGCGGCCACGCAGGTGGAGCAGCAACGGATCGTGTTCCGTGCCGAAGCTGTGACAGGCAGCAAGAGTGCGCTGGGCCACGGCCACGACTGTGATCTGCGGCTTCAATCCACGGGTTCTTCCGCCCGGCTGGCGGAGCGGGGCAGCCGCCCCTGAAGCACCCCTTCTGCCATCAGCGCGGCCACAGTCTCTTGCAGGCACTGGCGGGTGGCGTCGGCAGCAGGTGTGAGTGGGGTGCCTGCGGGCCAGGCCAGGGACTGGATGCGGGTCAACGCGGGTTCCACGATGTCCAGCGCCAGCACGCTGGGTGCTCCATCGGTGGCGGCGAAGGCGTTGACGGGCAGCAGGGCCTGGGCCAGGCCGCCGCGCACCAGGGCGCGGGTCAGCTCGGCATCGTTGATTTCGTAGCGCACGTTGAGGCTGCGCCGGCGCGCGTTGGCCACGCGTTCGATCAGTTTGCGCTGGTCGTGCTGGCGGTCGGCGGCCACCAGGGGCCGGTCGCCGATGTCGTCAAAGCGGATGCGCCGCAGACGGGGCGACCAGGCGCCCTTGGCGGCGAACAGGCAGAAATGTTCCTCGTACACCGGGTCGCTGAGCAGGCTGGGCAACTCGAAGGCGTTGGGCATGAGGGCCAGGTCCACGCTGCGGCTTTCCACCAGCTGGCGCATCTGGTGCGACAGGCCGGTGGTGACAAAGACCCGCACGTCGGGGTAGCGTGCCTCCATCGCGCGGTACAGCGGCGCGACCAGGACCGCCGCGATGGAGCCGTCCATGGCCAGGCGCACTTCGCCGCGAGGCAGGCCTTGTGCGGCGGCCACCTCGTCGGGCAGGTGGTCGAGCTGGCGCAGGATGGCGCTGGCGCGGTCGAACAGGCGCTGGCCGGCCGGCGTGAGGGTGACGCCGCGGGCGTGGCGCTTGAGCAGCGGCACGCCCATTTCGGCTTCGATGGTGGCCATGTGCTGGCTCAGCGAGGGCTGGGCGATGTGCAGCGCCAAGGCGGCCTGGCTGATGCTGCCGGCCTTGGCGATGGCCACGAAGTAGCGCAGCTGGCGCGGGCTCACGCCGGGCTTTCTGTCACAGCGCGGTGCGCAGCGTCCAGATTTCGGGGAAGAGCACGACGTCGAGCATCTTGCGCAGGTAGCTCACACCGCCGGTGCCGCCGGTGCCGCGCTTGAAGCCGATCACGCGCTCCACGGTGGTGACGTGGCGGAAGCGCCAGAGGCGGAAGGCGTCTTCGAGGTCGGTCAGCTCCTCGCCCAGCTGGTACAGGTCCCAGTGTTGCGAGGGGTTGCGGTAGACCTCCAGCCAGGCGGCCTCCACACCGGGGCTGGCCACGTAGGGCTGGGTCCAGTCGCGTTCCAGGTACTCGGCCGGCACGGTGATGCCACGGCGCGCCATCAGGCGCAGGGCCTCGTCGTAGAGCGAGGGCGCGTCGAAGCTGGCGCGCACCAGGGCCAGCAGGTCGGGCCGGTGCTCGTGGGGCTTGAGCATGGCCGGGTTCTTGTTGCCCATCGAGTACTCGATGCAGCGGTACTGGTAGCTCTGGAAGCCGCTGGAGGCGCCCAGGTAGGGCCGCATGGCGGTGTACTCGGGCGGCGTCATGGTGGCCAGCACGTCCCACGCGTGGACCAGCTGTTCCATGATCTTGCTCACGCGCGCCAGCATCTTGAAGGCGGGTGCCAGTTCGTCGGCCGCGATGTGGCGGATGGCGCCGCGCAGCTCGTGCAGCATCAGCTTCATCCACAGTTCGCTGGTCTGGTGCTGGACGATGAAGAGCAGTTCGTCGTGGGCGGGCGACAGCATCTTCTGCGCGCTCAGCACCTGGTCGAGCTGCAGGTAGTCGCCGTAGCTCATGGAGCGGCTGAAATCCAGCTGCGCCTTTTCTTCAACGACGATGGATTCGGGTGCCGAGGGGGAGGGCTCGGCACCGCCTTGGGCGTGGGGGCACATGGGCGGGGCTCCTGGGGCGTGTTTACAGCACCTGCGCGACCGCGTTGGCCACGTAGTCCACGTTTTTGGTGGACAGGCCCGACATGCACATGCGGCCCGAACGCACCAGGTAGACGGCGAACTCGTCGCGCAGGCGGTTGACCTGGGCTTCGCTCAGGCCGGTGTAGCTGAACATGCCGCGTTGGGTCAGGAAGTAGTCGAAGTTGCGTTCCGTGCCGAAGCGGGCCGTCAGCACCTTGTGCAGGCCTTCGCGCATGGCCTTGATGCGGTCGCGCATCTCGGCCAATTCCTTTTGCCACAAGGCGTACAGCTCGGGGTTGGTGAGCACCTGGGTGATGACCACCTCGCCGTGTGTGGGCGGGCTGGAGTAGTTGCGACGCACCGTGGCCTTGAGCTGGCCCAACACGGTGTCGGCAGCGGCGGCATCGGTGCAGACCACGTGCAGACCACCGCAACGTTCGCCGTAGAGCGAGAAGTTTTTGGAGAAGGAGTTGGCGACAAAGAACTGCACCCCAGCGCTGGCCAGGGCGCGGATGGCGTAGGCGTCTTCGTCCAGCCCATCGCCAAAACCCTGGTAGGCCATGTCGATGAAGGGGATCAGGCCTTGCTGGGCGATCACGGGGATCAGCTGTTGCCACTGTTCTTGGCTCAGGTCCACGCCGGTGGGGTTGTGGCAGCTGGCGTGCAAGAGCACGATGCTGCGTGCGGGCAGGGCCTTGAAGGCCGCCAGCATGTCGTCGAAGCGCAGTTGGCCGGTGGCGTTGTTGTAGTAGGGGTAGGTGTGCACCTTCAGGCCCGCGCCTTCAAACAGCGCAATGTGGTTCTCCCAGGTGGGGTCGCTGACCCACACTTCGGATGGGCCGAAGTAGAACTTGAGGAAGTCCGCACCGACCTTGAGCGCGCCCGAGCCGCCCAGGCTTTGCAGCGTGGCGATACGCCCGCTCTTGACGGCCTCGTGTTCGGCACCGAAGACCAGCTTTTGCACCGCATCACGGTAGGCGGCGGCGCCTTCGATGGGCAGATAGGGGCGCGGGCCAATTTTCTCCATGCCACCGGCTTCGGCGCGGCGCACCGATTCGAGCACCGGCAGGCGGCCTTCTTCGTCGAAGTAGATGCCGATGGACAGGCTCACCTTGTTGGGGCGCGGGTCCTTCTGGAAGGTTTCCATCAGGGACAGGATGGGATCGCCACCGTAGGCGGGCACGTGGGCAAACAGCGAGGGAGAGGTGCTCATGGTCTCTTTCAGTGAGGTGGGTGGAAAAGTGTCAGGTCACAGCGTGTGCCTGGTTGAATTCGGGGCGCTGCCATTCGCCGCTGAGCAGCACCTGCCGCAGGTGTTCGACGGCGTTCCAGACGTCTTCGAAACCGACGTACAGCGGGGTGAAACCAAAACGCAGGATGTCGGGGTGGCGAGGGCCGCTGCCTTTTCGGTAGTCGCCGATGACGCCGCGCGCGATCAGGGCCTGGACGATGGCGTAGGCGCCGTCTTGCCGCGACAGCGAGACCTGCGAGCCGCGCCGTGCGTGGTCGCGCGGCGTGACGACGGACAGACCGTGACCGCCGCAGCGGGCCTCCACCAGTTCGATGAACAAATCGGTGAGCGCCAGCGACTTGCTGCGCAGCGCGGCCATGCCGCCCAGGGGCTCGGCCGCCAGCAGGGTGTCCACACCCACCTCCAGCCCCACCATGCTCAAGATGGGTTGGGTGCCACACAGGTAACGCTGTGTGCCGGGCGCGGGGCGGTAGTCGGGCGTGAAATCGAAGGGGGTGGCGTGCCCCCACCAGCCGGCGAGGGGTTGCCAGAACCGTTCGGCGTGGCGTGGGTGCACCCACACAAAAGCGGGTGCACCGGGGCCGCCGTTGAGGTATTTGTAGCCACAGCCGATGGCGAAGTCGGCGCCATCCGCCTTGAGTGCCACGGGCACGGCGCCGGCACTGTGCGCCAGGTCCCACACGGTGAGTGCCCCCGCCGCGTGCGCGATGGCGCTGACCTGCGACATCGGGTGCATGGCGCCGGTGCGGTAGTTCACTTGCGTCAATATCAGCACGGCCACTTGCTGGTCGAGCGCGGTGACCAGTTCCTCGGGCTCGATCAGGCGCAGGGTGTAGCCGCGTTCCTTGCACAGCGCCTCGGCGATGTAGAGGTCGGTGGGGAAGTTGCTGCGCTCGCTGAGCACCACGCGGCGCTCGGGCGACGTTTCGTGGGCGATGGTCAGCGCCGCACTGAGCACCTTGAACAGGTTGACCGAGGTGCCGTCGGTGGCCACCAGCTCGCCCGCGTCGGCGCCCACCAGGCGGGCGATCTTGTTGCCGATGCGTTGGGGCATGTCGAACCAGCCGGCGGTGTTCCAGGCGCGTATCAGTTGCTGGCCCCATTCGTCCGTGGTGGCCTGGGCGATGCGCGCGGGCGCGGCGGCGGGCATGGCGCCCAGCGAATTGCCGTCGAGGTAGATCACGCCATTGGGCAGGGTGAACAGGTCGCGCAGGGGGCGCAGAGGGTCCTGGGCGTCCAGGCCCAGGCAGTCTTGTAAGGTGTGCATGGCGCGTTGTCTCCGGCGGATGTGTTCTTTTTTTGCTCAGCGCAAGGCGCGCAGCACCGCACGCACGGGGCTGGCGTCGGCCTGGGTGAGTTTGAGCGGCAGGGCAATCAGCTCGTAGTCGCCCTCGGGCACGTCGTCGAGCACCAGGTTCTCCAGCACGCGCATGTCGCGTTGGCGTATCACCTGGTGGCTGTCCAGGGTTTTGCTGTCGGCCGGGTCGATGCTGGCGGTGTCGATGCCGATCAGTCGGACACCCAGGTCGGCCAGGCGGGTCACGGTCTCGGGCGCGTAGGCGCTGAGGGCGCCGTCCCAGGCGTGTTGGGGCATGCGTTCGTAGGTGCGCACCAGCACGCGTTCGGGCAACCCGGCCACCGCGTGTTCAATGTGCCGCCATTCAATGAGCGGGCCACAGTTGATGGCGTGGATCACGCGGCACCGCCCCAGAAATGGCGCCAGCGACACGGCGCCGATGGCGGCACCTTCGGGGTCGTAATGCAGTGGTGCATCGGCGTGGGCGCCGACGTGGGGCGACAGCCGCAACGCACTCACGTTGACCGGACAGCCCGGTCCCAGGGTGGCCACCCACTCCTGGGTGTAGGGCGTGTCACCGGGAAAGACCGGCGCATGCGCGTGCACGGGCGGGGAGATGTCCCACAGGGTTGGCAAGGTCATGGCCGGTCCGGTGCCCATCAGAAGTTGTGGCGCATGCCCACGGCGATGGCGTTGAAGTCGTTGGCTTTGCCGGGGCTGTTGATGGCCGTGTAGTAGGTGTAGAGCTTGGTGCGCTTGGTCAGGTTGTGGTTGAAGCCCAGCGTGTACTGCGAGGCCTTTTGCGCAAAGCTGCCGCCGCGGTCAGAGTGGCCGACGTTGACGTGGAACTCGTTGGCGCCCATGGTGTACATGGCGGCCAGGCGCACGATGTCGCGGCTCTTGCCGTTGGCCGAGCCGTCCACCGATTCGCGCTGCAGGTAGCCACCCACCGTGAAGGCGCCCATACTGTAGAGCGCGCGCAGGCCCACTTGCGACACGTCGGCCTGCTTGGTGTAGCCGGCACCCAGTTGCAGGTCGCCCGCGTTGTAGTTCACGCTCAGGTCGTTGGCCTTGGCTTCGGTGGCGCTTTCAAAGGCGTGCGAGATTTCGGCGGTGAAGCCGGCGATCTCGGGCGTGAAGTAGCCCACCTTGCGAGCGGTCGGGAAGGTCGAGAAGGCGTACAGCGCGTCCGAGGAGGTGCCGGTGTCGTGGTTGTGCATGCTCACGTAGTCGGCGGTGGCGTAGTAGGAGCCAGGCGTCCAGTTGCCGCCACGGATGGCACCCCAGGGCGCGGCCAGTTCGACATAGGATTCGCGCGTGAAACCGGTGGCCACGCCGGTGGTGGCGTCAAAACCTTGTTCGAGCGAGAAGTTGGCGCGCATGCCGCCGCCCAGGTCTTCGCTGCCTTTCACGCCCCAGCGTGAGGAGTTGTCCTCCATCTTGTTGACTCGGGAGGCGTCGCCCACCTTCTGGCTTTCCAGCGTGAGGTTGAGGCGGCCGTGCAGCTTGACGCTGCTTTGGGCCTGGGCGGCGGATGCGAACAGGCCCAGCAGGGCCAGCGCGATGGCGGTGTGTTTCATGGTTTCCCCTTGATTTGTTGAGATTTAGTTGTGAACAGTGTCTGGATACGGGTGAGCGCCATGGCACATCGGTTCACCCCGTGCGCTGCATGGCCACCGACGGCTTGTCGGTGGCTATGCGGCCAGGGCGGTACCAGATGGCGTAGACCACGCCCAGCACCGCCAAGAATGGTACGCCAGTCAGCAGGGTCAGCCGGAACACGTCGGTCCACAGCGTGCTGACCATGGCCGCCAGCATCAGGCCGGCACCCAGCAGCGTCAGCACGGGGAAACCGGCCATGCGAAACGCCAGCGGCGCGTTGCCCTGGGCCACCCAGCGGCGGCGGAAGAAGAGGTGGGTGACGAAGATCATGAACCAGGTGAACATGGCGCCAAACATGGACACCGCCATCATCAGCAGGAAGGATTGCTCCGGCTGCCACAGGCTGAGCAAGGTGGCGATGGCCACGCCCGAGCACGACAGCACCAGCGCGCCCATGGGCACGCCGCGTGGGTTGACCCGTCCCAGGGCGGCTGGCGCGTGACCGGCGCGCGAGAGGCTGAACATCATGCGCGTGGTGATGTAGAGCTGGCTGTTCATGGCCGAGAGCGCGGCCACCAACACCACGAAGTTGATCACGCCTGCGGCGCCAGGGATGCCGATGATTTCCATCACCTTGACGAAGGGGCTCTTGTCGGTGCCGGCCGCCGTCCAAGGCACGATGGCCAGCATCAACGCCACGGTCAGCAGGTAGAACACCACCAGCCGGATCATGGTGGAACGAAACGCGCTGGTGATGGCGCGCTCGGGGTCTTTGGCTTCGCCGGCCGCGACGGCGATCATTTCAATGCTCAGGTAGCTGAAGATGGCGATGATCACCGCCACCCACGTGCCCCACAGCCCTTTGGGGAAGAAGCCGCCGTGCGCGGTGTAGTTTTCAAAGCCGATGCCCGCTGGGCGCGAGCCGAACACCACATAGGCGCCGATCAGGATGAAGGCCACGATGGCCGCGATCTTGATTGCCGAAAACGCGTACTCCACGGCGCCGAAGGCTTTCACGCTCAACGTGTTGACGCCGATCAGCAGGCTCGAGAACAGCAGCACCCACATCCACTGTGGTACCTCCGGGTACCAGTAGCCCATGTACACGCCGACCGCCGTGACTTCGGTGCCCACGGCCAGCACCACACAGGCCCAGTAGGCATAGCGCACCAAAAAACCGGCCCAGGGGCCGATGTAGTGCTCGGCATAGGCGCCAAACGAGCCGGAGGTGGGGTGGGCCACCGTCATTTCGGCCAGGCAGCCCATCAGCAGCAGCGAAATGAGTGCGCCGATGGCGTAGCTGATGATCACGCTCGGACCGGCAAAGCTGATGGCGAATCCGCTGCCGAGGAACAGGCCCGTGCCAATGGCCCCGCCGATGGCGATCATCGCCATTTGGGGGGCTGTGAGGTGGCGCTGTAACCCGGTTTCCCGTTGGATGATGTCTTGGAACGCTGACATGTTGTTCTCCCTTCTGGTTGTGTTGGGAGCTGCATGTTATTTGCGTGATTCTAGAAATATTTTATGGTTATCCCTACAAGTGTATATAAAAGAATAAGTTATCCATAAAATAAATGCAGGAGAAAAAAATATGCAAGTCGACATCGACAAAACAGACCGTTTGCTGGTGCAGGCGCTGCAGCAGGACGCGCGGCTGACCTCGGGCGAGTTGGCGCAGTTGGCAAACCTGTCACAGTCGCCCACCTGGCGTCGGGTCCGCCGGCTCGAGGAGGCGGGTTTGATCCTTGGCTACCACGCGGCGCTGGACCGGCGGGCTTTGGGCTATGACGTGCTGGCGTTTGTGCTGGTGGGCATAGACCGCCAGAACGAGTCCTCATCGTCGGCGTTCGAGCAGGCGGTGCTGGACATTCCCGAGGTGGTCATGGTGCACGGCATTTCCGGACCGGAGGACTTCATGCTGGTGGTGGTGGCCCGCGACCTGGACCACTATTCGGAGGTGCTGCAAAAGCGGTTGCACCGCTTGCCCAGCGTGCGGCAGGTGCACACGCACTTTTCGCTGCAAGACTTCAAGGGGCAGATCGGCAACCTGCCCATCCTCCCGGCCTGATCCGACGGCTTCAGGCCGGCTTCTTCACCACCGCATAGCGCGCCAGCGTGCGCTCGCGGGCTTCTGCGTGGTCCACGATGGGCGCCTGGTAGTCGCGTTCCAGCACAAAGTCAGCGGTCTGCAAGTCGATGGGCTTGGCCAGCCAGGGCGCGTGAATGGCCGCGTTGGGCAGCTTGGCGAGTTGGGGCAGGTAGCGGCGGATGAACTTGCCTTCGGGGTCGAACTTCTGGCTCTGGCTCACCGGGTTGAAGATGCGGAAATAAGGCTGGGCGTCGCAGCCGGTCGAGGCGGCCCACTGCCAGCCGCCGTTGTTGGCGGCGAGGTCGAAGTCGATCAGCTTTTCGGCAAAGTAGCGCTCGCCCCAGCGCCAGTCGATGCCAAGGTCTTTCACCAAGAAGCTGGCCACCACCATGCGCAGGCGGTTGTGCATGTAGCCGGTCTGGTTGATCTGGGCCATGGCCGCGTCCACCAGCGGGTAGCCCGTGCGACCCTCACACCAGGCTTTGAACAAGGTCTGCGCGTGTTTGCCGTGTTCCCACTTGATGGCGTCGTACTCGGGCTTGAAGGCGCTGGCCACCGCGTGGGGGTGGTGGTGCAGGATCTGCATGTAGAAGTCGCGCCAGATCAGCTCGCCCAGCCAGGTGCTGGCGCCTTGTTGACCGGCCAGGTGCATCTGGTAGGCCACGCGCGCCAGCTGGCGGATG
Source organism: Hydrogenophaga atypica (assembly GCF_042665215.1). Lineage (NCBI taxonomy): Bacteria > Pseudomonadati > Pseudomonadota > Betaproteobacteria > Burkholderiales > Comamonadaceae > Hydrogenophaga > Hydrogenophaga atypica. The sequence continues at coordinate 16,806 of NZ_JBHTCA010000021.1, forward strand.
GACAGGGTGCCAAACCGCAGGTGCACGCTGAGGTAGCTGGGGCCCTTGACCGCCGGGAAGTCGCGTGCCTGGTGGTAGCGGTCGATGCGGTCCAGGAAGTCCTCGAACAGGCCGCGTGCCCCGTGGCTGCCGGTGGCGATTTTGAGCGCCCGCAGGTTGGTGGTCTCAAAGCCGATCTCGGCCAGCGTGGGCACACCCGGCGGGTGGCTGGCCGGGCAGGGCGCCAGGGCGGCGGCGTATTTTTCCACCGGGTAGCCGTGCAGAAAAAACGGCTCGATCTTTTTCAGCCAGGCGTTCTTGTAGGGCGTGAACACCGAAAACGCGGTGCCCGATTGCGTGAGCACCTCGCTGCGCTCGAACACCGTGTGGTCTTTGAAGTCGTGCAGCATGACGCCCGCATGCGCCAGCGCGCCCCGCACCTGCGCGTCCCGCGCCAGCGCCTGAGGCTCGTCGTCGTGGTTGCAGAACACCGCCTGTACCCGCAGTTCCTCGGCCAGTTTTGGGATGGCCTTTTGGGCGCTGGCATGGCGCACGATCAGGCCGGTGGGCACCTGGCCGTGGGCCTGACCGAGGGCACGCAACTCGCCGTCCAGGTCCAACAGCGAGGCGTGGATGAACTCCACTCGGCGGTCGCAGCGGGGCAGAGCGTCCAGGATGTCGCTGTCGAACACAAAAGCGCACCACACCTGTTTGCAGCTGTTCAGGGCGTGGTAGAGGGCGGCCTGGTCGCTCACCCGCAGGTCGCGCCGGAACCAGACCAGACCCCTGTCGTATTTCTTCATGTGCGGGCTCTTAAAATCGGTGCATGTCATCGGATTCTGCCCCCATCAACCTCACCAACCACTTCCTGATCGCCATGCCCGGCCTGAGTGACGAGGTTTTTGGCCGCAGTGTGGTGTTCATGTGCGAGCACAGCGAGCGGGGCGCCCTGGGCCTGGTGATCAACAAACCCAGCGACATCCTGCTGAGTGAGTTGTTCCAGAAGGTCGAGCTTGAGTTGCACCGTGACGACCTGATGGACACCCCCGTGTTCCAGGGCGGCCCCGTGCAGACCGAACGCGGCTTTGTGCTGCACGAGGCCTTGTCCAGCGGCGCCGACCCCAAGGAATCCATCTACGCCTCCACCCTGAGCATTCCGGGCGGGCTGGAGATGACCACCTCCAAGGACGTGCTCGAAGCCATGTCGGTCGGCGCCGGTCCGCACAAGGTGTTCGTGTCGCTGGGCTACGCCTCGTGGGGACAGGGCCAGCTCGAATCCGAAATCACCGAAAACAGCTGGCTCACGGTGGAGGCCGACCCTGCCGTGATTTTTGACACGCCGGTGGAAGACCGTTACGTCAAGGCCATGAAGCTGCTGGGCCTGGAGCCGTGGATGTTGTCGCCCGACGCCGGCCATGCTTGAACTTGGCCCCCCCTGCGCCGCCTTTGGCGTCACCCCCCGAGGGGGCGATGCCAGCCGACCGGCGAAGCCGGATCGGCGGCATCCCCGGTTGAGTCACCTCGCGCGAGGCGCTGCCCATGGCTGATGCGCAAACCTTTCTGGCGTTCGACTACGGCACCAAACGCACTGGCGTGGCCACCGGCAATGTGCTGACCCGCAGTGCGTCGCCGCAAGCCACCATCGTGGCCGAAGGCGATGCGCGTTTTCCGCTGATCGCCGCCCGCATCAAGGAATGGCAGCCCGACGCCTTGGTGGTGGGTGTGCCTTTTCACCCTGATGGGGCCCCCCATGAAAACACCGAGCGCGCGCGCAAGTTCGCGCGCCAGTTGCGCGGCCGTTTTGGCCTGCCGGTGCACGAGGTGGACGAGCGCTACAGCACCACCGAAGCCCTGGCGGCAGGTGCCAAAGACGCCGATGCCGCGTCAGCCTGCATCATCCTGGAACAGCATTTGAGGAGTTTGCCTTGACCCGAATCACCAGCCCCAGTCTCGCGCTCGACGCTGAGGCGCTTTACGCGGAGCTGCTGCGTGGCGTGCGCCCGCTGGTGGCGGCCCAGCCCGACACCCGCCTGGCCGGCGTCACCCGTGGCGGCGCCTGGCTGGCCGCGCGCCTGCAGCGCGACCTGGGCCTGCCCGGCGCCAGCGGGGTGATCTCCTCGTCCATGCACCGCGACGATTTTGCCCAGCGCGGCCTGGCCGCGAGCGCGCAGACGCAACTGCCTTTTGACGTCAACCACGCCCATGTGCTGCTGCTGGACGACGTGCTCTACACCGGCCGCACCCTGCGCGCCGTGCTCAACGAGCTGTTCGACTACGGCCGGCCCGCCAGCGTGCGCCTGGCCGTGCTGGTGGATCGGGGTGGCCGCGAGCTGCCCGTGAGCGCGGACGTGGCCGCCGCGCGCCTGAGCCTGCCCGCCAGCCAGTCGCTCGAACTTGAACAAGGCGATGACGGCCGTCTGAGTTTTGTGGTGGAGCAACGCGCATGAAAAACCCGCAACTGAACAAAAACGGCGAGCTGATCCACCTGTTGTCCACCGAAGGGCTGTCCAAGGACATCCTCACCCACATTCTCGACACCGCCGGCAATTTCGTCAGCGTGAGCGACCGCGAAGTGAAGAAGGTGCCCTTGCTGCGTGGCAAAAGCGTGTTCAACCTGTTCTTCGAGAACAGCACCCGCACCCGCACCACCTTCGACATCGCCGCCACCCGCCTCTCGGCCGATGTCTACACGCTGGACATCGCGCGCAGCTCGGCCTCCAAGGGCGAGTCGCTGCTCGACACCATCGCCAACCTGTCCGCCATGGCGGCCGACATTTTTGTGGTGCGCCACAGCGAATCCGGCGCACCCTACCTGATCGCCCAACACGTGGCCCCCCACGTGCACGTGGTGAACGCGGGTGACGGCCGACATGCCCACCCCACCCAGGGCCTGCTGGACATGTACACCATCCGCCACTTCAAGGGCGATTTCAGCAAGCTCACCGTGGCCATCGTGGGCGACGTGCTGCACTCGCGCGTGGCGCGCTCCGACATCCACGCGCTCACCACCCTGGGTTGCCCCGAGGTGCGTGTGGTGGGCCCGCGCACCCTGGTGCCCAGCGATTTGTCGCAGATGGGCGTGCGCGTGTGCCACACGCTGGAAGAGGGTATCAAGGGTGCCGACGTGGTCATCACCCTGCGCCTGCAGAACGAGCGCATGAGCGGCGCGCTGCTCCCCTCCAGTCAGGAATACGCCAAGAGCTTTGGCCTTACCCCAGAGCGCCTCGCCTGGGCCAAGCCCGACGCCATCGTCATGCACCCGGGGCCTGTCAACCGCGGTGTGGAGATCGCCTCCTCGGTGGTGGACGGCAAACAGAGCGTGGTGTTGCCACAGGTCACTTTCGGCATCGCGGTGCGCATGGCGGTGATGTCCATCGTTGCAGGTAACGAAGCATGAAGATATTGATCCAGAACGGTCGCGTCATCGACCCCGCCACCGGCCGCGACGAACGCGCGGACATCGCGATTGCGGCCGGCCGCATCCTGTCGGTGGGCCAGGTGCCGGCCGATTTCCATGCCAACCGCACGCTGGACGCCAGCGGCTGCGTCGTGGCCCCGGGTCTGGTGGACCTGTGCGCGCGCTTGAAGGAGCCGGGGCTGGAGCACGAAGGCATGCTCGAATCCGAGATGGCCGCAGCCGTCGCGGGGGGCGTCACCTCGTTGGTGTGCCCGCCTGACACCGACCCGGTGCTGGACGAGCCTGGCCTGGTGGACATGCTCAAGTTCCGCGCCGAAAAGCTGCACCTGGCGCGGGTCTTCCCGCTGGGCGCACTCACGCGTGGCCTCAAAGGTGAGGTGTTGACCGAGATGGTCGAGCTGACCGAGTCCGGCTGTGTCGGGTTTGGTCAGGCCGAGGTGTCCATCGTCAACACCCAGGTGCTGCAGCGCGCCTTGCAGTACGCCGCCACCTTTGGCTACACCGTGTGGTTGCGTCCGCAAGATTTCTGGCTGGGCAAGGGCGTGGCCGCAAGTGGCCCGCTTGCCACCCGCATGGGCTTGGCGGGCGTGCCGGTGGCCGCCGAGGTGATCGCTTTGCACACCGTGTTTGAATTGCTGCGCGGTGTGCACAAGGCGGGCAGTGGTGCGCGTCTGCACCTGTGCCGCCTCAGCAGTGCCGCCGGGCTGGAGCTGGTGCGCCAGGCCAAGGCCGAGGGCCTGCCCGTCACCTGCGACGTGAGCGTGCACAACCTGCACCTGAGCGACGTGGACATCGGCTACTTCGACAGCCGCGCCCGTGTCACGCCACCGGTGCGCCAGCAGCGTGACCGCGCTGCCCTGCGTGCCGGCCTGGCCGATGGGTGCATCGACGCCCTGGTGTCCGACCACAACCCGGTGGATGCCGACGCCAAGGTGCTGCCGTTTGCCGAAGCGGAGGCCGGTGCCACCGCCATCGAGTTGTTGCTGGGCCTGGCGCTGAAGTGGGCTGACGAGGACAACATTTCGCTGACGCAGGCGCTGGGCACGCTGACGCACCGCCCGGCCGCTGTGCTGGGCAACAGTCTGGGCACCCTGCAAGCCAGCGTGGGCCGCATTGCCGTGGGCGGTGTGGCCGACCTGTGTGTGTTCCAACCCGGCGAGCACTGGGTGGTGGGCGCGGACACCTTGCGCAGCCAGGGCAAACACACCCCCTTTGGCGGCCACGAGCTGCCGGCCCGTGTGCGGGCCACGCTGGTGGGCGGGCAACTGGCCTTCGATCGCAGCGCGGCCCACGCGTGATGGCGGGCTTGCCTGCCACGCTCCGTGCCATCAGCGCCTTTGTGCGGGGCCTGGGGCACGTGTTGGGCGGTTTGTGGACCATCCACCGGGTGTTCCCGCAACTGAGCCCGGCCGATCGCACCGAACGTGTGCGCATGTGGTCGCGGCAAATGCTGGCCATCCTGCATGTGGACCTGCATGTGCTCGGCGAGCCGCCCGCTCAGGGCCCGCTGCTGGTGGTGTGCAACCACATTTCGTGGTTGGACATCCTGGTGCTCAACGCCGCCCAGCCGACCCGTTTTGTCTCCAAAGCCGATGTGCGTGGCTGGCCGGTGCTGGGCGCCTTGATCACGGGCGCGGGCACGCTCTACATCGAGCGCGAAAGCCGGCGCGACGCCATGCGCGTGGTGCACCAGATGGCCGATGCCCTGCGCGCAGGGGACATGCTCAGCGTCTTCCCCGAAGGCACGACGGGCGACGGCCGCGAACTCTTGCCCTTTCACGGCAACTTGCTGCAAGCCGCCATCGCGGTGAACGTGCCCGTGTTGCCGGTGGCGCTGTGTTTTGTCGAACGTGACAGCGGGCAGCCCAGCGACGCGCCCACCTACATCGGCGACACCACGCTGATCGCCTCCATCTGGCGCACGCTCAAAGCGGGCAACGTGCGTGCCGAGCTGCGCTACGGCCCGCCGCAACGCGCCGGTGGCATGGACCGCCGCACCTGGGCGCAGGTGCTGCGGCGCGACATTGGCGCCATGCTGAACTGAGCCGCGGCTTCAACCTTTGGCCTTGGCGCGCGCCAGCATCAGCTCGGTGCTGATTTTTCGGTCGGCGTTGACGCGTTGCACGTGTGGGCGCTCGCCCATTTTTTTCAGGTAGTCGCGCACCGGCAGTTCGGCCAGGAAGTCCCGGCCGTAGATGATTTTGGTGGCCCCGCTGACCAGCGGCAGGTGCACGATGGCGGCGCAATCGGCCAGGGTGAAGCGGTCGCCCCCCACACAGGGCGCGAACTTGGCCAGCTTGGCAAACGCGGCGATGTTTTTTTCCAGTTGCTGCCCCACCTTCTCTTTGGTGCTGTCACTGACCTTGCCGCCGAAGAACGCCTCGCCGTACAGGTTGCGCGCCACCAGCTCCAGGTGCAGTTCCAGGAAGGTGATGAGTTCGCGCACCTTGGCCGCACCAAAGGGATCGGCCGGCACCAGGGCGGGTTGCGGGTGGGCCGCTTCGATGTAGTCGAGGATGACCTGCGATTCGCACAACGTGCCATGTTCGGTCTTGAGGTAGGGCACCTTGCCCAGGGGTGTGGCAGCCAGATCGCACTGGCCCACCCACACCTGCTCCTCCTGGAAGCCCAGGTTTTTTTCGAGCAGGGCAAGTTTGACCTTGTTGTAGTAGTTGCTGGCCGAGAAGCCGCAGAGTGTCAGCATGGGGGTCTCCTGTTGGGGCTTCCATTATGAAAAATCGTGTCTGACGCCGCGGTCATTTTGGCGTCAGCCCGAGGCATAGGGACTTACCCGATTTCACCCCCTCCCGACGGGGGTGGGCTCGGAAAACTTGATTGCAATCAAGGATGCAGACCCCCCCTCGCCCCTACTCTGCAGGGGCTGTCACAACGTGGCTGCAAACTTGTAAATCAATCAATCTGAGGAGGATTTCAAAATGACCGTTGTCTACACCCGCACTGGTACCCCCAATGGTGGCAAACAAGCCGAGGCGCTGGCCTACTTCAAAGCCCGCGCTGCCGCGATCAAGCAGCACTACGGCGTGGAGCCGGAAGTCAAGGTGCGCGCTGGTGGCCCGGTGGGCGAGGTGATCATGATCTCGCGCATGAAGGACCTGAACGAGTTCGAAAGCACCAAGCGCCGGGTGATCGCCGACACCCTGACCGGCAAGATCCCCACCGCCCCCGATGGCGTGTTTGCCAAGGGCGAAGACGCGCTGTGGCTGGAACTGTGAGCCTTCACTAAAAAAGAAGCCGATGCCGCGCACCTGGGCGCAGACCCTGGGGGGCGGCCGGCCGTGGTGCCCACTGGTACCACGGCCGTTTTTGAAAAAAACTCAGGGGACACCTTCACCATGCAGACCACCGACGTCTGTGCCGTTGCCGACAACGCACGTTTCAACCGCTTTCACCTCCGCATCCTGATCTGGTGTGCGCTCATCATTGTTTTTGACGGCTACGACCTCGCCGTGGTGGGCGTGGCCTTGCCATCCATGATGGCGGACTTTGGCATCGACGCCACCCAGGCCGGCTTCATGGTCAGCTCGGCCCTGTTCGGCATGATGTTTGGCAACGTGATGTTTGGCGCCCTGGCCGACCGCTTTGGGCGCAAGCTGGTCATCGCCATCTGTATCGCTGTGTTCAGCGTGTTCACGGCCGCCGCCGGCTGGGCCGACGACCCCATCGAATTCAGTGTCTACCGCTTCATCGCCGGCCTGGGCATTGGTGGCGTCATGCCCAACGTGATTGCGCAGATGACCGAATACGCGCCGCTGCGCCTGCGCGCCTTGCTGGTCGCCATGATGTTCAGCGGCTACTCGCTGGGCGGTGTGTTGGCGGCCCTGCTGGGCAAAACGCTGCTGGTGCAATATGGGTGGCAATCGGTGTTCTGGGCGGCAGGCCTGCCGCTGTTGCTGATCCCCCTGTTCTGGGTTCAGATGCCCGAATCCATGGCCTTCCTGCTGCGCCGTGGCCAACAAGACCGCCTGCGCGACATCGTGGCGCGCCTGCGGCCCGAGCGTGCACCACGCCCTGACGAGCACTTCGTTTCGCCGGCGTCTGCGTCGGGTCAGTCGGCATCGTTTGGCGCCCTGTTTGACGGCGGACGCGGGCGCAGCACGCTGATGTTCTGGTTGTCCTGCTTCCTGTGCCTGTTCATGGTGTACGCGCTCAGCTCATGGCTCACCAAACTCATGGCCAGCGCGGGCTACAGCCTGGGCTCGGCGCTGACCTTTGTGCTGGTGCTCAACTTGGGCGCCATCGTGGGCGCCGTGGGTGGCGGCTGGTTGGCCGATCGTTTCAACATCCAGCGCGTGCTGGTGGGCATGTACCTGTTGGCGGGCGTGTCCGTCAGCCTGCTGGGCCAGCCCCTGCCCGAGGCGCTGTTGTTCCTGGTCGTGGCTTTGGCGGGCGCGTCCACCATCGGCACCCAGATCGTGACGGCCGCTTACGCCGGGCAGTTCTACCCCATGGCGATCCGCGCCACCGGCGTGGGCACCATGTTGGGGGTGGGCCGGCTGGGGGCGATTCTGGCGCCCATCCTGATCGGTGTGCTGGTCGGCATGTCCTTGCCGCTGACACAGAACTTCCTCGCCATCGGCATTCCAGGCGCCATCGCGGCGATCGCCATCGGCCTCGTCAACCATTCGCGGTCCGCGCAGGCGCGGGCGTGAGTGGTCGGTGAGGTGGGGCAGGTTAGCATCTGGGGCAAAACGAGGGGGAGGCGCAGATGCTGATGTTGGCGCGTGAAGCGGTGGTGGGGATGTTGCGCGCGGTGCCGCTGTTCAGCCGCGCCAGCGACGAGGACCTTGATGCCTTGGCCGCCCGTGTGCGCCGCGTGTCGGTGCGGCGACGGCAACTGCTGTTCCGCGAGGGCGACGCCTGCGAGGGCTTCCACGTGGTGGTGTACGGTCGCATCAAGATGTACCTGCTGTCCTCGCAGGGCACGGAACGCCCCATCCAGCTGATCGGCCAGGGCGGCTGTTTTGGCGACATCACCATGCTCACGGGTGACCGCTATTTCATGAACGTGCAAGCGCTGGAAGACGCCTTGCTCCTGTACCTTCCGCGCGAGGCCATTGTGGCGGTCATTGAGCGCGACAGCGGCTTCGCCATGGCCATGCTGCAAAGCTTGTCGATGCGGGTCAAGGGCATCGTGGAGGACATCGGGTCCTACTCCATGCACCCGCCGTTGCAGCGCGTGGTGTACTTTCTGCTGCGGCAGTTGCCGACGCAAAGCGGGAACACCGCCCGCATCGAGCTGGGTTTCGGCAAAAACGTGGTGGCGGCGCACCTCAACCTCACCCCCGAGACGCTGTCCCGCTGTTTGAAAGAGCTGGTGGACGACGACATCGTCTCGGTGGCGGGCCGCAGCCTGCTGGTGCATGACGTTGAGCGGCTGGCCCAGCGTGTGGGGCGTGCCGCCGTGGGGGTGGCCCAGCCGGGCTGAGCGACCGGGGCCGGGCGTCAGCCCTGCACCAGCCGCTGCGCCAGGTGGTTGTGGCGTTCCAGCAGGCGCGGCAGGTCCACGGTTTGCAACTGGCCGTCGCGCACCACCACGCGGCCGTGCACGATGTTGTGTTGCACACGCGGCACGTGGCAGAAAAAGAGGGCGGCCAGCGGGTCGTGGTGGGCGCCAGCGAGGCCGATCTCGTCGAGTGGAATGGTGACGATGTCGGCCGCCATGCCGGGGGCCAGGGCACCGATGTCGTCGCGTCCCAGCACGCGGGCGCCGCCCAGGGTGGCCAGCTCCAGTACCTCGCGTGCGGTGAGCGCTGACGGGCCTTTGATGGGGCCGTGCGCCACGCGCTGCAACAGCAGGGCCAAGCGGGCCTCGCCCAACATGTGGCCGCTGTCGTTGGAGGCCGAGCCATCCACCGCGATGGCCACCGGCACACCAGCGTCGCGCATGGCGCGTATGGGTGCGGCGCCCGAGGCCAGGCGCATGTTGGAGCCGGGGCAGTGGGCCACGCCGGTGCCGGTGCTCGCGAACAGGCGGATGCCGGCCTCGTCCAGCTTCACGCAGTGGGCGTGCCACACGTCGGGGCCGACCCAACCCAGTTGTTCGGCGTATTCGGCCGGCGTGCAGTTGAACTTCTCGCGGGTGTAGTCGATGTCTTTGTCGTTTTCGGCCAGGTGGGTGTGCAGCGAGACGCCGTGGTCGCGCGCCAGCACGGCGGCGTCGCGCATCAGTTCGCGGCTGACGGAAAAAGGCGAGCAGGGCGCCACTACCACGCGCTGCATGGCGTGGCGGGCCGGGTCGTGCCAGCGTTCGATCACGCGCTGGGTGTCGGCCAGGATGTGGGCTTCGGTCTCCACCACGCTGTCCGGTGGCAGGCCGCCAGCGCTTTCGCCCACGCTCATGGCGCCGCGCGCGGCGTGAAAACGCATGCCGATCTCGGCCGCCGCTTCCAGGCTGTCGTCCAGGCGCGAGCCGTTGGGGAAGAGGTAGAGGTGGTCGCTGCTGGTGGTGCAGCCCGAGAGCAGCAACTCGGCCATGGCGGTCTGGGTTGAGACTCGCACCATCTCAGGCGTGAGCCGCGCCCAGATGGGGTAGAGCACCCGCAGCCAGTCGAACAACTCGCAGTCCTGCGCCGGGCGCACCACGCGGGTCAGGCTTTGGTACATGTGGTGGTGCGTGTTGACCAGGCCGGGAATGACCACCTGGTCGCGGGCGTCGATCACGGTGTTGGCGCTGCTGGGCAGTTCATGGCTGGGGCCCACGGCTTCGATGACGTGACCACGCACGAAGACGGCGCCGTCTTCGATCTCGCGGCGCTGCGCGTCCATGGTCACCAGCAGGCGGGCGTTCTTGATCAACAGGGTGTGCATGGTGTGCTCCAAAAAAGAAAGGGCCGGTCTGCTTGGGTGCAGACCGGCCCAACTGGTGAAGGTGTCAGTGACTCAGTGGCCGCCTTCGGCCTGCATGGCCGCGTGGCGGATTTCTTCCTCGCTGCTCCCCTGAGCGCCGTTGAAGAACATGTTCAGCACCACGGCACTGATGGTGGTCAGCAGGATGCCCGATTCGAGCAGCGGGTGCAAGCCGTGAGGCATGTGTTGCATCCACGCCGGGGCCACCAGGGGCATCATGCCCAGGCTGATGGACACGGCCACGATGTAGAGGTTGTTCTTGTTGTCCTTGAAGTTCACGCCCGCCAGGATGCGGATGCCGGTGGCCGCCACCATGCCAAACATCACCAGGCCGGCGCCGCCCAGCACGTATTGGGGCAGCGATTCGATGAGCGCCGCCATTTTGGGGATCAGGCCCAACACGATGAGGATGATGCCGCCGGCCACACAGACGAAGCGGCTGCGAACACCGGTCACGCCCACCAGGCCCACGTTCTGCGAGAAGCTGGTGTAGGGGAAGGTGTTGAAGATGCCGCCGATCAGCGTGCCCAGGCCGTCCGTGCGCAGGCCGGCGGTGAGGTTTTGTTGGGTCATCTTGCGGCCGGTCAGGTCGGACAGCGCCAGGAACATGCCGGTCGATTCGATGAAGGTCACGATCATCACCAGCACCATGGTCACGATCAGCACCGGGTCAAAAATCGGGGCGCCGAAGGAGAAGGGCAACACCACGTCGAACCAGTGGGCGCTGGCCACCTTGTCGAAGTGCATCTTGCCCATCACGGCGGTCAGCACGCCGCCGGCCACGATGCCCAGCAACACCGAGATGTTGGCCAGGAAGCCACGCCCGAACTTGGCAATGGCCAGGATCACGGCCAGCACGAAGAAGGCGATGGCCAGGTTGTCCAGCGCGCCGTAGCCAGCGTTGACAATCATCTTGCCGGGGTTGGCCGGATCGGGAATTTTGGCCAGAAAGGCCGGGCCGCCCAGCGCCCAGCCAATGCCCACGCGCATGAGGCTGATGCCAATGACCGCGATGATGGTGCCGGTGACCACCGGCGGAAAAAACCGCAGCAACCGGCTGACCAGCGGCGCGATGAAGATGCCTATGACCCCCGCCGCGATGATGGCGCCGAAGATGGTGCGCGCCCCCTCGGTACCGGGCAGGCTGTTGGCCATGGCCACCATGGGCCCCACGGCGGCAAAGGTCACGCCCATCATGACCGGCATGCGGATGCCGAACCACTGCGTCATGCCCAGCGACTGGATCAGCGTGACGACGCCGCAGCAAAACAGATCGGCCGAAATCAGCAGGGCCACCTGTTCGGGCGACAGTTTGAGCGCGCGGCCCACGATCAGGGGCACGGCAATGGCCCCGGCGTACATGACCAGAACGTGTTGCAGCCCCAGCGTGAACAGGCGCCCATTGGGCAAGCGCTCGTCCACCGGGTGCACGCCGGTGGTGGTGGTGTGGTTCATTTTGTCTCCTCGTTGGTATGTGTAGATGTATGGCCTTGAGGTGGGCCCATGGGCAAGGATAGGTGTCGCGCTGTAATCGAGAAAGATGCACAATCAAATAATTCAATCGGATATGACGATCAAATCCTCCTTGCCCGAATTGCGGGTCTTCATCACCCTGGCTGAAAGTGGCCACTTCACCCGTGCGGCCGAGCGCTTGGGTATGTCGCAGTCGTCGTTGAGCGCATCGCTGGGCAAGCTGGAGACCCTGCTGGGCACCCGCCTGTTTGATCGCCATACCCGGGGTTGCCGCCTCACCGATGCCGGCAATGCCTTGTTGCCGGCCGCCCACCGGCTGGTGGCAGACTGGGACCAGTGGCTGGTCGATGCGCGCGACTTTGCCCGCTTCTCGCGCGGGCGGGTGTCGGTGGCGGCGCCCAACGCGCAATGCGCCATGCTGCTGCCGCCGGTGATACGGCGTTTTCGCGACAGCCACCCAGGTGTGCGCGTGACCGTGCACGATGTGCCCGAACACGAGGTGCATGCCCTGGTGCGCAGCGGCGCGGCCGACCTGGGCATTGCCACCGCCACCGAGCTGCGAACCGATTTGGTGGCCACACCTTTGTACGCCGATGAGTTCGTGCTGGCCATGCACCGCGACCACCCGCTGGCGCGGGCGCGCCGGCTGGACTGGCCCGAGGTGGCACGCGAGGCCTTGATCGGTTATTTGCCCGGCAACCCGGTGCGCCGCTTGCTGGAAGACGAACTGGCGGCCCGTGGCATACAGCTGGCCTACGCGTACGAGATCGCCTTGCCCTGGACCATGATGGGGCTGGCCAGCGAAGGCTTGGGTGTGGCGGTGGTGACGCGTGCCTTGCGCCCGCTGGCGCAGTGGCACGGTCTGGACGTGCGCGCGGTGGGCTCGCCGCCGCTGGCGCGCACCCTGACGCTGCTGCGTGCCCCAGGCGGCTCGCCCTCGCCGGCGGTGGCGGCTTTTCGGGACGAGCTTCTGAAAACCGCTGTCAGCTGAGCAGGTCGAGCAGGGTGCGGGCGATGACGCGCGTGGCGCCTTGCAGGTCCGCCAGTTGGACGCGCTCGTCCGCACGTTTGGCGTGCGATTCAAGCACGGTGCGTGGGCCGGCGCCGTAGATCACGCCGGGGATGCCACGCTCCACATACAGGCGCACGTCGGTGTAGAGCGGCGTGCCCACGGCCGGGATGGGCTCACCAAACACCTCGCCGCCGTGTTTCTGGATCGCATCCACCAGCGGCTGGTTGCCGGGCAGGGGCTTCATTGCGTTGGCCAGCAGCATGCGGCGCACGTCCACCTGCAGCTGCTTGCCGCCGCGCGGCGGGTTGAAGCTGGCGGCCGCGTCGGCGATGGTCTGGCGCAGGGCGGCTTCCACCTCGGCCGGGTTCTCCTCGGGGATCATGCGGCGGTCGAGCTTGAACACCACCTTGCCGGGCACCACGTTGGTGTTCGTGCCGCCGCTGATCTGGCCGATGTTGAGGTAAGGGTGGGTGATCCCCTCGACGGCCGACGTCACCTTCATGTAGTCGGCATTCAGACGGTGCAGCGCGTTCAGGATGTGGACCGCACCCTGCAGCGCGTCGGTGCCGCTGTCGGGGATGGCGGCATGGGCCATTTCGCCCTGTACCGTCACCTCCATTTGCAGGCAGCCGTTGTGGGCAGTGACCACCTGGTAGCTGAAGCCGGCCGCAATCATGAGGTCGGGTTGGGTCAGCTTGTTCTTGAGCAGCCAACCCGGGCCGACCTCGCCGCCGAATTCCTCGTCGTAGGTGAAGTGCAGCTCCACGCCACCCTTGAGCTTCAGGCCCTGGGCCTGGGCCACAGCTTCCACTGCACGCAGTGCGAAGGTGAAGCTGGCGAAGTCGCTTTTGCTCACGGCCGTGGCACGGCCGAACATCTGGCCGTCCACCACGTCGCCGCCGTAGGGGTCGTGGGTCCAGCCTTCGCCGGGCGGCACCACGTCGCCGTGGGCGTTGAGCGCGATGGTCTTGCCACCGTCGCCAAAGCGGCGGCGCACGATCAGGTTGGTGATGGTCTGCAAGCCAGCCGCCTGCACCTCTGATGCAGGCACGGCGTGTTTTTCGGCCGTATAGCCCATGCCGGCCAACAACTCGGCAGCGCGTTCGGCGTGCGGGGCGTTGTTGCCGGGCGGCGTGTCGGTGGGCACGCGCACGAGTTCGCGCAAGTAGGCCACTTCTTCATCGAAGTGGTCGGCGATCCATTGGTCGAGGGCGGCGTAGTTGGTGGTGGAGGACATGCTTGTGTCAGGTATCAAAGGGGGTTGGCGGCCAGGCTGTCGAGCAGGTGGGCAAAGGCTTGCACACACAGCTGCATGTCGTCGCTGGTGGTGGATTCGAGGGGGTTGTGGCTGATGCCGCTGTTTTCACCGCGCACGAAGAGCATGGCCTGGGGCATGACTTCGTGCAGCTTCATGGCGTCGTGGCCGGCGCCGCTGGGCATGTGGAACACCGGCAGGCCCTGGGCGCGCACGGCGGCTTCCCAGCGCTGCTGCAGGGCCGGCGCGCTGGGCGCGGCGGCGGCGCGCATGGTTTCCTCCAGCGTGTGGCGCACGCCGCGGCGCTCGCAGATGGCGGTCAGCTCGGCCAGCACGTCGCGCGCGAGGGCATCGCGTTGTTCGTTGGTGGGCGCGCGCAGGTCCAAGCTGAAGGTGCAGCGCCCGGGCACCACGTTGATGGAACCGCTGGGCACGTTCAGTTGGCCGATGGTGGCCACCGAATCGCCGTCTTGGGCGGCACGTTTTTCCATGTAGAGCGCCAGCTCGGCCACGGCGCAGGCCGCGTCGCGCCGCCGGTCCATGGGCGTGGTGCCAGCGTGACTGGCCATGCCGATGACTTCGCACAGGTAGCGCACGCTGCCGTTGATGGAGGTGACCACGCCCAGTGGCAGGTTGAGTTCGTTGAGCACCGGGCCTTGCTCGATGTGCACTTCGACGAAGCCCAGGTAGCGTGCGGGGTCGCGCTGCAGCTTGGTGATGTCATCGATGCACAGGCCGGCGTGTTGCATGGCCTCGCGCATGGTGATGCCGTCGGCGTCCTTCTGGTCCAGCCACTCGGGCTTGAAGTCGCCGATCAGTGCGCCGGAGCCCAGGAAGGTGGCCTTGTAGCGTTGGCCTTCTTCTTCGGCAAAACCCACCACCTCAAAGCCGAAAGGCAGGCGGCGGCCGGCACGGTGCAGTTCGCGCACGCAGGCCATGGGCACGAAGATGCCCAGGCGCCCGTCGTACTTGCCGCCGTTGCGCACGGTGTCGTAGTGCGATCCGGTCAAAAGGTACTTCGCATTTGGTGTGGCGCCGTGGTAGCGGCCAACCACGTTGCCCACGGCGTCGATTTCGACCTCGTCAAATCCGCAGTCCCGCATCCAGTGGCTGATGCGCTGGGCGCAAGCGCGGTGGGCGTCGGTCAGGTAGGTGACGGTGAGCTGGCCTTTTTCGGCAAATCCGGGGTCGCTGTGTACGCTGAGTTTTTCCTGCCAGTCCCACACGTCGTTGCCCAACGTGGGTTCGACGCCGAACTTGTCGTTCAGGCGGATCTCGGCGATGCGGTGGATGTTGCGCAGGGCCTCGGCCAGTTCGAAGTCGGGATGGTTGTAGACCCGTCGCTCGAAGGTCTCGATGATTTGTGCCTTGTTCAGGCCCAGACCACGCGCGCCGCGCACCGCCAGGATGAAGGGGAAGCCGAAACGCGCGTTGTAGTCGGCGTTGAGCTGCTGAATGCGCGCGAATTCGTCGGGCGTGCAGGCGGTCAGGCCTGCCTTGCCTTGTTCGTTGGTCGATTCGGCGGTGAGCGTCTTGGCCACCATGGCCTTGCCGGCCAGCTCCGGGTGGGCGCGCACCAGGGCCAACTGGGACTCGCGGCCGGCGCCATCCACCGCTTGCACCAGCGTGTGTTTGAAGTGCGCGAGCGACGCAAAGGGGCGGCTTTGCAGCGCCGTTTCCACGAACCAGGGTGAGTGTTCGTACAAGCCGCCCAGCTCGGCCAGCAACTCGCTGGGTGGCGAGGTGTTGAGTTGTTCCAGTGTCAAAGCCATGTCATGTCTCCGCTGTGTTCTTGTAGGGGTGGGTCGCCTTCCAGTGCCGCGCGATGTCCAGGCGGCGGCACACCCACACGTTGTCATGGCCCTGGATGTGATCGAGGAAACGCTGCAGCGCAGTGATGCGGCCCGGGCGGCCCAGCAGCCGGCAGTGCATGCCAATGCTCATCATCTTGGGCGCGTTGTCGCCGCTCGGGTCACCCTCGGCGTAGAGCGCGTCGAACGTGTCCTTGAGGTACTGGAAGAAGGGGTCGGCGTGCGAGTAACCCTGGGGCAGGGCGAAGCGCATGTCGTTGCAGTCCAGCGTGTAGGGCACGATGAGCTGGGGCACCACACTGCCGTCGCTTTTTTTCACCTTCATCCAGAAGGGCAGGTCGTCGCCGTAGTAGTCGCTGTCGTACTCGAAGCCGCCGAAATCGGCCACCAGGCGGCGGGTGTTGGGGCTGTCGCGGCCGGTGTACCAGCCCAGGGGCCGGCTGCCTGTCATCTGCTCGATGATCTCCATGCCGATACGCATGTGCTCGCGTTCGGTGGCCTCGTCCAGGTTCTGGTAGTGAATCCAGCGCCAGCCGTGGCAGGCGATCTCGTGGCCCAGTTCGACAAACGCAGCGGTCAGTTCGGGGTGACGCTGCAGCGCCATGGACACGCCGAAAACGGTGAGAGGCAGGCCACGTTTTTCGAACTCGCGCAGGATACGCCAGACGCCGGCGCGCGAGCCGTACTCGTAGATGCCTTCCATGCTGATGTGGCGGTCGGGGTAGGAGGCCGGGTTGAACATTTCGGAGAGGAACTGCTCCGAGCCGGCGTCGCCGTGCAACACGCAGTTCTCGCCGCCTTCTTCGTAGTTCAGGACGAACTGCACCGCGATCCGGGCGCCGCTCGGCCATTGGGCGTGGGGCGTGTGGCGGCCGTAGCCGAGGAGGTCGCGCGGGTAGGCGAGGGTGGTGTCGTAGGTGCTGTTGTGGGTGCTCATGGGGGCGCTCAGGAAAGGGCCATTGACAAGGTGTTGGCGGGCAGCTTGCGGTCGAAGCTGAGGTTTTCTTCGACGTGTTGCAGGTGTTCGTTCATCAGGCGCACGGCCAGGTCGGCGTCCTTGGCGGCCAGCGCCTTGACGATGGTTTCGTGCTCTTCGTGCGAATGGCCGGCGGCGTGTGCGCTCTGGTACATCAAGGTGATCAAGGCGCACCGCGAAATCAGCTCACCCAACATGCCGGCCAGCACGTGGTTGCCCATGAGTTCGGCCATGCGCACGTGAAAGTCGCCCAGCAATTCGGTGCGGCTGGCCACGTCGGTGCCGTCCACGGCCTTGCGTTCTTCGGCCACATGCGCCTTGAGGGCCTTGATTTTTGCGGGTGTGACGGTGCGAACAAACTCGCGCGTCATTTCCGCTTCGAGCATGCGCCGAACCGCAAACACCTGCCGCGCTTCCTGCACGGAGGGTGTGGCCACAAACGCCCCCCGTGCCGGTTCGAGCGTGACCAGGCGGTTCTGCGCCAGCTGGAACAAAGCCTGCCGCACCAAGGTGCGGGAGACACCAAAATGATCGGCCAATTTCTGCTCGGCCAGCTTGGTGCCCGGGTGCAGCCGGTGCTCCACAATGGCGCGGCTCAGCGATTCAACAATCTGGCGTGTGCTGGACGATTCCATGGATTCATCATAGCCACAAATCCAAAAACTGTATACACTTTTGGTCGACCGCACATCCCTCACCGATTGAGACAAAGGAAGAGCCATGGGCCTGAGCACCCACGTACTGGACACGATGAACGGCTGCCCCGCTGCGGGCATGTCGGTGGCGCTGTACACCACCGAGCGCGTGGCTGGCAGCGACGAACTGCGTGCCAGTCTGGTCAAGCGTTTCCAGCTGAATGACGACGGCCGCAACCCGGATGGTCCGCTGTACGACAACACCAGTCTCAAGGCCGGCACCTACCGATTGGTGTTCGACGTGGAGGGCTATTTCAAGGCCAAAGGCGTGGTCTTGCCTGAGCCCAACTTCCTGGGTCGCGTGGCACTGGACTTCGGCGTGGCCCACACCGATCAGCACTACCACGTGCCTTTGCTGGTCAGCCCCTGGTCTTACTCGACGTACCGCGGCAGTTGAAGGGCCTGTGCGCCGGTTGTGGCCACGGCGCTGGCGCCCGCGTTCATAGTTCGCTGCGCTGGCCTTCGGTCAAGGTGTCGAGCTGGAAGCGCCCACTTTTGTCCCACAGCCAGGTTTCGGTGTAGGTGACCTTGCCCAGCCGAGCAGGTGCTGGGAACGGCGCAGCGCGGCGCACGGTGCGCTCAATCTCTGCCATCACTTCGGGAGCGTGTTTGGGGGCCCTGAGCCAGCTGAAGTGCCGCACGTGTCCGCGCCCGTCCAGCTCCACCTGCATCACGCCCACGGCATACAACAAAGGCGGCAGTTTTCCAACAAAGATGCGCCCGGTATTCAGCGAATACAGGTGGGTCGCCGCATCGCGGCGGTAGCTGCGGGGGTCGGTGGCATACGAGGTTTTCACCCCATCGGCTGCCGGGGGCGGTGGCTTGGCCGTTGGTGGCGCCGTGGGTGTGCCGTCCGCTGGCGAGCTGGGGCGCATCGATGGGGGGAGGCTGCAGGCAGCGAGCAGCGCCACCAGGGTAAGGGGCAGGGCGCGCGTCAGGCGGCGGGAAAGGTCGATGTTCGTTTGCATGGCCGGTGCCTCATCGGGTTTTGCGTTGGGAGTGTATGCGCCATCGCAGAGCCTGCCTGAGCGTGTTGCACGGCATACTGTTTGCCTGACATTCCTTGCATTTGTTTACGCCCATGTCCCATTTGTCGGAACTGCTTGCGCACCTGGACACCGCTGCCGCGGTGCTGGTCGAGGTGGTCGCCGTCAAAGGGTCGGTGCCGCGCGAGCCCGGGGCCTGGATGGCGGTGTTGGTCCACGGGCAGATCGGGACGGTGGGTGGTGGGCACCTGGAATGGCGTGCCGCTGAACAGGCCCGTGAGTTGCTGCGTTCGGGGCCAGGTCCGGCGCAAGAACACACGGTGGTGCTGGGCCCGAGCCTGGGCCAATGTTGTGGCGGTCAGGTCACGCTGCGCTACCAGTGGGTGGGCCCAACCGAACGGGACGCGCTGAGCCAGCGCCTGCGCGCGCAGCACACGCCGGTGGCCTTGTTCGGCGGAGGGCACGTGGGGCGCGCCATCGTGGCGGCGCTGACGCCATTGCCTTTTGACATCCAATGGACAGACAGCCGCGACGAGGTGTTCCCGGCCGAATTGCCGCCCCAGGTGCAGGCCGAACATTCCGATCCGGTGCATGCGGCGGTGGCCGACTTGCGGCCGGGTTCGTTGGTGCTCGTCATGAGCTTCAGCCACGCCGAGGATCTGGATGTGGTGGCTGCCTGCCTGCTTCGGCAGCGCGCATGCGGCGATCTCCCGTTTGTGGGTTTGATTGGCAGCCGCACCAAGTGGGCCACTTTCAGACACCGCCTTGAGGCGCGTGGTTTCACGTCCGCCGAGTTGTCCCACATCACCTGCCCGATCGGCTTGTCCGAAATCACAGGCAAGGCCCCGGCCACGATTGCGGCCTCGGTGGCAGCGCAGTTGCTGATGCGCCAAGCACGCTGACGCCCCTGTCGGCCGTGGGAGCGCCCCCCGTTCATGGGGGTGCCCTGACTTTTTCCCCTTCGTTCAACCGAGCTCGCCTGCCTGCTGCTGGGGGTAAATCCCTATGCTGGTGGGCCGTCTTTTGTTATTGAATCCAAATATTGTGTACAAAAATTGAATTCAAACGTTAACCATGAACGGAGGATCCTTGAAAATACGTGTCATCAACCCGAACACCACGTGCGCCATGACCGAGACCATTGGCGCGGCCGCAGCCCGTGTGGCTGGCCCCGGCACGCAGATCGTGGCCACCCAGCCGGCGGGGGGACCGGTGTCCATCGAGAGCCATTTCGATGAAGCTGTTGCTGCCGTGGGCGTGGCCGAGGAAGTGCTGGCCGGTGAGCGCGAGCAAACCGACGCCTATGTGATCGCCTGTTTTGGAGACCCGGGGCTTTGGTCGGCCCGTGAGCTCACACGGGCGCCGGTGATTGGCATCGCCGAAGCCGCGTTTCACATGGCGGCCATGGTGTCCACGCGCTTTTCGGTGGTCACCACCCTGGGTCGCACCGGGATCATTGCGGAGCACCTGTTGCAGCAATACGGTTTTGCGCATTTGTGTCGCAAAGTGCGGGCCGCCGAAATTCCGGTGCTGGACCTGGAACACGATCCGGATGCTGCGCTGCGCAAGATCATTGAGGAAAGCTTGCGGGCCAAACACGAGGATGGCATCGGCGCCATCGTGCTGGGCTGCGGCGGCATGGCCGATCTGACGGACACCATTTCGGACGCCGTTGGCCTGCCGGTGGTGGAGGGCGTTAGCGCGGCCGTCAAGTTGGCCGAATCCCTCGTGCACCTGGGGCTCAAGACCAGCAAACACGGTGACCTCGATTTCCCACGCCCGAAGGCCTTTGCAGGCCAGTTCAGGCATTTCAGCGCCTGAGCGGCGCGTATTTCAACGATCGACGGAGGCAATCCATGAGTGAATCTCACGACAAGTCGGCGGGCGAAGAATCGCTGGCGCCACAACAAACACGGATCATGGACAAATGGTCCTACCTGCTGGCCTGGCTGGGAGGCTGCGTGTCCATCGGCACCTTCGCCATGGGTTCCAGCCTGGTGGGGCAACTCAACATGTTGCAGGCGGTGACGGCCATTGCGGTGGGCTGCTTCGTCATCGGCGTGGCCCTGACCATCAATGGGGCAGCCGGCCACAAGTACGGCATACCCTTCATGGTGCAGGCGCGCACCGCTTTCGGCTTTGCCGGTACCCGATTCCCCGGCTTGATCCGTGCGGTGCCCGCCGTGGTGTGGTACGGCTTTCAGAGCTGGATCGGTGCGGGTGCGTTGAACGCCGTGTCGGCTGCGCTGCTGGGTTTCGACAACCTGGTGGTCTGGTTCATCATTTTCCAGGTGCTCCAGATTGCGTTGTCGGTGTATGGCTTCAAGGGCATCAAGTGGCTGGAAAACGTCGGCAGCGTTTTCATCATCGCTTCGCTGCTCTACATGTTCTGGGCCGTCATCACCAAGTACGGGGGTGCCATTGACGCCAAGATCACCAGCATCGAAGGCACCTGGGGCCTGCCTTTCTGGGGTGCCACCATGCTGTTTCTGGGCATCTACAGCACCATGATGCTCAACGTCAGCGACTATTCCCGTGAATTGCACCGCGACGTGCGTCCCGGCCTGTTGACCACGATCTACGCGATGTCCATCCTGCCAGCCACGATCTTCATGGGTCTGATCGGTTTGATGGTGGCGGGCGCCACCGGCACCAGCGACCCCATTGCGGTGTTCTCCAGTGCGGTGGACAACAAGCCGCTGTTGGTGATCACGCTGCTGTTCATTGCGTTTGCGCAAGTCACCACCAACGTGCTCAACAACGTGGTGCCGCCCGCCTACGTGCTGATGGACGTGTTCAAGCTGTCGTTCAAAAAATCGGCCGTGCTGGTGGGCTTGCTGGCTTTCTGTACCTTTCCGTGGGAGCTGGTCAAGGACGAGTCGTCCAGTGGGCTGCAGATTTTTGTGCAGACCTATTCCGCTTTCCTGGGGCCTATTTTTGCCGTGTTGGTGGTGGACTACTACATCTTGCGCGGGCGCCAGTTGGACTTGCAGAAGCTCTACGATGAAAACGGCCCCTACCGTGGCGTGAACTGGGCTGGCATCATCGCCACCCTGTTTGGCGCGGTGGTGGCGCTCTACTTCTCCAAGGTGAGCTGGTATGCCAGCCTCTTGCCCGCTGGCCTGTGCTACTACCTGCTGATGAACCACTGGGCACCTTGCCGCCGCTTCATGGACGGCAACCAGGGTGTGGATCAGCGGACGGCGGCCGTTGCACGGAGGGCCTGAGCCTAGAATCGGGTGCATGGTCACTCGCCGCTCCTCTGCCCACACAGCGCCCTCAACCGGTCCAGCACCGGGGGCGGCTTCTGCTTCGGAGGGGGCTGGCTCGGCCCCCACTGTCGAGAGCATTGCCCAAGACCTGGCGGCCGCCATCGTCGAGCGGCGCATTGCCCCCGGCACCTGGTTGCGTGAAGAGGCCCTGGGGCGGGTGTATGCGGTCAGCCGCACCAAGGTGCGTGCCGCCTTGGTGATGCTGGCCAAAGACAAGCTGGTGCATACCGTGCCCGACAAGGGCACGTTTGTCTGCCAGCCCACGGTGGAGGAGGCGCGCGAAATCTTTTCGGCGCGCCGTCTCATTGAAAGCGAAATCGTGCGCTTGTTTGTGGCCCGTGCAACGCGGGCCGACTTTGATCGCCTGCGGCAGCATGTCCGCATGGAAAGGTCCAGTCTCAAGGGCTTGGCGCTGGGGGCGGTGCGAGAACAACTGCTCGGCGACTTCCACGTGGCATTGGCCGAACTGACGGGGCACCACATCCTCACAGAAATCGTCACAGAGTTGGTGGGGCGCAGTTCGCTGATCGCCATGCTTTACCAGAGCCACAACGACGCCCACTGTGCAACCGATGAACACGAGCAGTTTCTGCGGTTGTGCGAAGAAAAAAACACCGATGCCGCGGTGGCATACATGATGGATCACCTCAGCCGGCTTGAAGCCAGCCTGGATCTGCAGCAGGTGGGTGCGGGGCGCCAGCTCGATCTGGTGAAGGCGCTGATGATGTGAGTGCGTCCTGGGGCAGTCGCCCTGAGGTCGTGTCTCGAGACATCGGTCCGCCACCTAGGAGTCTGCGCGGCAGAAGGCGTCGAAGCGAAACGCGTGGGAAAAGAGTCCAATTTGTGCCCGCTTTTGAGGACTGTGGCCGTAGCCACAGCCGGAAAAACGGGTGCGAAGTGGGACTTTTCTCCACGCGTTGCAGCCGACGCGCTTCTGCCGCGCAGACTCCTAGCTTGGCATCGTCCTTGCATGATGGCGAGCCAAGGGTAATCCCTTGGGTGCCTGGTTCCCAAAAACTGTATACACTTTGCCCCAGCAATCGCAGCGGTGCTGGCAAGCTGAAGGGTTTCAGGTTTGTCTGGTTCGCGGTTCGGAAGTGGTTCAGAGCGCCCGCAGTGGTGAACCGCAACGTCGTTATTCACACGAGGCTTCCATGGAAACCTACCTGCTCGATTGGGCCAACCTGCTGCTGCGTTGGCTGCACGTCATCGTCGCCATCGCCTGGATTGGCTCCTCCTTCTACTTCGTTTTCCTCGACAGCAGCCTCACGCCACCGGTCGATGACGACCTGAAAAAGCAGGGCGTGAGCGGCGAGTTGTGGGCGGTGCACGGTGGCGGTTTCTACCACCCGGTCAAGTTCAACGTCAGCCCGCCCAAGCTGCCCGATCACCTGCACTGGTTCTACTGGGAAAGTTACTCCACCTGGCTCAGTGGCTTCGCGCTGTTCCTGGTGTCCTACTTGTGGAGCCCCAGCGTCTACCTGATCGACCCCAAGGTGATGGCCTGGACGCCGGCGGCCGCCATTGGTGCTGCCCTGGCTTTCCTGGTGGTGTTCTGGCTGCTCTACGACGGCATTTGTCGCACCCTGGGCCAAGGTGAGAACGGCGATGCCAAAGTGGGCGCTGCCGTGTTGGTGCTGGTGTGTATTGCCGCCTACGCGGCCACACAGATGTTTGCAGGTCGGGCGGCCTTCTTGCTGGTGGGCGCCATGATCGCCACCGCCATGAGCGCCAACGTGTTTTTCTGGATCATTCCCGGCCAACGCACCGTGGTGGCCGATCTGAAGGCCGGTCGGCCGGTGGACCCCATCCACGGCAAGCGTGGCAAACAGCGCAGCGTGCACAACACCTACTTCACGCTGCCGGTGCTGTTTGCCATGCTGAGCAACCACTACAGCTTCACCTACAGCCATCCGCAGAACTGGCTCATCCTCATTGGGCTGATGTTTGCCGGCGCGGCCATCCGACAGTTTTTTGTCATGCGCCACGGTTACAAGTTGGGTCGCAACCCCCACCCATGGAAATACGCCGCCGTGGGTGTGGTTGTCCTGATCGGGCTGATCGTGTGGCTCAAGCCGGCGCCGTCGGCCACCGCCGCTGCGGCACCCGCTGTGGTGAGCTACGCCCAGCTCAAACCGGTGATCGAACAACGCTGTGCCATGTGCCACGGCGAGGCACTGCAGTCCAAGGGCGTGCGGCTGGACAGCCCGGCGCTGTTGCAACAGCACGCTCAAACGGTTTACCAGCAGGTGGTGGTCAGCAAGCTCATGCCCATGAACAACGCGACCGGCCTCACGGATGATGAGCGGGCCCTGTTTGCCCAGTGGTTCAAGGGCGGCGCCAAGGTGGATTGAGGCTTGAGCGAGCGGCTCAACCCAGCAACGCTGGGTGGCCGCAGCGCTGGTCAGGCAAACACGTCGGCGTTTTGCAGGGCCAGGCCAGCGGCGTCCTTGGCCGACAACAGGGGGGCCATGCCAAGCTTCGGCCATTCGATGCCGATGGATGGGTCGTTCCAGGCCACACAGCGCTCGAAGGCCGGCGCGTAGTAGTCGGTGGTTTTGTACAGGAAGTCGGCGCTGTCGCTGGTGACCACAAAACCGTGGCCAAAACCCGGTGGCACCCACAGCTGGCGCTGGTTGTCCTCGCTCAGCTCCACCCCCACCCACTGGCCGAAGTGGGGCGAGCTTTTGCGCAGGTCCACCGCCACGTCAAACACGCTGCCGCGTGCCACCCGCACCAGTTTGCCCTGGGGTTGCTGAATTTGGTAATGCAGGCCGCGCAACACACCCTTGGCCGAACGGCTGTGGTTGTCCTGCACGAAGTCAAAGCGCGTGCCCGTGGCTTCATTGAAGCGCTGCTGGTTGAAGCTCTCGAAGAAGAAGCCGCGCGCATCACCAAACACCTTGGGTTCGATGATGAGCACGCCGGGCAGGTCGGTTTCAATCACGTTCATGGCTTGTCTTTCAACAGGCCTTGCAGGTACTGGCCGTAGCCGCTTTTGGCCAGTGGCGCGGCGAGCTTTTCGAGCTGCGCGTCGTCGATGAAGCCGCTGCGCCAGGCAATTTCTTCCGGGCAAGCAATCTTGAGGCCTTGGCGACGCTCCAGCGTCGCGATGAATTGGCCCGCGTCCAGCAGGCTGTCGTGGGTGCCGGTGTCCAGCCAGGCGTAACCCCGTTTCATGATCTGCACGCTCAGCTGGTTCTGTTCCAGGTAGGTCTGGTTCACTGTGGTGATTTCCAGTTCGCCACGGGCGCTCGGCTTGGTGGCCTTGGCGATGTCGATGACCTGCTGGTCGTAGAAGTACAGGCCGGTGACGGCGTAGTTGCTTTTGGGGACCTTGGGTTTTTCTTCGATGCTGCTGGCCTTGCCGGCGCCATCAAACGCCACCACACCGTAACGCTCGGGGTCGGTCACGTGGTAGGCGAAGACGGTGGCGCCGCTGGTCTGGGCATCGGCCGCGTGCAACAGGGGCTGGAAGTCGTGGCCGTAGAAGATGTTGTCGCCCAGCACCAGGGCACTGGGGCTGTTGCCAATGAAGGGCTCGCCAATGATGAAGGCCTGAGCCAGGCCATCGGGGCTGGGTTGCACGGCGTATTGCAGGTTGATGCCCCACTGGCTGCCGTCGCCCAGCAGTTGCTCAAAGCGCGGCGTGTCTTGTGGCGTGCTGATCAGCAGGATGTCGCGCATGCCCGCGAGCATGAGCGTGCTCAGCGGGTAATAGACCATGGGCTTGTCGTAGATGGGCAGCAGCTGTTTGCTGATGGCCAGGGTGGCCGGGTGCAAGCGGGTGCCGGAGCCACCAGCGAGGATGATGCCTTTGCGTTGGGTCATGGGGTGTTGTCAGAGAATTTCATCGAGCATGCGGGCCACACCTTGTTGCCAGGGGGGCAGGCGCAGGCGGAAGGTGGTTTGCAACTTGGTGCAGTCCAGCCGCGAGTTGTGGGGACGGCGGGCGGGGGTCGGGAAACCTGAGGTCGGCACCTTCTCCACTTGCTCCGGCCCCGCCTTGAGTGTGCGGCCCCGAGATTGTGCGTGCGCCAGCACACACCGGGCATAGCCATTCCAGGTGGTTTCGCCCGCAGCGGCGCAGTGGTAGAGGCCCGCACGTTCGGGATGCAGCAGCGTGCTGCGGGCCGCGTGTGCGGTCACGTCGGCCAAAAGCTCGGCACTGGTGGGAGCCCCCCACTGGTCGTCGATGACGGTCAGCCGCTCGCGTTCAGCGGCCAGGCGGAGCATGGTCTTGGCGAAGTTGCCACCGCGTGCCCCGTACACCCAACTGGTGCGCAGGATGAGGTGGCTGCAACCGCTGGCGGCAATCGCGTGTTCCCCGGCCAGTTTGCTGCTGCCGTAGACCGAAAGTGGCCCGGTGGTGTCGGACTCCAGCCAAGGCCTTGAACCGCCACCGTCAAACACGTAGTCGGTGCTGTAGTGCACCAGCAGCGCGCCCAGCCGGGCCGCTTCTTCGGCCAATACCCCCGGGGCCAGGGCATTGATGCGCTGCGCCAACTCGGGCTCGCTCTCGGCCTTGTCCACCGCGGTGTGGGCGGCGGCGTTGACGATGAGATCAGGGCGGAGGGTACGCACGGTATCGCGCAGGCCGTCGAGCTGGGACAGGTCGCCGCAGTGATCGGTGCTGTGGCGGTCGAGGGCCACAAGTTCACCCACCACGCTCAGGCTGCGCTGCAGCTCCCAGCCAACCTGTCCGTTTTTGCCCAGCAGAAGTACCTTCACGCTGCGCTTTCGTACTGGGTGGACACCCAGTCCCGGTAGGCGCCGCTTTGCACGCGCGCCACCCAGTCGGCGTTGGCCAGGTACCAGGCCACGGTCTTGCGTATGCCACTTTCGAACGTCTCGGCCGGTTTCCAGCCCAGTTCGGCTTCGAGCTTGCGCGCGTCGATGGCGTAGCGCCGGTCGTGGCCGGGGCGGTCTTTCACGTAGGTGATCTGGGTCGCGTAACGCTGGCCGTCCGCGCGTGGTCGCATTTCATCCAGCAGGGCGCACACGGTGTTCACGATCTCGATGTTCGGTTTCTCGTTCCAGCCGCCCACGTTGTAGGTCTCGCCCAGGCGACCCGCCTGCAACACGCGACGGATGGCGCTGCAGTGGTCTTTCACGTAAAGCCAGTCGCGCACCTGCATGCCGTCGCCATACACCGGCAGCGGTTTGCCGGCCAGGGCGTTGACGATCATCAGCGGTATAAGCTTTTCGGGGAAGTGGTAGGGCCCGTAGTTGTTGCTGCAGTTGGTGGTGAGCACCGGCAGGCCGAAGGTGTGGTGCCAGGCGCGCACCAGGTGGTCGCTGGCGGCCTTGCTGGCGGAATACGGGCTGTTGGGTTCGTAGCGGTGGGTTTCTGCAAAGGCCGGATCGGTGGGCGAGAGGCTGCCATACACCTCGTCGGTGCTCACGTGCAGGAAACGGAAGGCGGCTTTTTCCGTCTCGGGCAGGGTGTTCCAGTATCCGCGCACGGCTTCGAGCAGGCGAAAGCTGCCGAGGACATTGGTCTGGATGAAGTCCTCGGGGCCGTGGATGGAGCGGTCCACGTGGCTTTCGGCAGCAAAGTGCAACACGGCGCGCGGGTGGTGCTCGGCCAGCAGGCGGTCGAGCAGGACACGGTCGCCGATGTCGCCTTGCACAAAGGTGTGGCGCCCGTCGCCCTGCAGCGAGGCCAGGTTATCCAGGTTGCCGGCGTAGGTGAGCTTGTCGAGGTTGACGATGGGCTCGTTGGATTGTGCGAGCCAGTCGAGAACGAAGTTGGCGCCGATGAAGCCGGCGCCGCCGGTGACGAGGATGCTCATGGTGTGTTGGGCTTCGGGGTCATGACGACGTGTTGATCGGAGTGTGTCTGTGGCAACCTGGTGTGTAGGCTTGTCGTGGCGGCCATCAACCAAATGAGCGACATGCCCAAGGTCGCATCTCGGAAAGGCGCGTTGATCGTCGCGGTAACGACCACCGCGATGGCAAGAAGAAAGGCGATACCGCCCAGAGGGGAGTGGTTGACCCAGCTTTTCCAAAGAAACCAACCCAAGGTTGTCGCCAAGATCAGCATGCCCGGGAGCCCGGTTTCCATGCCATACAGCAGGAAGTCGTTGTGGGGATTGTTGGTCAGGCTCATCAACGGCGCTTGCACAGAGTGGGCATGCCATATTGGCTCCCAGCTGCCCAGTCCGGTGCCCAGGAGTGGGTGTGCCCAGATACTGTCCCAGGCCAGTCGAAACATGGCCCAGCGCACGCCCACGCTGCTGCCCTCGTAGTCGAGACCGGCCAACGACGCTTGCAGCTCGCTGATGGCTCGCAGCCAGCGGGCTTGCATCACAGGTGACAGCGACCAAGCCAGTGCAAATATCGTCAAGACCAACACTGGTGGCACCCACAACGCTGCACGGTGGTGTCGCAAGCGGTATAGAAACAGCGCACCTGGCAGCAACACCAGCAGCATATAGGCGTTGCGTGAGTAGCCGTATCTGGCGGCGGCAGTCATCGCGGCCCCCGCCAGCGAGAGGAGCAAGACACGGTGCAAGATGCCGTGCCGATTCTGCAAGGCCAGCCAGAGACCAACACCTGCGGTACAGGCGAGCATGATCATCTTCTGGCTGCTGGCATTGCCGTCTACGATCAGCAGCTTGGCCCACAGAGGGTTGTCAGGCAGTGGCCACACCTGGTGCACGAGGATGACCGTCACACTCAGTCCAGCGCCAATGAGCAGACCATACACAGCTTGCCACGCCTCGTTCGGCCTCAGCATCAACCCGAGTGTCAGCACCCACGCCACTCGAACGATGTGAAACAGCCGGCTCGCACTGGCTGCCTCCCAGCCGGTCGCAAGCAGCACCACCATCGGCCACACCAGCGATGCCAGCAACAGCCAGCCGAGACCGGGGTGGTCGGCAAATGGCCAGCGTTCCCAGAATGACGTGCTGTCCGACAACAGCAAACACGTCAGCAGAAACAGCAAAAGGTAGGAAGCACCTACCGGCAAAAAAACCGCTATGCCCAGTGCCGTGGCCAGAGTACCTACCGCCCTATCTGTTCTTGTCATCTGGCTTGGTCTTGGGGCCCCTCCATGCGGCCCCACCTATTCAGTGCCCTTGGGCCACGTGTTCACCGGCCTTGAGACGGTACACCGTGCCGCAGTAGGGGCAACGGGCTTCACCGGTCTTGGCCACGTCCAAGTAGACCTTGGGGTGGCTGTTCCAGAGTTTCATGTCGGCCAGCGGGCTGGGGCAGAACACGCCGCCGTGGGCGTTGAGGTCCTTGGCGGCCAGCTCGATGGCGGCGTTGGCTGTGGGTGTGCTCATGATGGGTGTTTCAGACCAGGGTCAGCCAGTGGGCGTATGTCGGGTTGCGGCCACCCACGATGTCGAAGAACGCGTTCTGGATCTTCTCGGTGATGGGGCCACGCGAGCCGGCACCGAGTTCGATGCGGTCGAGTTCGCGGATGGGCGTCACTTCGGCGGCGGTACCCGTGAAGAAGGCTTCATCGGCGATGTACACCTCGTCGCGGGTGATGCGTTTTTGCACGATGTCCAGGCCCAGGTCTTTGGCGATGTGGAACACCGTGTTGCGGGTGATGCCGTTCAGGGCGCCGGCCGACAGGTCGGGGGTGTAGATGACGCCGTTTTTGACAATAAATATGTTTTCTCCAGCGCCTTCGCTCACGAAACCCGAGCTGTCCAACAGCAGGGCTTCGTCGTAACCCTCATCGGTCACTTCCATGTTGGCCAATATGGAGTTGGTGTAGTTGCTCACCGCCTTGGCCTGTGTCATGGTGATGTTGACGTGGTGGCGGGTGTAGCTGCTGGTCTTGACGCGGATGCCGCGCTTCAACCCTTCTTCGCCCAGGTAAGCGCCCCACGCCCACGCGGCCACCATGAGGTGGATGGTGTTGCCCTTGGGGCTGACGCCCAGCTTCTTGTCGCCGATCCAGGTCAGCGGGCGCAGATAGCAGCTTTCCAGCTGGTTGTCCCGCACCACCGCACGTTGCGCCTCGTTCACCTGTTCTTTGGTGAACGGAATGGCCATGCGCAGGATCTTGGCGCTGTTGAACAGGCGGTCGGTGTGCTCCTGCAGGCGGAAGATGGCCGTGCCTTGAGGGGTTTTGTAGGCGCGCACGCCCTCGAAGGCGCCACAGCCATAGTGCAGCGTGTGGGTCAGGACGTGGATTTTGGCGTCGCGCCAGTCGACCATCTGGCCATCCATCCAGATCTTGCCGTCGCGGTCGGACATCGAGGGAATCACGGACATGTCTTGCCTTTGTTGTTGCGCCGCAACCATTGGCGGCAAAAAACGCATTTTACGGTGGTGCAGGGGGCACCTGCCAAAGCCGTTGGTAGCCGGGTGAGGGTGATCGCAGTCTGGCCGCCAGGCGATCCAGCCCTTCGCTTTCGACCAGGCTGGGGCGTTGCGGTGGCGTGCGCCCTAGCGCCAGCGCTTGGTCGCGGGTGCGCAGGGTCGCCTGAAGGCTGAGGGCGTAGACGTCGAAGTGGGCAATGGCCGCGAGCTTGCGGGTGCCTTGGTCCGGCACGGCCATGGCAAAAAACACATCGTTGGCGGCATGATCGGCGTCTTGCGGCGGTGGCGATTTCCAGCCGGGCGCCATCAGCGGGTGGTCACCCATGACAATCACGACCGTGTTCTGCATGTGACCTTGGCGATGCAGCTCGGCCAAGAAATCTTCGACCGCTGTGAGGCTGCAATCAAAGATGCCGAGCAGCGGTTGCCGGGTGTCGGGGGCAGGGCAGTGCCGCGACATCAGACCGTCGGGGCCGTGGGTGTCCAGGGTGAGCAGGCTCAGGAAAAACGGCTGTGGACCACGCGAGAGGTCGCCGAGGACCTGTTTGGCATAGGCCAGCATGGTGTGGTCCTCCACCCCCCACCAGTCCGTGGGCCATTGGTAAGTGTCTGTGCTTTTGCGTATGTCTTCCCGGCCGTACACGCTCTCAAAACCATGGGTCTGTAAGAACTGTCTTTTCCCCGCAAAGTCGGGGTCGGCGCCGCCCACAAAAGCGGTCTTGTAGCCTGCAGCACGCAGCACGTCGCCCAGGCAGACAGCGCCGCGCAAAGGTGCCTGCATCTCGTCAAAGTTGTTGCGGCCTGTCCAACCGGTTGGCATCAGCGGCAAGCCACATTGGCTGGCCACTATGCCACCCAGTGTCCACTGCGTGCCAGGAAGTGTGAAAAAGCGGCTTGCCGAGGTGTGCTTTTCACGCCATCGTGCAAGCGGGCGCTGCGGCTGCACAAACTTGTTCTGCAGCGACTCCACATAGATGAGCACCAGGTTGTGAGGTGGGTGCCCAGTCTGTTGGGCCAGATATTCGATCTTGGGCGGCACGTGGTATGTCTCCATCCAGTCGGGCCCATCGCTCTGTCGTGTCCAGTGATCTTGAAGATTCAGCGCCTGTGCCGTTCGCATCAGCCCCATGCCACCCAAGACGACCGCGCTTGCACCCACCAGCAGCTCGACAAGACGGCGTCGCCCAGCGCCCCGGTGGCCGAGAAGGCCTGCCAACAACGTCACCGCCAACCCCCAGACCGTTGGCTTGAGAACCAGTTCACGCACCGTGCCCCGCACCAGCGCTGTTGGCACCGTTGCCCAGGTCTGTGTACCGCTCAAAGTCAGGTGAAACCAGGCCTGCTCCAAGCTGATGTCACCGAACTCCTCCACGATCCAGAACGGGAAGCGGTACAGCGCCATGGTCAATGCCGAGAGCACAAACGTGCCCAGCAGGCTGGTGCGTCGGCTCACGGGTTGTGAGGTCCGTCCGTGCGCTCCGTATCGGCCTGCACACGAACAATGTGGTGTTCCAGCAGCCGGCCATCCAGAAAGTGCGCTGTGACCGACGAGCCACTGGCGTCGCTCCAGCGGAACACCTCAGGCTGGGTGTCAGGCTCGGACAACATCTCGCCCAGGCTGCCGGTCAAGCCAATCACTTCCAGCAGTTTCATGCCGGGTTTGAGTTTCACATGGAGTTTGAGGGCATGGGCCACGCTGCCTTTGGGCTGGCTGGCTGCGCGCTTGAGCACCCGCAAGGTTTGGCTGAACTGGATCGTGAGCCAGAACATCAGCATGCTGAACGCCAACAGCAGCCCCAGGCCGCCGTATTGGCGCCAGGCGCCCCACAGAACCAGTGCCATGGCCGTCCACCAGAAGGCGGTTCGGGTGTTTGCCCTCCAGGGGCGTTGCGTGAAGAGACGCTGCATCGATGGAAAGAAAGTCAAAAAAAGCCTAAAGACGGGACTCAAGTGTCCGATAACATGAGGGAACGGCGGTAATCCGTCGACCGTATCCGTCCAGCAAGGAGAACATCATGCTGACCATATCATCGATTGGCGTGGCCCCCAGGCCCCTGCAGACACCCGTGGCGACACCACCGCCGCCGGTGACGGCTGGCCGTTCCAGCCCCTCGGTGACGCGCGACAGCAGCGGTGGTACCGTGGTCAGCATCCCGTCTGGCGAAGGCACCGGTGCACAAGCCACTTACCTGCCATCGAGCTTGCCACCGGTCACGGCACCGGGTGAAGCTGTCCAGCCGGATTTGCCCAAAAACCTGCAGGCGGTGTCGGAAGAGGCGCCCTTGACCCCGTCGCGTTTCAAGGGTGAGTTGCCGGCCGAGCCCAAGTCGTCTGTGGAACAAGCGCTGGACCAACAGATCGAGCAGTTCATTCCCAACCTCTGGAAGGCCAGCCGGGCCGCTGTGGATGCCCTCAGTGCCAACGCAGAAGCCGCCGCACCCGAGGGACCGCGCACCGAAATGCCGATCAACGAAACACCCTACATGTTGCCGGAAGGCGGCAAACCGCCCAACAGCCCCGGCACCTTCATCGACATCGAAGTCTGAAGCGCTCCGTTGTGCCCCGTTTTTGCGGTTCAAATTCGGTGGCGCACCGCACCACCTGACGAGCGGATGCGCTCCGTCAGTGCGTCCGCGATCTGGAGCAAGGGCAACACCTCGTGGGCGGCGCCGGCCTGGATGGCCATTTTGGGCATGCCGAACACCACACAACTCGCCTCGTCCTGCACGTAGTTGTAGCTGCCCGCGTCGCGCATTTCTTTCATGGCGGTCGCGCCATCGGCACCCATGCCGGTGAGCATCACGCCGTAGGCGTTCGGCCCCAACACCTTGGCCGCCGATTTGAACAACACCTCCACCGAGGGCTTGTGGCGGTTGACCGGCGGGGTGTCCTCCACCACCGCCACGTAGTTGGCGCCACTGCGGTCAATGCGGAACTGCAGTCCGCCCGGGGCGATGTAGGCGTGGCCGGGCAGGATGCGTTCGCCGTCTCGCGCTTCCGATACCGAAATGCGACACAAGCTGTCGAGCCGGGCAGCGAAACTGGTGGTGAAACCCGGCGGCATGTGCTGGGTGATGACGATGGCCGGGGAGTCGGCCGGCATGCGCACCAGGATTTCTTTGATGGCTTCGGTGCCACCGGTGGACGAGCCAATGCAGATGACTTTTTCTGTGGAGAGCCGGCCAAAAGGTTTGGCGGCCGTGGGTGCGGTGGTGGCGCCGGCACTGCCGCTGCCTGCCGAAGGCGGCGGGGCAGTCAGGCGCCGCACCTGCGCTTTGGCAGCAATGCGCAGCTTGTCCACAATTTCGTCGCCCAGTTCGCGCAAGCCGGAGGACACACCAATGCGCGGCTTGGCCACAAAATCCACCGCACCCATTTCGAGCGCCCGCATGGTGATTTCGGCACCCCGTTCGGTCAGGGTGGACACCATCAACACCGGCATGGGTCGCAGCTTCATGAGGCGCGAGAGGAACTCCAGCCCATCCATCTTGGGCATTTCCACGTCCAGGGTGATGACGTCGGGGTTGAGTTCGCGGATCATCTCGCGCGCTGCCAGTGGGTCGTTGGCAGTGCCAATGCAGGCCATGTCGGGCTGGCGGTTGATGATCTCGGCCAGCAGGCTGCGCACCAGCGCCGAGTCATCGACCACCACCACTTTGATCTTGCTCATCTTTCAGTCAGCGGGTTCAGAACAGGTCCACCGAGCCGCCAGCCGTGGATTGCACCACGTTGGCCACGTTGCCGGCACGTTCCTGGGTTTCGAGTTTGTCTGGGTGCGAGTGTGCCAGCCGTTTGACCATGGCCTTGCCCGTGACCGGAAAAAACACCACCTTGCGCGGATAAATGTCCAGCACGTCTTTGGAGACGATGGGGATGCGCTCGGTCTGGAGGTAATCCATCACGAATTTGGTGTTGCGTTCGCCCACGTTCATGGTGGTGAAACTGTGGATGACCTGCCCACCGCCAAACACTTTGGCCTGCATGTTTTCGCGCCGGGCGCCCATCTTGATCATTTCGTTGATCAGCAACTCCATGGCGTAGGAGCCGTAGCGCCCGGAGGCATCGAGCGGCGTGCCTTCGGGCAGCATGAAGTGGTTCATTCCGCCAATGCGGCGTTGCGAATCCCAGATGCAGGCGGCGATGCAGGAACCCAGCACCGTCATGATGACGATGCCCTCCTCTGACACAAAGTACTCTCCCGGCAGAATCTTGACCGCGTTGGTTTTGAAGTGGTGGTCGGAGAAAAAGAACGAGGCTTCGCCCGGCTTGCGGGGCGCCGCTTTCAGTGTCTGCAGGTGGGCAGCGGTGTGGTGCATGTGGGCGCCCGGTTTTAGACTTTTTCGTACACGGTTTTGCCCCGCAGGGCGAACAGGGTGCGGGCATCGCTGAAGTTTTCGGCATGTCCCACGAACAGCGTGCCCTGGTCTTTCATCACGCGATGGATGCGCGCCAGCACCTGGCGCTGCGTGGTCGCATCGAAATAAATCATCACGTTGCGGCAGAACACCACATCAAACTGCTCCTTCAGCGCCCAGTTGTCCTGGATGAGGTTGAGCGTGAAAAATTCGATGTGACGCTGCAGCTCGGGTTTGACGCGCGCATAGCCCGCGTTCGCGCCCTTGCCTTTGAGAAAGTACTTCTGCATCTGCGCCGTGCTCAGGCCCTTGATGCTGTCCAGTTTGTAGACGCCGCGTGCGGCCGTGCTCAACACCTTGGTGTCGATGTCGCTGGCGAAAATGCGAAAGCGTCCTTCGGTGCCCAGCGCATCGGCCAGGGTGATGGCAATCGAATAAGGTTCTTCTCCGGTGGACGCCGCGCTGCACCACACCTTCCACTCGTGGGTGGGCGGTTTGGAGCGGATCAGTTTGTCCAACTCAATGAAGTGGTGGTTTTCACGGAAGAAAGACGTCAGGTTGGTCGTCAGCGCGTTGACGAACTCCTGCCATTCGGGACCCGTGTGCTGCTGCTCCAGCGCGTCCAGGTAAGCTTTGAAGCTGCTGTGCCCGGTCTCGCGCAGCCGGCGCGAGACACGGCTGTACACCATGGCGTGTTTGCCATCGTGCAGGTTGATCCCGGCGTGTTTGTAGATCAGCGCCTTGATGCGGGTGAAATCCTGGTTGGTCCAGGTGAACTCCCTCCCCTGGGCGACCGGTCCGCTGTCGTCATCATCGGACATGGCGTACTTTCTGTTTTTATAAACGGGCTATATGCCTTACTACCGATTGCGTCGCACCAGGCCGGAGGTGTCCAGGATCAGGGCCACGCGGCCATCGCCCAGGATGGTGGCGCCCGAGATGTTGGGCACCTTTTTGTAGTTGGACTCTAGGTTCTTGATCACCACCTGTTGCTGGCCCAGCAACTCGTCCACCATCAGCGCCACCCGCGAACCGTCCGACTCGACCACCACCATCAGCGAGTTGGCTCCGTTGTTGTCGCCATCGCGCGGCACCTGGAAGATGCGGTCGATCTCGATGACCGGCATGTACTCCTCGCGCACCTTCACCAGCTGGCCGCCCTGGGCCACGGTGTTGATGTCGCCGGCCTTGACCTGGAAGGACTCGACCACCGACGCCAGCGGCAGGATGTAGACCTCATCGCCGACCCGCACCGACATGCCGTCCATGATGGCCAGCGTCAGCGGCAGGCGCACTTTGACGCTCATGCCATAACCTTCGGAGGTGTCGATGTCCACCGAGCCACCGAGCGACGCGATGTTCTTCTTCACCACGTCCATGCCCACGCCCCGGCCCGACACGTCCGTCACCTGTTCGGCGGTGGAGAAGCCGGGCGCGAAGATGAGCTGCCACACCTCGCTGTCGGGCATGCTGTCGGGCGCGTCGATGCCCCGCTGGCGCGCCTTGTCGATGAGCTTCTGGCGGTTCAGCCCCTTGCCGTCGTCACGCACCTCAATCAGGATGGAACCACCCTGGTGTGAGGCCGACAAGGTGATGGTGCCCGTCTCGGGTTTGCCGGCCTTGAGGCGGTCGGCGGGCATTTCGATGCCGTGGTCGCAACTGTTGCGGATCAGGTGGGTCAGCGGGTCGGTGATTTTTTCCACCAGGCCCTTGTCCAACTCGGTGGCTTCGCCGACCGTCACAAATTCCACTTTTTTGCCCAGTTTTGCGGCCAGGTCGCGCAGCATGCGCGGGAAGCGACTGAACACCACCGACATGGGAATCATGCGGATGGACATCACCGATTCCTGCAAATCGCGGGTGTTGCGCTCCAGATCGGCCAGGCCGGCCATGAGCTGTTGGTTGATCGACGGGTCGAGGATGCGGCTGTTTTGCGCCAGCATGGCCTGGGTGATCACCAACTCACCCACCTGGTTGATCAGCTGGTCGATCTTGCTGACCGACACCCGCAGGGTGGTGGTTTCCAGCGTGGCGCCGGCCGCAGGCTTGGCCGCCGCTTTGGCCGGACCTTTGCCGGCTTCACCCGTGGCCACCTGAATGGCCGCCTCGTGTGCCGCAGTGTGGCTTTCGTGTGTGTGTGGGTTGCCCGGGGCGCCTGCAAACAGGCCGTAGCCCTGAATCAGGTCGTCGTTGCGGGTGACCTCGCCGGTGTCGGAGCGGCTGTGGTTGGCAATCGGGCTGCCCGGCGCCCCTGCGTACAGGCCATAGCCCTGTTCGATGTCACCACTTGGTGGTCGATCAGACGACACCGGGATCAAACTCTGGCTCACGAACGGAGCTGGTTCGGGTGCCGGTGCGGGTGCCGGGGCGGCATCCAGCGGTTCCAGCTTGATCTTGTCCTTGGCCACGTGGAAGGCGAACAGGTCCAGCAAGTCGTCGTTGCTGCTGCTGGACTGGATCTCGAACACCTTGTGCTGGTTGTCGAAGGATTCGGACAACACGGTGCCCAGGCCGGCGATGTCGCGGAACAGCTCCTTGATCGGGTCGGCCTCATCGGCCTTGTCCAGCGGGCCGATGGTGGCCTTGAGCTTGCGGTCGCCCGAGGCGACGGGCGCGGCTGACGCCACCGGGGCAGGTGGCGGCGGTGGGGGAGGCGGGGGCGCCTTGGCAGGAGCGGGTGCAGGGCCGCCACCCGTGGCCAGCACGCGAATGCGCGCCACGAGATCGCCGGTTTCCACGGGAGCCGCATCCAGACCCTGGTGCCGAGCCAGCAGGCCCTTGAGCACATCGGAGGCCTCCAGCAACACATCGACCATGGGTGACGTCAGCGTCAGCTCGTGGCGGCGCAGCTTGTCCAGCAGCGACTCCATCTGGTGCGTCATTTCCGCCACATCTTCAAACCCGAAGGTGGCCGCGCCACCCTTGATCGAGTGGGCGCAGCGGAAGATGGCGTTGAGTTCTTCGTCGTCGGGGTTGTCGACGTCGAGTTCGAGCAGTTGCTGCTCCATGGTCTCCAGGTTCTCGCCAGCCTCTTCGAAGAAGATCTGGTAGAACTGCGTCAAATCAAAGCTGTCGTCTTTTTTTGAATCGTCTGTCATGGCGTTCGCACCGTGGGCTGTGGTTGATGGCGGTGCGCCATCAGCGAATGACCTTGTTGATCACTTCGATCAGGCGGTGCGGGTCAAACGGTTTGACCAACCAGCCGGTGGCGCCGGCCTGGCGCCCGGCCTGCTTCATCTGGTCGCTCGACTCGGTGGTCAAAATCAAAATCGGCGTGTTCTTGAACTTGGGGTGATCGCGCAATTTGCGCGTCAGGCCCAGGCCGTCCATGCGGGGCATGTTCTGGTCGGTGAGCACCAGGTCGAAGTGTTGGCCTTGGGCCTTCTCAAAGGCGTCCTGGCCGTCCACCGCCTCCACCACCTTGAAACCCGCACCCACCAGGGTGAAGGACACCATCTTGCGCATCGATGCGGAATCGTCGACGGCCAATATTGAGTGCATGAATAACCTCGTTCTCGAAAATTAAAACAGCTCGATCGAGCCCGCATCCATTTCGCTCTGTGTCACCGGATTGGGCCGTTCCGGCAGGCAGGTTTCCACCACGCCCAGTTCGTCCTCTTCCAACTCCATGGACTCTTCGGCCAGCTTGTAAGCACAGCCCTTGAGCACCTTGCCAGTGTGAACCAACAACTGCGAGGCCATGTCGTGGAATTGCAACTCTGTCACCGCCAAATGCAAGGCTTCACCGATCTGGCGTGTTTGCGCATTGTCGCCATGCAGCGCCTGCAGGGCAGAGATGGCGGTGTTGAAGCGTTCCAGCAGGTTGCCAGTGGCATGGTCGAGCAGGCCTTCGAGCCGCTTGAGGTCGTTCATTGCCACCAGCAGGGAGTCCTGCATGTCGGCCACGGCAGTCAGGGTGAGCGCCACGGTGGGTTCGGTGGCGCGGTCGGGCATGGGCTCGTAATGGGGTACGTCGTCTGCCCGTGCCCAGCGGCGGCGGTCCTGGTGCGAATGGGGATCCGGTTCCATGGTGGGCTCAGTTCTGAGAGTGGTTTGTACCAGACACTGCGTCGAACCGGCCTATCAGCGGCGAGGCCGCTTGATAGAGATCAACGGTCGCTCTGAATTGAAAATTATCTTCATAATGAATACCCCCCTGCAGCGTATCGGTCGTTATTTTGAATTTCTTTAGCATACTCCACCTCGAGGACAGCCTCGCCGACCACGAGTTGGTTGACCATATTCTGGGGCGCAGCGGGTGGCATTTCAAGCTTTTTCACGTTGATACCTTGGAAAGTTTCGAAATGGCCTTGCGTGGGGGGGGCATCGACCTGGTGCTGGCCGACTACCACCTGGCGGGTTTCTCCGGACTGGACGCCTGGGAATGGATGCAGACCCAGGCGATTGATCTGCCGTTTGTCCTCGTTTCGGGCGCCATCGGTGAAGCGGTGGTGGCCGATGCCATGGTGCGTGGGGTCAGTGACTATGTGGACAAGAACCGCCTCAGTCGCTTGCCCATGGTGGTGCAACGTGCCCTGGAGCACCACCGCATCAAGTGTGAGCGCGCCCAGACGGCGCTGGAGCTGGCAGCTTCCAAACAACGGCTGGCCGAACTCACCGAGCACTTGCAATCGAGCATAGACCGCGAACGCGCCGACATAGCGCGCGAGATCCACGACGACATCGGCGGCTCGCTGGCCGCCATCCGGCTGGACCTGGCCTGGCTGGGGCGCCGCGCGACCGACGACGACACCCGCGCCCATCTGGCATCTGCCCAAGACATGGTGGCGCATGCCCTGGGCGCCAGCCAGCGCATCATGCGCAACCTGCGTCCTGCCGTGCTGGACCAGGGGCTGATTGCCGCCATGGAGTGGTTGGTGCAGACGTTCGCCGACCGCACGGGCATCCGTGCCCAGCTGCGCCACGCTGGCGACATGCCGCATTTGACACGCGAGGTGGAGATGGTGGCCTACCGCACCGCGCAAGAAGCGCTCACCAATGTGGCCAAACACGCGGGCGCGACCGAGGTGCGGCTGGAATTGAGCGATCTGGAGGGTTTTCTGACGCTGGAGGTGTCGGACAACGGGCAAGGTGCGTCGCCCGAGGCGCTGGCCAATGCCAACGCCTTCGGGCTGCTGGGTCTGCGCGAGCGTGCCCAGACGGTGGGCGGCTGGCTGGACGTGGTCAACCCCGGCCCCGGTCAGGGCATGACGCTGATCTTGTCGGTGCCGCTGGCACACTCATCGAACGAAGAACTGGCCAAGGGAGAAGAAGCATGATCAAAGTGGTCTTGTGTGATGACCACGCGGTGGTGCGCCGGGGGGTGCGGGACACCCTGAGCGAGG
This sequence comes from Hydrogenophaga atypica, assembly GCF_042665215.1. NCBI lineage: Bacteria > Pseudomonadati > Pseudomonadota > Betaproteobacteria > Burkholderiales > Comamonadaceae > Hydrogenophaga > Hydrogenophaga atypica. Next base: position 56,539 of record NZ_JBHTCA010000021.1, read on the forward strand.
CCACCGACATCCAGGTGGTGGGCGAGGCCGACAGCTACGCCAATTTGCGCGAGGTGCTGCGCAAGCAGCCCTGCGATGTGTTGTTGCTGGACGTGAACCTGCCCGGGCGCAGCGGCTTGGAGATCCTGGCCTCGCTGGCCGAACAGGGGCCGCCGGTGAAAGCCCTGATGGTGTCCATGTACCCCGAAGACCAGTACGCCATCCGCTGCCTCAAGGCCGGCGCGGTGGGCTACCTCAACAAGGCCGGCGATCCTGCCGAGCTGCTGGTGGCGGTGCGTGCCGTGTCCCAGGGGCGCAAGTACATCACGCCGCAGATCGCGGAGTTGCTCGCCAACAACCTGGCGGCCCCTGCGGCAGAGGAACTGCATTCCACCTTGTCCGAGCGCGAGTTGCAGACCCTGCAGAAAATTGCCAGTGGCAAAAAGCTGTCGCAGATCGCTGAAGAACTGATGCTCAGTCCCAAGACGGTCAGTGTCTACCGTGCACGTGTGTTGGAGAAGCTGGGTCTGGCCAACAACGCTGAGATGACGGTGTATGCCATCCGCAATGGCATCGTCTGACGTGGGCTGATGGTGGCCATGGCCATCAGATGAAAATTTCGGACACCACCCGCATCAACCTCGCCACGGGCTCTTCGAGCATGGGCACCGTGACCGCAATGCCCACCAATCCAGCCGACAGCGTGAGTGGAAAACCGATGGCAAACACGTTCATTTGGGGTGCGATGCGGGAGATGATGCCCAGCGCCACGTTGATGAACAACAGCATGCCAATCATGGGCAGGGCAATCCACAGGCCGTAGGTGAAGATGATGGCGCCCAGCTCGTGCAGGCGCAGGGTTTGCAGCGATGCGAGCGGGTCACCGCCGACCGGAAAGGTGGAGAAACTGGCGTTGACCGCCTGGATCAGCATCAGGTGCCCGTTGAGGACCACGAACAGCATCATGGACAGGTTGCCAAAAAAGCGGCCTGCCGAGCTGGACTGCGAGTTGGTCGTGGGGTCAAAAAAACCGGCAAAGTTCAGGCCCATCTGCAGCCCCACGATTTCGCCCGCCATCTCCACCGCCGCAAAAACGATGCGCACCGCCAGCCCAATGGCCACGCCAATCGCGAGTTGCTGCACCACGGCGCCAAAAGCACCGGGACCATTGAGGGAAATCACGGCCTGATCGGGCAGGCCGGGTTGCAGGCACAGCGCAATCACCAGCGCCAGGCCCACCTTGGTCCGGGTGGGCACGCTGCGCGAGGAGAAGATGGGTGCGCTGGTGAACACCGCCAGCACGCGCAGAAACGGCCAGAAGATGGGCGACACCCAGGCCATGATCTGGGCTTCGCTGAAGGTCACCATTGCGCGAATCGGCGAAGCCTGTGGACCGCGATTCGCCGCCGGGCCGCCCCAAGGCGAATCAGCCCCCCTGGGGGGCAGCGACCCGCGCAGCGGTGGAGCGTGGGGGCCTGATCCATCAAACAGCGAAGTCTGGTATCGAGAGCAGCGTTCGGCGGATGAATTCGACCAGGGTGGTCAACATCCACGGGCCCATGAGTGCAAAGACCGCCACCGCCGCGATCAGCTTGGGCACAAAGGACAGGGTGGATTCGTTGATCTGGGTGAGCGCCTGGAACACGCTGATCACGAGGCCGACCACCAGCACCGTGCCCAGAACGGGTGCTGCCACCATCAGCAGCATGAACAGGGCGTTTTGCCCTATGGTGAGTACAGCTTGGGGGTCCATGGCTATGTCCCAAATGAAGCGGCCAGTGAACCGATCAGCAGGTTCCAGCCGTCGGCCAGCACAAACAGCATGAGCTTGAAGGGCAGGGCCACCAGCACGGGCGACAGCATCATCATGCCCAGCGACATCAGGATGCTGGCCACCACCATGTCGATGACCAGAAAGGGGATGAAGATCATGAAGCCGATCTGGAAGGCGGTCTTCAGTTCGCTGATCACAAAGGCCGGCACCAGCACCCGGAACGGGGCCGTGTCCACCGTGGTGTCGGCGGGCAACTTGCCCAGCTTGGCAAACAACTCGAAGTCGGACTGGCGCGTCTGGCGCTTCATGAATTCGCGCATGGGCACTTGCGCGCGGTCCAGTGCCTGGTCAAAGCTGATGGCGTTGGTGCTGTAGGGCTGGTACGCGTCTTGATAGACCTTGTCGAAGGTGGGGCCCATCACAAAAAACGTGAGAAACAGCGACAGGCCGACGATGACCTGGTTGGGCGGTGAGGCTTGTGTGCCCAAGGCCTGACGCAGCAGCGACAACACAATCACGATGCGGGTGAAGCCCGTCATCATCAGCAACACCGCCGGCAGGAACGACAGCGCGGTGAAAAAAAGCAGGGTCTGGATGGGCACCGAATACGTGGTGCCTCCGGCGCCCTGACCCACCACCAGCGGCAATTGGCCTGCGGCGGGCGCGGCTTGTGCCCAGGCCAGTGCGGGCAGCAGCAGGCCCAACAGCGGCAGGCAACGGACAAGCGACTTCATGAGGCGGCGCCCGCCTGGTCGGGTGGGGGCACAACCGCCGATACCTGGACCGGCGCGGCCAGGGCCGTGCTGTGCAAAGTGGTGATCTGCCCGGTTGTCACACCCACCGTGAGCAGGTGCCGTGCGCGGCTGCCGGGTTCGGTCAGCTCCAACACCAGCACCCGCTGTTGCGGGCCCACGGCCAGCGAGCTGATGACCTTGATGGCCTGCGCGTCCGGTGAGCCACCGATGACGTTGCGCTGGCGCAGCCACTTCACCCCCCAGGCCGCCGCCAGCAACAGCGCCAGCAGCATCAGCGCGGGCGCAAACGAGGGCATGGTGTCGGGTGTCATGGTTTGCTGACGCGGCGCAGCCGTTCGGACGGCGTGACGATGTCGGTCAGGCGGATGCCGAACTTCTCGTTCACCACCACCACCTCACCCTGCGCGATCAGGTAGCCGTTGACCAGCACGTCCATGGGTTCGCCGGCCAGGGCGTCGAGTTCAACGATGGAGCCTTGGCCAAGTTGTAGGATGTACTTGATGGGCACCTTGGTGCGGCCCAGCTCTACCGACAGCTGGACGGGGATGTCCAGCACCATGCTGATGTCGTTCTGGGTGGTGGGTGCGCTGTCCACGTTGTCGAAATGGGGCGCACCGGCAGCGAAGTCGCCGCTCATGCCAGAGCTGGACTGCTCCTGAAGCGCCTGCGCCCAGTCGTCGGCCACGTCGTCCTGGTCTTTGGGGTCGTTTTCATTTGTCATAGGAATCTCCAGTCCACGACTTGTCGGGGGTGCGCAGCATGCGTTCGACTTTGAGTGCGTATTTGCCGTTGTGGGTGCCGTACTGGCAGGCCACCACCGGCACGCCGTCTATGCCGGCTTCGATTTGCGACTTGCGTTCGAGCTCGATGAAGTCGCCCACTTTGAGGGCCAGCAGTTGTTCGACCGTCGCATCTGCGGTGGCCAGCTCGGCCACCAGTTCCACATTCGCCGCCTGGATTTCGTGGCTCAACAGTTTGACCCAGCGCCGGTCCACCTCGATGGCGTCACCCTGCACCGAGGAGTACAACACGTCGCGGATGGGCTCCAGCGTCGCGTAAGGAATGCACATGTGCAGCGAGCCGGTGAGGTCGCCGATTTCCAGGGTGAAGCTGGTGGAGACCACAATTTCGCTGGGCGTGGCGATGGTGGCGAACTGCGGCTGCATTTCCGAGCGCTGGTAGGCCAGCTCCAGCGGGTAGACCCCTTTCCACGCTTTTTTGTACTCTTCCGACACCACCTCCACCAGGCGGTTGATGACCCGCTGCTCGGTGGGCGAAAAGTCCCGGCCCTCGATGCGGGTGTGGAATTTGCCGGTGCCACCAAACAGGCTGTCGATGACGCCGAACAGCAGCGTGGGTTCACACACGATCAGGCCATTGCCGCGCAAGGGGCGAATGGCCACGATGTTGAAATTGGTGGGCACCACCAGTTCGCGCAGAAAAGCGCTGTACTTCTGCACCGCCACCGTGCCGACCGAAATTTCGGGGCTGCGGCGGATGAAGTTGAACAGCCCCACACGCAGATTGCGTGCAAACCGCTCGTTGATGACCTCCATGGTGGGCATGCGCCCACGCACGATGCGCTCCTGGCTGGACAGGTCGTAGCTGCGCACGGCACCCGTGGGCACCTCTTCCTTGGCGAGCTTCTGGCTCTCGCCGGTGACGCCTTCGAGCAGGGCGTCGATTTCGTCCTGGGAAAGGAACGATTCGCTCATGGCTATTGGACGATGAAGCTGGAGAACAGCACCGCCTGGATGGGGTTGTTCCTTTTGCCCTCGTACCCGAGTTGGCGCGAGATTTCGGCGGTGATGTCGGCGGCCAGTTGCTCCTTGCCCTGCACCACCAGCAACTCTTCGGTGGTGCGTTGCGACAGGATGATCAAAATCGCATTGCGGATACCCGGCATGTAGGCCTTGATGGCATCCCCAGTGGCCAAGCTGTCGAGCTGCAACGTGATGCCCACCTGCGCAAAGCGGTTGCCGCCCGGATCGGCCAGGTTGACCACCATGTTTTCCAGTGGCAGGTAGGTGGGGGGGGCCTTCGGGTCAAATTTGGCGGCCTTGGCGGGCGCGGCATCAGCTTCGCTCTCGTCGTCTGCGCCCTGTTTCTTGAGCAGAAAAAAGGCGGCTGCGCCACCAGCCACCACCAGCAGGATCACCACCGCCAGGATGATGATCAACATCTTCTTGCCCTTGGCGGGCTTGGCTTCGGCGTCGCCGGCAGCGGGTGCTTTGGTGGCCATGTGTGGTTCGTGTGGGTGTGCAGTGAGGTCGGTCAGCGGCCGCAGGGAGGCGCGCCATGGCAGCAATTATGGCGGTTGCCTGAGACCGTTTTCCCGGCGATAAGCGGCAGGAACCGACCCCTATTGAGCGTCACGGCGGCGTGACGGCGCTCAGACATACACATCGAGCCCTGTGGAGTGAGGGTGCTGGGGTTGCAAACTGGCCGCCGGGGTGCCGGGCACATCGCTGCCTGCGGTGGCCTTGCCGGGCTGGCCGAACGCTTCCTGTGGCGTGCTGGCGCCGTTGCCCGCGTTCTGCGCACCGATGGACACCTGGCCCAGGTCGATGCCACTTTGTGCCAGCAACTCACGCAGCACTTCGGTGCCGCCCTCGGCAATGGCGCTGCGGGCGGCCTCGTGGTCGGTGAGGAATTCGATTTCGGCCTGGCCGTTTTTCATCGACAGTTTGACGTCCATGGCCTGCTGCCAGCCGTTGCCCACACGCAGGGTGGCCTGGCGCACGCCGCCTTGCTGGACCCAGTAGCTCACCTGTTGGCTCATCTGGTCCATGGCATCTGCCCACTGTTCGCGCCATTGTTCGGCCGGGTTGCCCACCTCTTCTGCGTTGGGGGCCTTGTCGGTCAGTTCGGTGTCACCCAGTGTCTCGCCGCCCAGGTTGTTTTGGGACGGGTCTTCGCGGCCGGCGGCGCGGACATCGAGCGGCGTGGCCGGCTCAGATGCCGATGTTTCGTTGTTGGCATCGGCGCTGTTGTCGGGGTCTGCGGTGGTTTGCGCCGACGCCACGGACATGGCCGCATGCCCGGTGGGGTCTGTGGTGCCCGGTGCGATTGGAGGGTTGTTGGTGACAATGGACGTGACCGACGTCCCATTCCCCACCTCCGCCATGGCCTGGCGACCCCAGGCGACGCCATTGGCATTGGCCTGGGTGCCGATCTGAGCGGTGCTGTCTTGCCCCGGTGCGGTGTTGCGCATGGCTGCGCCCAGTTGCCGCGCCAAGTCGCGTACCGCCTTGCCGGGCGCAGGTTGGTTCTCTGGCTCAATCTGGGCCAGCGGTGTCGATGCCATGTTGGTGGCCGCTTCATCGGTCACATCGGCTTCGCTCGGCAGGCCCATGGCGGCGGCGGATTCGCCGGCATCCGTTGGCACGACGGTGCCGCTGGACACGGCGGTGGTGGACCCGTCGTGCCCTTCGGCTTGGCCATCGGAGGGCGCGCGCTCCGCCTGTGCCCTGGCCAGCAGCGCCAGCAGCGTTGCGTTGGCCTGCGCGGCCGGGTGCAGTCCGTCCACCGCCACCTCACCCGCAGCGTCCTTGTCGGAGGCACCCGCAGACCCTTTGCCCGTTTTTCGCCGGTTCGGCCCGGTCGCCTCGGTCGCTTCGGTGTTGGGGTCCTGGGTTTTGAGGCCGAACAGCTTGCCTCCCAATTGCAGCGCGTCCAGGTCGGTGTCTTCATCGCAGGCCAGGCTCAACAAGCGCGAAAAACCCCCGCCCTGTTGTGACCCGTGGGCGGTGGCGTTCTGACGGGCGTTGACCAGCTTTTGCTGCGCGGCGCGGTCTTGTTGGTGGGTGCTGTTGACGGGGGTGGTCATGGTCATGGCCTCCAGTTGGGGGTGTTGGCCTGGCGCCGGTGGGCGTTGGCGGCCATTTCATCGTTGTGTTTCTGGTCTCGCCGCTGCGCGGCGTGCGACGAGGCCTGGCGTTTGCGCTCGGCAAACTTGTTCAGTGCGGCCAGTTCGCGCTCGGCTTCATGCACCCGTTGTTCGCAGCGCAACACCTCGGCGTCCAGGCGTTTGAGCACATCGTCTTGGAACCGCGCGGCCTCGTCGATGCGCGCCATGAACTGGCGGTGGTGGTGCAGGAGTTGTGCGGTGACGCCCTGGCTCGCTCGCTGGTTCCATCGGGCCTGTGACTCGTTCGCGTAGCTGTGCAGTTGCGCCAATTGCTGTTGCCCTTGTTCGAGTGCCTGGCGCGCCTGGCCGAGCGCGCGCAGGCAGTCGTCGCGGCGCATGCTGGCCACTTCCACCACGGTCTCGATTTGGCGTTCATTGGCCATGGCCATCAAGCTCGGGCACGGCCAGCCTTGCGAGCGCGGCTGTCGTGGGTGTCTTCGCCCAGCGTTTCGCCCAACAGCGAGACACTGGCTTCAAACGGGGCTTGTTCCAACATGTCCTGCATGAGGAACTTCTGCATGTGGGGAAACAGCACGATGGCCTTGTCGGTTTCCGGGTCGCTGCCGGCGGCGTACGCGCCGAGTTGGATCAGGTCACGCGCTTTCTGGTAGCGCGAGTAGTACTGCCGGAAGCGCCTCGCCGATTCAAAGTGCTGCGGCGTGACCACGTTGTGCATCACCCGCGAGGCGGAGGCCTCCACGTCGATGGCCGGGTACACGCCCGACTCGGCCATGGCGCGCGAGAGCACGATGTGACCGTCCAGGATGGCGCGTGCCGCGTCGGCGATGGGGTCTTGCTGGTCGTCGCCCTCGGACAACACGGTGTAGAAGGCGGTGATGGAACCTTTGCCATCGGGACCGTTGCCGCTGCGCTCCACCAGCTGCGGCAGCTTGGCAAAACACGAGGGTGGGTAGCCTTTGGTGGCGGGGGGCTCGCCAATGGCCAGGGCAATTTCGCGTTGCGCCATGGCGTAGCGGCTGAGCGAGTCCATGAGCAGCAACACGTCCTTGCCTTCGTCGCGGAAGTTTTCGGCAATGGCGGTGGCGTAGTTGGCACCCTGCATGCGAACCAGGGGCGGCGCATCGGCCGGCGCGGCCACCACCACCGCGCGTTGGCGGTCGTCCTGGCCCAGAATGTCCTCGATGAATTCCTTCACCTCGCGGCCACGTTCGCCAATCAAACCGACCACGATCACGTCGGCCTGGGTGAAGCGGGCCATCATGCCCAGCAGCACACTTTTGCCCACGCCGGAGCCGGCAAACAAGCCCAGGCGCTGGCCCCGGCCCACCGTCAGCAGGGCGTTGATGGCACGCACGCCGGTGTCCAACGGCTGACGCACGGGGGCGCGGTCCATGGAGTTGATGGGCGTGCGCTCGATGGGTAAAACATCGACGTGGCGCAGTGGGCCCATGTGGTCCAGCGGTTGGCCGTGTGAGTCCACCACCCGGCCCAACAGGCCTCGGCCCAGGGGCAGGCGCAGCACGCCGCGGTCGTTGGCCGGCAGGGCGCGCACTTCCTGGCCCAGGCGTGGCTGGGGTCGGTAGGGCGGCAGCGGCTTGACGTGGGCCCCGCTGGACAGGCCCAGCACATCGCCCGCCGGCATGAGGTAGGCGCGGTCGTTGGAGAAGCCCACCACCTCGGCCAAGACCTGGTTGTCCGGGCCACCATCGATGAGGCACTGCGAGCCAACGGGCACGCGCAGCCCCTGGGCTTCGAGCACCAGGCCGGCCAGGCGGGTGAGGCGCCCACTCACCTCGAGTGGCGTGTGTTGGGCGGCGTACAGGCGCGACAAGCGCAGGAAATCGTTCCAGCGGTTGGGCGTGGTGTCGCGGGCGGTGGTGGCCTCAGACATCACCTTGCTCCGCCGGGTTCCATTCGGCCTTGACGCCCAGGTTGGCCACCGCACGCGCCCACCGCTTTTCGATGCTGGCGTCCACCGTGCAGGCCGGCGTTTCCACCACACAACCACCAGCCGACAGGCCGTCCTGGGCCACAAAATGCACGTTGCCGCCAGCCACCAGTTCGCTCAGGTGGTTTTGCATCAGCGCCAGATCCATGGGGTTGAGCCTGACGGTGCGCTTCAGGTGGTCGTCCACGGTCTGGGACAGGGCTTCTTGAACCACCGCTTTGAGCACCTCTTGGGGTTGCTCCAGTTCGCGTCGCACCACTTGGCGGGCCAGGTCGCAGGCCAGTTGAAGCAATTGTTCGGCCAGGTGTTCATCGGCCCGGTGCAGTTCCATCTCGGCGTTCTGCAGCAACAGGCTGAGCCGGCGTGCGGCGTCCTCTGCGGTGCGTCGCAGGGGCGCATCAAGTGCTTCGCGGGTGGCCTTGGCGCCCGCGATTTCGCCTTGCGCATAGCCTTCGTCAAAAGCCTGTTGCTTGATCAGGTCGAGATCGGGCGCGGGCAACTCGGGCGGCGCGGGCGGGGCTTCGATGACGGGGGCGGCGGCTGTCGAGCCCTTGGGCGGCTTGCCGTCCATGGACTGGAATTCCCAGGGCGAAAATACCTCCACCTCCTCGCGCGGAATGAAGCGGTGGTAGGGCGAACTTTTCGCGTTAGACGAAGCTGTCATCCCCGCCTCCCGCCAGCATGATCTGTCCTTCGTCGGACAGGCGGCGCACCAGTTTCAGGATGTCTTTCTGTTGTGCCTCGACCTCGGACAGGCGCACCGGCCCACGGGTTTCGAGGTCTTCACGCAGGCTCTCGGCCGCACGCGAGGACATGTTGGTGAGGATCTTCTCCTTGAGCTCCGCACTGGCACCTTTGAGGGCGATGACCAGGGTGTCGGACGACACCTCTTTGAGCACCAGTTGAATGGCCTTGTTGTCCAGCTTGAGCAGGTCCTCGAAGGTGAACATCTTGTCCATGATCTTCTGGGCCAGATCGCCGTCGTTCTCGCGGATGGAGTCGATCACGCTGGCCTCGAGGCTGGTGCCCATGAGGTTGATGATCTCGGCCGCCGCCTTGACGCCGCCCAGCGAGCTCTTGCGGATCTTGTCGCCACCGGCCAGCACCTTGTAGAGCACTTCGTTGAGGTCTTTCAGTGCGGCCGGCTGTATGCCTTCGAGGGTGGCGATGCGCAGCATGACCTCGTTGCGCATGCGCTCGGTGAAGTTCTTGAGCACGCCGGCCGACTGTTCGAAATCCAGGTGCACGAGGATGGCGGCCAGGATCTGCGGGTGCTCATTGCGCAGCAACTCGGCCACCGAGGCCGGGTCCATCCACTTCAGGCTCTCGATGCCTGAGACGTCGCCCCCCTGCAGAATGCGGTCGATCAGCAGCGAGGCTTTGTCGTCGCCCAGGGCGCGTCTGAGCACGGAACGGACGTAGTTGTCGGTGTCGGAGACCAGCAGGCTTTGAGACGCCGCCTCGTGGGTGAACTTTTCAATGACCTGATCGACTTTTTCCTTGGTCACCGCACGCATGCGGGCAATGGTTTCACCCAGGCGCTGCACCTCTTTGGGCGACAGGTGCTTGAACACCTCGGCCGCTTCCTCTTCGCCCAGCGACATGAGGAAGATGGCGGCGTCCTGAAGGCCTTGTTCGGTGTCCATGGGAGCGTGTGCGGGCGGGTGGTGGGAGGAGGGTCAGGTCGGCGCAACAGCGCCGCTGGATTCGCCGCTGACCCAGTTCTTGATGATGCTGGCCACCGCCACCGGGTTTTCTTTGGCAAGGCGGCGGGCATCTTCCAGGCGCAACATTTCGGGCGTGGGCTCGTCGGAGCCTGCCGGCTTGGGCAGCAGGGCGGGGCGCTCGGGCTGGTCGTCGAGCACGGCATCGAGCTGCAGCGGTTCGCCGTTGGGGCCCACGGCAGCCGCCGCTGCGGCTTCGGCGCTGACCGGGGGACGGCGCATGTCGCGCAGGGCGGGGCGCACCACACCAAAGAAGATGATCAGGCCCAGCAACACCATGCCCACCGGCCAGGCCAGGTTTTGCGCCAGTTCGCGGTTGTCGCCCGACTTCCACCACACGACCTCGCTGTCGTCTGCCTTGGCGCGGGTGAACGGGGAGTTCATGAGGTTGACCGAATCGCCGCGGTCCTGGCTGAAACCAATGGCTTCACGCACCAGCGCCGTCATCTGCTCCACCTGCTCGGGTGGCAGGGCTTCGCTGACGATTTCACCCTTGTCGTTGGTGATGTTGCGGTGGTTGACCACCACGGCGGCGCTGACTCGGCGCACCGTTCCGGTGGCGCCGCGTGTGACACGCACCGTTTTGTCCACTTCGTAGTTGGTCACCTGTTCGCGCCGGGTCAACCCGTTGGCGCCCACCACCTCGCCATTCGGACCGGTCACGCCCACCTGACCGGGCTGGCCGTTGATGGGTGCGGCGGTGGGTGCGGGCGGCTGGTTGGCCACCGCCCCAGGCGTGCCTGGCGGGGGAATGTTGCCATTGGCGTCGCGCGCTTCAATCGTCTGCTGGCTGCGCACCGCACTGGGCTCGGTGCCCTGGTTGGGGCGGTGCTGTTCTTGGGTCTGTTCGGTCAGTGAGAAGTCGACGTCGGCCGTGACCTGGGCACGCACATTCTCGCGGCCCACCAGCGGCTCCAGCAGGTCCATGATGCGGCGCACGTACACCTGTTCAAGTTGTTGAACGTACTGCAGTTGTTGGGTGTCCACGCTGCCGGCCTGCCCGTCAGCGGGGTTGGAGAGCAGGGCGCCTGTGGCGTCCAGCACGCTGACCGCTTTGGGGTTCATCTCGGGGACGCTGCTGGCCACCAGGTGCACAATGCCGGCGATTTGCGAGCGGTCCAGCGTGCGGCCACTGTGCAGGGTGAGCAGCACACTGGCCGACGGTTTCTGCTGTTCACGGAAAAAGCCGTTCTGGTTGGGCAGGGCCAGGTGCACCCGGGCGTCAGCCACCGAGGACAAGGCCTGGATGGAACGTGTCAGCTCGCCTTCGAGGCCACGTTGAAAGCTCAGACGTTCCTGGAACTGGGTCATGCCCAGTTTGTTGTTGTCCATCAGCTCGAAGCCAGCGATCGAGCCTTTGGGCAAGCCTTGAGAGGCCAAGCGCAGGCGGGTGTCGTGCACCCGGTCGGCCGGCACCATGATGGCCTGACCGCCATCCAGGTGCTTGTAGGGCACGTTCATCTGCGTCAGCTGAGCGATCACGGCACCCCCGTCCTTGTCGGACAGGTTGGCATACAAAACCTTCCAGTCGGCCTGGCGGTTCATGTAGAACGCCAGCATCAACACCAGCAGCAGCGCCAGCGCGCCACCGATCAGGCCGATCTTGCGGCGACCGTCCAGGCGCGCAAACCCGTCCATCAGGGCATTGGCTGGTGCAGCGGGGCGAAGGTCAACTTCGGCAACGGCGGTGTTCATGGTGGCGATGATGAACCAAAAAAGGCGGGGTGGACCCACGGTTGGACGGATTATCAAATTGCCGACCCCACAACTAAAGCAAAATAAGCCCGGGATTCACCCCTCTACTTCAATTCAAGTTTTGGCGCCGGCTGTCTACCATTGCGCCATCCCGTTGAGCCAGATCCGGCTGCGGGGCTTTTTGACGGAGTTGGGCCATGGACATGCGTATCACACCTTTGACGCCGCAGGCGCTGGGCGCCCTGGCACAAAAGCGCCTGCAACAGGCGGCCGCCAACGGCGAGGCGGTGAGCGGGCCCGGCTTTTCCGACGCGTTCAAGAACGCGCTGCAGTCGGTGAGCAAAGCACAGAACGAGGCCAGCCGGCTGCAAAACGAAGTGCAAATGGGCAACCGCAACGTCAGCCTGGAAGAAACCATGCTGGCGATGCAGAAATCGCAAATCGGCTTTCAGGCGGCATTGAATGTGCGAAACCGCATGGTGCAGGCCTACTCCGACGTGATGAACATGCAGGTCTGAACTTTTGTGTAGCCCCAACAAAAACGCCCGGTCAAGCCGGGCGTTTTTGTTGGTGCGAGAAGGCGCTCAGTGCAGCGTCACACCCGCTGCGGGCATGTCGGCCCAGGCCAGGTCCAGCGTGTCGAGCAGGGGCTCGGCCAGGGAGCGAATTTGGGCATCGTGGCGCAAGATGCTGAGCATGATGCGGTTCTTCTCGGCACGTTGTGTGGCGCTGAGCACTTGCGAGCGCGACTCGTGGCGCAACTGCTCGATCAGCACCGCACAGGCGCCTTCGAGGCGAACCACCTCGTCCCAGTTTTCACTGCGCGCCGCCTCCACCATGCGCACGCTGGTGCTCTCGATGGCCTTGTAGTAGTCGATCAGGTTTTGCATGGCATCAGGCTCCAGAGGCTTCGTTTTTGATCTCTTTCCAGGCGCTGGCAATGTCCGCCATCAGCCGGCCCACCTCTTCCACAATGCTTTCGTCGTTGCGCGCGTTGGCCAGGGCCAGGCGCATGGTGCAGTAGCCGTACAAGCCTTCCAGGTTTTGGGCCAGGTCGCCACCGTCTTGCTTGTCCAGGCCAGGCTTGAGGCCTTCCTCTATGATGCGCACCGCTTTGCCGATGGCCTTGACCCGGGCCACCACGTCGCCCCGCTGCATGGCACCACGCGCCTCTGTCAGCGACTGCACCACCCCGTCGAGCAACAGGCTGACCACGTGGTGCTTGTCGTCAGGGTTGAAGCTGGTTTCCACGTTGACCCGCTTGTAGGCGGATGCAGCGCGTGAGTGGGGCGAGGTGTACATGGACTGGCTCATTGTGTGAGATGTACCAGAAGTATCGGCATCTGCCAAACCTTCTTGAGCCGGGTGATGGGTAAATCAGGCGGGTGTTTCGGTCTCAAACGGGCGGGCTTTGCTTGGGGCGCGCTGGCGATCACTTGTTGGCGTTGTTCCAGGTGGTCACCTGCTGCGACACGTAGTTGTTCAGGGCCGTGAGGCCGGCCACCTGCGCGTCGAGAGCGCTGTAGCGGCGGTTGAGTTGCGCCTCAATCCGCGCAATCTTCGCGTTCAGGCGCTCGGTGTCCTTGGTGTTCTGGTCCAGCGCACGCTTGAGCGAGTCTTCTTTGGTCTTGAACAGGCCCGTGCTGGCTGCCAGCAGGCCATCGGCAAAGGTCTTGAATTTGACCGCCACGCCGTCTGTGGTCGTACCCGTGTTGTCGATGCGGAACAGGTTCTTGAAGTCCTCTGGCTTGGCGATGGCCGCATTGAACTTGGTCGAATCCACGCTGAGGTTGCCGCCCAGTTGCTGGCTGATGCCAATGTCGGACAGGCGCGCAAAAGCCGATCCCGTGGTGGTGGACTGCAGAATGCCGCGCATGGCGTTCTGTATGCCAATGGCAAAACTGTCGCCTTGCAGCAGGCCGCCCTGTTTGGTGGCGGCATCGTACTTGGTGGCTTCGGCCAACATGCTGTTCAGCGCGTTGTAGGCGTTCACAAACCCCTCTACCGCCGAACGGATGGGCGCGTCATCCGGCTTGATGGCGATCTCCGACACGTCGCCCACCAAGGCGCCGTCCAGCAGGGAAACGCTCACGCCCGAGACGATGTCCTTGAAGGTGTTGGTGGCGGAGGTGACTTCGATGCTGCCGTTGACCATCACTTTGGCGTCGCCAGCGTATTGCGTGATGCTGCCGGAGCTGGTGCCGTTGGTCATCAAGCGCGACAAACCCAGGCTGTCGCCCAGGTTGCCATCGGTATCGGTCACCGAGAGCTGGTAGCCAGCAGCCTCACCTGTGGCCTTGGAGCGCAGCAGCAGCTGTTCACCGCTGCCGTTGTTGAGCACGGTCGCCGCCAGGTCGCTGGATTCACCGTTGATCTTGCTCGCGATATCGGCCAGCGTGTCGTCGGCGTCCACCGTGATCGCCAATGCGGCTGCCGAACCTGGCGCGAACACGTAGCCCGGGGCTGCGCCGTACTGGCCGAGCTGGATACTAAGTGTGCCCGCGCCAATGGGCTGGCTTTCACCGTTGACCTTGGCGAGCGATGCCGACGCATAGGTTTGTGCCTTGGCCAGCGCACTCACCGTCACGCTGAAGTTGTTGGCGCCCGTGCCGCCGATGGCGGTGGCAGAGATCGCCGTGGCCTTGGAGGAGGTGGCCGCCACGCCGTTGAACGTGGTGAGGGAGCGCAATTTGCCGGCCGCATCCGACAGGGCAGACACGCCAGCCTTCAGCTCGCCGTAAGCTGAAATCTTGGTTTGCACCGTGGCCGCCTTGACCTGGAGCTGGGTCAGCGGCTGTTTCTCGATCGCCACCAACTGGGACACGATGTCCTTGATGTTCAGGCCGCTGCCGATGCCGGGGGATGAGATGGTGGCCATGATGAGCTCCAGTGCGAGGCGAAACGCCCTGCGGAATTAAAACCAAAAAAGCGGTAACAGGATAGCCCTGTTACCGCCTTGACCAAGGGAGAGAAAGCGCCCCTTCGCCCCCTCAGTTCTGCGGTTTACCGCAGCAGGGCCAGCACGCCCTGCGGCAGCTGGTTGGCCTGGGCCACCATGGCGGTGCCGGCCTGTTGCAGGATCTGCGCCTTGGACAGCATGGCGGTCTCGGCAGCAAAGTCGGCATCGAGGATGCGGCTGCGGGAGGCCGAGAGGTTCTCAGACGTCACCTGCAGGTTGCTCACCGTGGTTTCAAAGCGGCTTTGCAAGGCGCCGAGCTTGGCGCGCTCACCGCTGATGAAGGCCAGGGCCGAGTCCACGGTCTTCAAGGCGTCGCTGGCTTTGTTGAACGTGGTCACGTCCAGCTCAGACACTTTCTTCAGGGTCGAACCGGTGTTGCCGGTGGCGCCGAGTGCGGTCGTGGTCGTGGCGTTGACGGCATAGGACTTGTCGGAGTCCAGGGTCAGGTAGCCGCTGGTGACGACGAAGTCGGCAGCACTGTCGCCGTTTGCCAAAGCCCGAGCAGTGCCCACCAGATTCAATGCCCCGGCGGTGTCCACCGTCATTTTCTGGATGGTGGCGGTGCCTGCGTTGCTGCTCGCGGTGTCCCCCACCAAGATGTTGTTGCCGGTGGTGTTGGTCAGCACGATGCCGGTCTGAGCTTCGTTCAGCTGGGCGGTGACGCCTGTTTTGGACGATTTCTCGTTGATGGCGGCCACAGCGGCGCTCAAACCATCGGCGCCACTGGTGGCAGAGATGTTGAACGACACGGTCTCGTTGCTGGAGTTGTCCGAACGCAGCACCAGGGAGTAGGCGCCCGACGCGCCAAAACTGAGTTGAGCCGTGGTGCGGGCCGTGGCGGTCACGCCGGTGTTGGTGGTCTTGGCGTTGATGGCATCGGCGGTGACTTTGGCGGAATCGTTGGCCGCAACCGTGAGGCTGGCCGAGCCCAAAGCACCGTTCACCGCCAGCGTGCCTGCTGCCACACCGTTGGTTCCGAACGCGGAGGTGCTGGTGCTCGAAGCTTGTGCATCGGCTCCGGTGCCTGCAACCTGGTTGTTGCCATAGACGGTGGTGCGCAGGTTGGCGGTGGAGGCCACGATGGTCTGGCCCGAGTTGGCGCCGACCTGGAACTGGGCGGTGCCAAAGGTGCCGTCCAGCAGCTTCTGGCCGTTGAATTCGGTGGATTGCGATATGCGATCCAGTTCGGCCACCAGTTGGCCCACTTCGGCGTTCAGGGCCTGGCGGTCACCGGCGCTGTTGGATGCGTTGGCCGACTGCACGGCCAGTTCGCGGATGCGCTGCAGGATGTCGCCGGAGGCTTTGAGGGCGCCTTCAGCGGTCTGCGCCAGCGAAATGCCGTCGTTGGCGTTGCGAACCGCTTGGTTCAGGCCACGGATCTGGCTGGTGAAACGTTCCGAGATGGCCAGGCCGGCGGCGTCGTCTTTGGCGCTGTTGATGCGCAGGCCAGAGGACAGGCGCTGGATGGCTTGCGACAGCGAACCCTGGGATGTGGTCAGGTTGCGTTGTGCGGTCAACGAGTTGACGTTGGTGTTGATGGTGGCTGCCATGGCAGATCTCCTTGATAAGAAAACCAAACAAACTGGCGTTTCCGCCAACCACGACCACTTGCGAGTCGGTCCACCGTGCGGGGCAGGTGGCAGGCTGTGATGAAGTCGTTATTTTGTTTTTCGGCGCTTCATCCAGAAACTTGAGGCTCGCTTGAGAAAAGGCTGCTTTTTTACGCCTTTTTACCGCAGCAGGGCCAGCACACCTTGTGGTAGCTGGTTGGCCTGGGCCACCATGGCGGTGCCGGCCTGCTGCAGGATCTGCGCCTTGGACAGCATGGCGGTTTCGGCGGCAAAGTCGGCGTCGAGGATGCGGCTGCGGGAGGCCGAGAGGTTCTCAGACGTCACTTGCAGGTTGCTCACCGTGGTTTCAAACCGGCTTTGCAAGGCGCCGAGCTTGGCGCGCTCACCACTGATGAAGGCCAGGGCCGAATCCACGGTCTTCAAGGCGTCGCTGGCCTTGTTGAACGTGGTCACGTCCAGCTCAGACACTTTCTTCAGGGTCGAACCGGTGGTGATGTCGGCAGCCCCCAGCGCGGTGGTGTCGGTGGAAGTGACCGCATACGATTTGTCAGAGTCCAGGGTGAGGTAGCCGCTGACCGTGATGAAGTCGTTAATGCCGTCTGGAATCAGGGAGTACTGCGTCCCTACAAGATTCAAAGCACCAGCGGTATTGACCGACATTTTTTGGATAAAAACATCGGCATCATTGTCAGACACTGTGTCGCCCACCATGATGTTGTTCCCGGTGGAGTTGGTCAGTACAACACCGGTTTGAGCCTCGTTCAACTGGGCGGTGATACCGGTTTTAGACGATTTCTCGTTGATGGCTGCCACGGCAGCGCTCAGACCATCGGCGCCGTTGGTGGCAGAGATGTTGAAAGACACGGTCTCGTTGCTGGAGTTGTCCGAACGCAGCACCAGGGAGTAGGCGCCCGACGCTCCAAAACTGAGCTGAGCCGTGGCGCGTGCAGTAGCGGTGACCCCCGTTTTGTTGGTTTGGGCGTTGATGGCATCCGCAGTGACTTTGGTGGAATCGTTATCTGCGACCGTGATGCTGGCGGAACCCAGCGCACCATTCACAGCCAAAGTGCCACCAGCGACGCCGTTGGTGCCATACGCCGCAGTGTTTGTGCTGAAATTGGCATCCGCGCCCGTTCCGGCGATTTGGTTGTTGCCATAGACGGTGGTGCGCAGGTTGGCGGTGGCGGCCACGATGGTCTGGCCCGAGTTGGCGCCGACCTGGAACTGGGCGGTGCCAAAGGTGCCGTTCAGCAGCTTCTGGCCGTTGAATTCGGTGGATTGCGAGATGCGATCCAGTTCAGCCACCAGTTGGCCCACTTCGGCGTTCAGGGCCTGGCGGTCACCGGCGCTGTTGGAGGCGTTGGCCGACTGCACGGCCAGTTCGCGGATGCGCTGCAGGATGTCGCCGGAGGCTTTGAGGGCGCCTTCAGCGGTCTGCGCCAGCGAAATACCGTCGTTGGCGTTGCGAACCGCTTGGTTCAGGCCACGGATCTGGCTGGTGAAACGTTCCGAGATGGCCAGGCCGGCGGCGTCGTCTTTGGCGCTGTTGATGCGCAGGCCAGAGGACAGGCGCTGGA
>NZ_JBHTCA010000022.1:0-70550 GCF_042665215.1 Hydrogenophaga atypica
TAGCTAAACATCGCCCCCTGGAAGTCTTGGTTGCCTCTCATCTTTATCGTCGCAGTTGTTGCGGGATGACTTCAGATCGTAGCGGCCGACGCGGACGCTCGCAGGGGATTTTTCAACGGCCTGTTAGGTCGCTTCAAAGCCCCCACCACGTTCGCGTGGGCGAGCGGTCAGGGGCGGGTGCGTGTCACGCCCCGTGGCACTTCTTGTACTTCTTGCCGCTGCCACACGGGCACGGGTCGTTGCGGCCGGGTTCGGCTTCCTTGCGCACGGTTTCCACACGCGGGCCGATGTTGCGCCAGATTTCGGCCAGGTCGTAAACCGCCCAGATGCCTTCGCCGAACAGGTTGATGCGGTCCTCGCTCACGCTGGGCGGGCCGTCTTCCTTGTACATGGACACCGTGGGTTCGCCGGTGTCGTCTTCGCTCAGGGCGACGATGGTTTCCAGCGATTCGTCCAGCCACTTGGCGGCGTCGCGGTCGCGCGGGGGCGCCCATTCTTCGGGCCAGTTTTCCACCGCGAACATGAAGCCCAGCGCCCACACCTGGCCAAAACTCGGCAGGGGGTCGTCGCCCATGTCGGCACGCTCTTCGTCGCTCAGGCAGGCCACGGCGCCCCGGATGTCCACCACCTCGGGCGAGTAGGCGCGCTCGTCGTCAAGCGACTCCACCGGCGTGCCCAGGGCTTGCGCCACCTCGTTCCAGCGGCGTGTCCACAGCGTCATGAACTGGGTGAACTGGGCTTCGTCTTGGAACAGGCTGCTGGTGGCGATGCCTCCGTTGTCGCCGTCACCAAACAGCACAGGGAAATATTCGCTGGGCAGGATGACCCGGCGGCAGCAGACCAGCGCGGCGATGAAACCTTCGCAGAACTCCCACTGCGGGATTTCGTCGTGGCGTTCGCGCAGGCCGTCCAGGATGCTGTCCAGGGCGTCGAAGTCGTCGGGCGACATCGCTGTGGAAGGGGCGTTGCTGGGCGCAGTGGTATCGGTGTTCATCGCGGCGTGTCGGTCGGTAACGGGGCGCCAAGTGTACGGCGATAGCGGCTTATGATGGCCGCCAACCGACCGCAGGAGCGCCGCATGCTGGACAAACTCAACCACCTTTACCCGGTGCGCTACACCGCCCTGGGCGTGTGTGTGGTGGCCGCGCTGTTGAGCTTGTTCACGCTGATCGCCTTTGGCAAGGGGCTGCTGGCCTTGCTGGTGTTTGGCGGCCTGAGCGTGGTGGGCGTGCGCGATCTGCGGCAAGGGTACAGCGCGGTGCGACGCAACTACCCGGTCATTGGCAACCTGCGTTTCATGCTGGAGAAGATCCGGCCCGAGATGCGGCAGTACTTCATCGAGAACGACACCGAGGCGACGCCATTTTCGCGCTCGCAACGCAGCCTGGTGTACGCCCGCGCCAAAGGTGAAACCGACAAGCGCCCTTTTGGCACGCAGGTGGATGTGAAAGGTGACGGCCACGAGTGGCTGAACCACGCCATGGTGCCCAGCGTGATCGACAGCCACGACTTTCGCCTCACCATCGGCGGGCCGGCATGCACCCAGCCTTACGACGCCAGCATCTTCAACATCTCGGCCATGAGTTTTGGAGCGCTCAGCGCCAACGCCATCCAGTCGCTCAACGCCGGTGCCAAAAAAGGGCGCTTCGCGCACGACACGGGCGAAGGCTCGATCTCTGCCTGGCACCGTGTGCATGGCGGCGACCTGATCTGGGAGATCGGCTCGGGCTACTTTGGCTGCCGCAACGACGACGGCACATTCAACGCCGACAAGTTCCGCGCCAACGCGCTTGACCCCCAGGTGCGCATGATCGAGATCAAGCTCAGCCAGGGCGCCAAACCCGGCCACGGCGGCGTTTTGCCGGGCGCCAAGGTGACGGCCGAAATCGCCGCTGCGCGGGGTGTTCCGCAAGGGCAGGACTGCGTGTCGCCCGCTTCGCACAGCGCCTTCTCAACGCCGCTGGAGCTGATGGACTTCATCGCCCGCCTGCGGTCTTTGAGCGAAGGCAAGCCGGTGGGCTTCAAGTTCTGTGTGGGCCACCCGTGGGAGTGGTTTGGGCTGGTCAAGGCCATGCAACAAAGTGGCATCACGCCCGACTTCATCGTGGTCGACGGCGCGGAAGGCGGCACCGGTGCCGCGCCGCTGGAGTTCACCGACCACGTGGGCGCGCCGCTGCAGGAAGGCCTGCTGCTGGTACACAACACCTTGGTGGGCGTGAACCTGCGCGACCGCATCAAAATCGGCTGCGCCGGCAAGGTGGTCAGCGCCTTCGACATCGCGCGCGCCATGGCCATGGGCGCCGACTGGTGCAACAGCGCGCGTGGCTTCATGTTTGCACTGGGTTGCATACAGGCCCAGGCCTGCCACACCGGCCACTGCCCCACCGGCGTGACCACCCAAGACCCGCTGCGCCAGCAGGCGCTGGACGTGAACAACAAGACCACGCGGGTGTTCAACTTCCACCAGAACACGCTCAAGGCCTTGCAGGAGCTGGTGCAGGCCGCCGGCTTGCAACACCCCAGCAGCATCACCGCCCACCACATCGTGCGCCGTGTGAACGAGAACGACGTGCGCCTGCTTTCCAACCTGCTGCCCCAGGTGCGCCCCGGCGCCTTGCTGCAAGACAGCACCGAAGGTTTGCACCGCGTGTTCACCGAGTTCTGGGCACCGGCGCGGGCGGACCGGTTTGGGATGGGGGCAGGGTAGGTGGCGACAGAAATGTGTGCGTACGCTTGTGGCCTGTGCTAACCTTTTCGCATGAACGTCGCGCTTGACCCCATCGTGTCCGAGTTTTCCACTCAACAAGAGGCGGACGCGCACGACCAGTGGTTTCGCGCCCGGGTCGAGGCGGCACTGCGCCGCGCTGACGATCCAGAGACGCCCCGGTTCAGCACAGACGAAGTCATGCGACGCATGGACGCGGTGATTCACGCAGCCGAAGCAGGGCATGCTCAAGGTTCTGTGGCTTGAGTCCGCGCTGGAAGACCTGAGCACCATTGCCGAGTTCATCGCCGAACGCGATGTGCGGGCAGCACGTCGGCTGGTGGCGCGTTTGATCGACGATGCCGATGCGCTGGCCGTTCTGCCTGCCCAGTACCGGCGGGGTCGGGTGGCCGGTACCCATGAGCTGGTATCGCATCCCAACTACATACTGGTGTACCGGTACACGGTGGATTGCATCGAAATTTTGAGCGTGCTCCACGCCAGACAGCAGTACCCGAGGTAGGCCTACACCGCCAGATCGATCTGCTGCAGCGCCCCGGCGCCGCCGTCCTCGCGCAGGTACACGCCGGTGCTGCGCACCTCGCCTAGGGTCTGGTTGGAGGCGTCGCGCACCGAGAACGGGCTGGCCACGCGGCCCAGGTAGAGCGCGCCCACGTTGGCCTCGCGCAGGCTGCGCAGGCGGTCCTGGCCTTCAGCGTCCTTTTGCCACACCTGCAGCTGGTCGAACGCGCGGTCGTTTTCGTCTATCCAGCCGTTGCCGTCGTCGTCCAGTGCGGCCAGGTCGGCAAAGCCGTCGCCGCTCAAGGCGCCAAACAGCTCGCGGCCGTCGTCCACGCTGCCGTTGCCGTTTTTGTCGAGCACCAGAAAGCCGCTGCCGGCGCCCACAAAGGCCATGTTGTCGAGGTTGCCATCGGCGTCCAGGTCGAAGTCGAAGCGCAGGTCGGACAGCTCGCCGACAGGACCATCAAAGTGGATGACCAGCGGGTCTTTGAGCAGCGCGTCGCCGGCGCGCAGGGAGACGCTGCTGGTCTCCAGGTACTCTCGCCGCATCTCCAGCGACAGGGCAAAGTTGATCTCACGGCCGTCGCTGGTCTTGACCGTGCCTTCCACCTGCACCTGGGTGTGCTGGGCCTCGTAGCGGGTTTCCGTGCGGTCGTAGCTCAGGCCCCAGCCCGCGCGTTGTGCGGCGGGGTTGGGGTTGGGGGTGCTTTGTGATGGGGCTTTGCCGGTCAAGTCCTCGGCGCGGAAGAGGCGCACCTTGCGGCCCGTGATGAGTTCGACCAGCCGGATCAGTGGTTCCAGCTTGGGGTCCACCGATTCGGCATCGGCGCTGGAGGCGGCTTGGCTGGCGGGTGCGGCCTGCGCCATGGTGGCCGGCGCTGCCGCAGGCAGGTTGCGTGGCATCGCCTGCGCCCGTGCGGAGAGGTGGGTCACCATCGAAGAGGCGCTGGTGCGGCTGCTGTCGCGGTTCAGCTCCAGGCGGTGGTTGCCGTTCCACAGGCGCAGCTGCTCTTGCACGCGGTGGTGCGACACCTCGCTGTGCTGGCTGGCCATGGCCACGCTGGCGGTTTCGATTTTCATGGTTCTGTCGAAATCGGCGCCGACTGCCGCGGCTTGAGGGTGTTCCGACAGGCGGTGGTGGGGTCAGGCCGCGGGCGGCGTTGCGTCAAAAAAGCGGAACGTGTTGCGGCCGGCCGTTTTGGCTTGGTACATGGCGTGATCGGCGGCGGCCAGCAGGTCGGTGGCGGTGCTGGCGTGGTCTGGGTAGCTGGCAATGCCTATGCTGCAGCCCAGGTCGAGTTGCAGCTTGTCCACCACCATGGGCTCGCTCACCAGCGTCAGCAGTTTGCGGGCGATGGCTTCGAGCTGTTCCTGGGTGGCGGGTGCGCCCAGCAAGGCCACAAACTCATCGCCGCCGATGCGGGCCACGGTGTCCACCTCGCGCAGCACACCTTTCAACCGGCGTGCCACGGTCTGCAGCACCACGTCACCCACGTCGTGGCCGTGGTGGTCGTTGATCGGCTTGAAGCGGTCCAGGTCGATGAACAGCACACTCACCGTCTGCGGCACACGCCGCGCCTGGGCCAGTGCGTGGTCCAGGCGTTCCTGGAACTTGCGCCGGTTGGCCAGTCCGGTCAGGGGGTCGTGTTGGGCGAGGTGCTCCAGCTCGTCCTGGTTGTCGCGCAGTTCGCTGATCTGCTCGCCGATTTGCAGGCGCATGTCACGGAAGGCGCGCGCCAGATCGCCGATCTCATCGCGCCGCTCCACCGGCAAGGCGCCCGCCGGCAGACCACTGGCGACCATGCGGGCGGCGTGGCTGATGGCATTGATGGGGCGCGTCAGTGCCCGGCCCATCCACAGGGCCAGCAGCAGGCTGAGTGCGCACAGGGCGAGCACGATTTGCAGCACGGTCTGGCCCAGCCGGTTGGAGTCGGCCAGCACCGCCTGAAGGGGCTGGGTCAGGCCCAAGGTCAGCCGTGTTTCGGGCGAGCTCACCTTCAGCGGTTGGCTCATGAAGGCGGCCACCACGGGTTGGTTGGCGTGGGCGCCCTCGTGGGACTCGAACACCGCGACGTTGTTGTCGCCGCGCACGACAGGCCCCGTGGCAGCGAATTCGTCCTGGATGAAGATGCGCCGGCCGCGGTCGAAGCCAAAGGTCTTGGCAGGCTCGGGGTGGATGAGGATGTCGCCCTCGTGGTTGGCAAAGTACAGCTGGATGCTCTCCGGCATGTCCTTGGCCAGCAACTCGAAGGTGCCGTTCAAGTCGATGTTGATGACCGCCACCCCCAGGGTGCGACCCTGTGCGTCCCGCACCGGGCGGGCCAGTTGCAGCGAGGGCTTGTCCACGCCCAGGTGTGATCCGCGCTCGTGGTTGATGGCCACCCGCGACATGTAGGTCTGGTCGGGTCCGAGCCGCAGCGCCTGCGAGACGTAATCGAAGTGCCCCTTTTCCTGCAAGTCGTCGTCTGCTACCACCATCGGGCCTCGGGGGGCGCGGTCCACCCGCACACGTTCCATGCCGTGCTGGTCGGCGGCAATCAGCCGCACCTGAAAGTAGGACGGTTGTGATTGCAGCATCAGGACCATCAGGTCCTGCAAGGTTTGCTGTTGCGATGGCGTGCCAGGGCCTTGCAGCAGGGCGCGTGCGGCGGGGTGTTCCGCCACCAGCACCAGGTCGCGCTCGATTTCCTCGCGCGCCAACGCCACACGGCGTGCCAGCACCAGGGTCGAGGTCAGCAGCCGGTCTTTGGCCGCGTTCACCAGCAGGGTGCGGCTGGCTTCAAAGGCGTAATAGCCGGTGAGGCCCGCCGCCAGCGCGCCGGCCAAGGCCAGCAGCAGGCTGAGCTTGAGCGCGATGCCGAATTTCATGCGGCCAGCACTTTGGCCGCGCGATCGCCTGACACGATGCGGTCCCACATGCGGGTGCGCTTTTGGGTGTCTTCCACCGGTTCCAGCCAGCGCAAGCGGGCATCCGGGCGGTGAAATGGGGAAGGTGAGGTGGTGTTGGCCAGACCCTGGCGCTGCACCAGCACCTCGCCTGGTCCGGCTTCAAGCAGGTAGTCGATCCAGCGCGTGGCCAGATCCGGATCGTGGGCGCTGCGGCTCATGGCCCAGCAGTCCAGCCATGCCAGAGCCCCTTCGCGCGGAACCGTATAGCCCACGTCCACGCCCGCAGCTTGGAGCAGCTTGACCTGTTGTGACCCGTAGTTGGCAAACATCAGGGCGGCGCCGCGCGAGGTGAACAAACGGACCGATTCCTCGGGTTCGGTGTAGAAGCTCAGCACGTTGCGCCGCAGTGCGATGAGGTGATCGACCACCCGGGGCCATTCGCTGGCGCCCAGATGGAACGGGGTGCTCAGCCCCAACGCGATGGCGGCCAGCGAAAAATTGTGGGTGCCCCCGTTGTAGGCCAGCACTTTGCCGCGCCAGCGCGGGTCCCACAGCGCGGCCACCGAATCGGGGGCCTGGGGCATTTGGCGACGGTCGTGGATCAGGCCCATTTCCGCGTAGGTGTAGGGAATGGCGTAGGTCTTGCCCTGGTGCACCAGGCCGGGCACTTTGTCCAAGTCGCGAAAGCGCGGCAGCTGATCGGCGCGGTGGGGCAGGCGTTGGGGGTCCAGCGTGGCCACGAGGTTGGCGGCGATGTAGCGTTGCAGTTCGGCCGTGTTGACCGCAAAAACGTCGAAGTCCCCGCCCTGGCGGGCGTTCATGCGTTCCCACAGGGTGTCGTCCGAGTCGACCACGCTGACTTCGACCTTCACGCCTTCGCGCCGTTCGAAGGTGGCCACCACGTCCGGGTCGGCGTAGCCGGGCCAGGTCAGCACGCGCAGCGTGTGCGCATGGGCCGACCGGGCAGCCAGCGGCAGTGCCGCCGTAGCGCCCAGCAGCATGCGCCTGCTGACACCGGCATGTTGTTTCATGTGTCACATTTTTTCACAGATGGCGAAAAAAAAGGGCGACCTTGGATCGCCCCAACATGAAACAAATGGTGACCGACGGGGCTCAGCCGCGCATCAGCGCTTCGATCTCGTTGGCCGCCACCGGCACGTCGCGGGTGATGAGTTCACAGCCGGTGTCCGTCACGATGGCGTCATCCTCGATGCGTATGCCGATGTTGTGGAAGGCTTCGGGCACGCCTTCGGTTGGGCGCACGTAGAGGCCGGGCTCGATGGTCAGCACCATGCCAGGGCGCAGGATGCGGCTCGGGCGGTTGGTGATGGTTTCTCCGCTGAGCGGGTCGCGGCGCTCGCTGGTCTGTCCCACTTCGGTCGGCTCCACGTAGCTGCCGCAGTCGTGGACGTCCATGCCCAGCCAGTGGCCGGTGCGGTGCATGTAGAACGGGAAGTAGGCGCGCTTTTCAATCACGTCCGCCACCGTACCCACCTTGTTTTTGTCCAGCAGGCCGAGGTCGAGCATGCCTTGCGCCAGCACCTTGACGGTGGCCTCGTGGGGGTCGTTGAAGCGGGCGCCTGCTTTTGTGGCCGCCATGGCCGCCTCTTGCGAGGCCAGCACCAGGTCGTACAGCGCACGTTGCGGGCCGGTGAAGCGGCCATTGGCCGGGAAGGTGCGGGTGATGTCGCTGGCGTAGCCGTCCAGCTCGCAGCCGGCGTCGATCAGCACCAGCTCACCATCGCGCACCGGTGCGGCATCGGCGCGGTAATGCAGCACGCAGGCGTTGGCACCGGCGGCCACGATGCTGCCGTAGGCCGGGTACTGTGAGCCGTGCTGGCGGAATTCGTGCAGCAGTTCGGCGTCGAGGTGGTACTCGCGCACCTCCTGGCCGGCACGCAGCATGGCGGCGCTGCGCTGCATGGCGCGCACGTGGGCGCGGGCGCTGATCTGCGCGGCCCGGCGCATGATGTCTTGCTCGTGGGCGTCCTTGATCAGCCGCATCTCGTCGAGCACGCCACACAGGTCGCGTTGCTGCTCGGGGCACAGGGCGCCGAAGCGCACGCGGGCGCGCACCCGTTCCAGCCATTTGCCCACCCGCGCCTCCAGCCCGGTGTGGATGGCGAAGGGGTACCAGACGGCATCGCGGTTCTCCGTCAGCTTGGGCAATTGCGCATCCAACTCACCGATGGCGTGGGCGGCGCTCACACCCAGCGCGGCCGGCGCGGCCTCGGGGCCCAGGCGGATGCCGTCCCAGATCTCGCGTTCCAGGTCTTTGGGCTGGCAGAACAGCGTGCTGCGACCGTCGCCCGTGATCACCAGAAATGCGTTGGGCTCGGTAAAACCTGTGAGGTAATAGAAGTAGCTGTCGTGCCGGTAGAGGTGGTCGTTGTCGCGGTTGCGCGGGTATTCCGGCGCGGTCGGGATGAGGGCGATGCCATCGGGGCCAATGGCCTGGGCCACACGGGCGCGGCGCTGGGCGTAGGGGGTGGTGGTCATGGGGTCAGTTCCAGTCGGCATGCAGGTGCGAGAGGTCTTGCAAAGGAATGGCTTGCACCGCCGGGCCTGTGGTGTTCAGGCTGTAACGGCGCTCGCCAGAATAGACGACGTACAGGGCGTCGAGTTTGAGATCGTTCAGCGCGGTGTGCATGGAAGGGGTCATTCGCGGCGCGTCCATGCGCTTGAACTCCACGCCCACACGCAAGCCGTGTTTGAACATCAGCAAGTCCAATTCGGCGCCTGCATGGGTGGCCCAGAAATAGGCCTCGTCGGGTTGCGCCACGTGCAGCACTTGCTCCAGCGCAAAGCCTTCCCAGCTGGCGCCGCTTTTTGGGTGTTGCCACAGCGCTTCCAAATCGGCGGTGCCCCACAGGTGGTGCAGCAGCCCGCTGTCGCGGATGTAAATTTTCGGCGCCTTGACCTGGCGCTTGCCCAGGTTTTCGTGCCACGGTGGCAGTTGGCGCACCAGTTGCAGGCCGGTCATGAACTCGAGGTAGCGGCGGATGGTGGGCTCGCTCACCCCCAAACTGCGGGCCGGTTCAGCGGCGTTCCAGGTTTGCCCGTGGTAGTGGGCCAACAACCGCCAGAAACGCTGCAACACCGGGGCGGGCACATGCAAGCCCAACTGGGGCAGATCGCGCTCGATCACCAGAGCCAGGTAATCTCGCAACCAGCGCATGGCGGCGCGGTTGCTGCCGGCCAGCAGGGCACGCGGGTAGCCACCGCGCAGCCACAGCGTTTCAACTGGGGTGGTGGGCGCTTCAGACAAGGCCAGGCCACCCATGTGAATGAGCCCCATGCGCCCGGCCAGTGACTCGCCGGACTGCTGCATCAGGGCCTGCGACGCGCTGCCCAGCAGCAAAAACTGGCCGTTGCGCTGATGCCGGTCGATGAGGGTTCGCAGCAGAGGGAAAAGGTCGGGCCGGCGCTGCACTTCGTCCATGACGATGGTTTTGCCCTGTGCCAGCAGCGACTGCAGCACGGCCTGTGGCTGGTCCAGGCTGGCCAGCGATTGGGGGTCTTCCAGGTCGAAGTAGGCGCACTCGAATCGGGTGGCGTAGGTTTGCGCCAGGGTGGTCTTGCCGACTTGACGCGCTCCTAACAGTGCCACCGCAGGCACTTCGCCAAGCCGATCCTGCAAGGCCTTGTAGAGATCGCTTCGGTCAATCATGGAGGCATTTTAAGACCTTGAAAATCGAAAAGGATGCTTTCGATTTTCAAGGTGATCAAGCCCTGTGTTGAGTGCTTGAAGGCGCTCGGGCGTGCCCACGTCGGCCCAGGTGCCGGTGTACACGCTGGCGGTCACGTGGCCGGCGTCCATGGCGCGGCGCAGGATCGGTGCCAAAGCCAGCTTGACGCCTTGCGGGTTGCCTGGTGGGATGTCGCACCATGGGGCCTGGAAAAGCGCCCGGCGGTACAGGCCGATGGTGCTGTAGGTCAGGCGGGTGCCGTCGGGTCCGTCGCCATTGACGGCATGGCCATCGGCGGCCAGGCCAAAGTCACCCTTGGGGTTGTGTGCGGGGTTGGGCACCAGCCACAAGTGGGCGAGTGCATCGCTGGCGCGAAAGCGCAGCAGGGCTTCGGACTCAAACACAAAGTCGGGCGCAAACACATCGCCGGCCACCACCCAGAACACCTCGTCGAGTTGTGGCAGCGCACGCGCGATGCCGCCAGCCGTTTCCAGCGCACCGCCAAAGTCGCGCCCTTCGTGTGAATAGATCAAGCGTTCGCCGAACGCGGCCTCGATCTGCTCGCCCAACCAGGCGGTGTTGGTCATCACCGGTGTGAAGCCGGCTTGAGCCAACGCGTCCAGCGGGTATTGCATGAGCGCTTGGCCGCGCACGGACAACAGGGGTTTGGGGCAGGTGTCGGTCAGCGGACGCATGCGCTCGCCACGACCCGCAGCGAGTATGAGGGCTTGGGCGGGCGGAGGGATGTCTTCTTGCATGGCCAACAAGCTTACCGTCTGTGGTGCGCTGCTTGGGTGGCGCTTGGGCGCCAGCCGGTAAAATCTCGGGTTTGTCCCAGGCCGTGCGTCTGCGCACCGGTTGTTGGCCTGGACCCATTCCTCCCGAGGTTTTCATGACCGACACCGCCGTCGCCACCACCGTTTCGTCCCAAACCATGGCCAACGCCATCCGCGCATTGGCCATGGACGCCGTGCAGCAGGCCAATTCTGGCCACCCCGGCGCGCCCATGGGCATGGCCGACATGGCGGTGGCCTTGTGGGGCCGCCACCTGCAGCACAACCCGAGCAACCCCGCCTGGGCCAACCGCGACCGCTTCGTGCTGTCCAATGGTCACGGCTCCATGCTGATCTACGCGCTGCTGCACCTCACCGGCTACAAGCTGCCCATCGACGAGCTGAAGAACTTCCGCCAGTTGCACAGCAAGACCGCCGGCCACCCCGAGGTGGGCATCACCCCCGGTGTGGAAACCACCACCGGCCCGCTGGGTCAGGGCATCACCAACGCGGTGGGCATGGCGCTGGCCGAGAAGCTGCTGGCGAGCGAATTCAACCGTGACGGCCACGCCATCGTGGACCACCACACCTATGTGTTCCTTGGCGACGGCTGCCTGATGGAAGGCATCAGCCACGAGGCCGTGGCCCTGGCCGGCGCCTGGAAGCTGAACAAGCTGGTGGCCCTGTACGACGACAACGGCATCTCCATCGACGGCCAGGTCGCGCCCTGGTTCATCGACAACACGCCGCAGCGTTTTGAGGCCTGTGGCTGGAACGTGATCCGCGACGTGGACGGCCACAACGCCGACGCTGTGGACGCGGCGATCGCTGCCGCCAAGCAGAGCGCTGACAAGCCCACGCTCATTTGCTGCAAGACCAGCATTGGCAAGGGCAGCCCCAACCGCGCCAACACCGCCAAGGCGCACGGCGAGCCACTGGGCGCCGAGGAAATCAAGCTCACCCGCGAAGCCCTGGGCTGGACCCACGAGCCCTTTGTCATCCCCAAGGACGTGTACGCCGCGTGGGACGCCAAGTCGCAGGGCAAGGCCGCAGAGGCCGCCTGGAACGACAAGTTCGCCGCCTACAAGGCCGCCTTCCCCGAACTGGCCAAGGAGTTCGTGCGCCGCATGAAGGGCGACCTGCCCAAGTCCTTTGCCCAAGTCGCGGTGGACGCCACCATCGGCGCCCACACCAAGGCCGAAACCGTGGCCAGCCGCAAGGCCAGCCAGATCGCGCTCGAAGCCTTCACCGCCGCCCTGCCCGAAATGCTGGGCGGCAGCGCCGACCTGACCGGCTCCAACCTCACCAACACCAAGGCCACGCCCAGCCTGCGTTTTGACGCCACCGGCGCCGTGGTGAAGAACGAGGCCGGCCAGGGTGGCCGCCACATCAACTACGGTGTGCGCGAGTTCGGCATGGCCGCCATCATGAACGGCATCGCCCTGCACGGTGGTTTCATCCCCTACGCCGGCACCTTCCTGACCTTCAGCGACTACTCGCGCAACGCCATCCGCATGGCCGCGCTGATGAAGCAGCGCGTGATCCACGTCTTCACCCACGACTCCATCGGTCTGGGCGAAGACGGCCCCACCCACCAGTCCATCGAACACGCGGCCAGCCTGCGCCTGATCCCCGGCCTGGATGTCTGGCGCCCGGCCGACACCGCCGAGACCGCTGTGGCCTGGGCCGTGGCCCTGGAAAACCGCCACAAGCCCACCGCCCTGCTGCTGAGCCGCCAGAACCTGCCCTACGCGCCCAAACACGAGCTGGGCGACATCAGCCGTGGCGCCTATGTGCTGGCCGAGCCGGCCGAAGTGGGTCTGAAGAAAAAGGCGCAGGCCGTCATCATCGCCACCGGCTCCGAAGTGCAATTGGCCCTCAAGGCGCAGGAGCTGCTGGCCAAGGAACACAAGATCGCCGTGCGCGTGGTCTCCATGCCCAGCACCACCACCTTCGACCGCCAGACCACCGAGTACAAGGCCTCGGTGCTGCCGGCCGGCCTGCCCCGCATCGCGGTGGAAATGGGTTCGACCGACGGTTGGTGGAAGTACGGCGTGGCCGCCGTGGTCGGCATCGACACCTACGGCGAATCGGCCCCCGCGCCGGTGCTGTTCAAGCACTTCGGTTTCACGCCAGAAAACGTTGCAACAACCGTTCGGGTGGTTCTGAAAAAGTAAGTTTCGGCGCAGGGTAACAATTGCGCGCAGCGCTTGTTGGCCGCAGCCAAAACGTGACCGACACGGTGCGCAAGGTTCTGAGCAAGTAAGGTTTTCGTTTCAACATCAGGAGTTCTCTCATGACGATCAAAGTGGGTATCAACGGCTTCGGCCGCATCGGCCGCAACGTGTTGCGCAGCGCCATCCAGAATTTCTCGGACATCGAGATCGTGGCCATCAACGACCTGCTGGAGCCCGACTACCTGGCCTACATGCTGCAGTACGACAGCGTGCACGGCCGCTTCAAGGGCACCGTGAGCGTTGAAGGCAACACCCTGATCGTCAACGGCAAGAAGATCCGCCTGACCCAGGAGCGCGACCCCGCCAACCTCAAGTGGAACGAAGTCGGCGCCGACGTGGTGATCGAGTCCACTGGCCTGTTCCTGGACAAGGCCACTGCCCAGAAGCACCTGGACGCCGGCGCCAAGAAGGTCATCCTGTCGGCCCCCTCCAAGGACGACACCCCCATGTTCGTGTTCGGCGTGAACCACGACACCTACAAGGGCGAAGCCATCATCTCCAACGCTTCGTGCACCACCAACTGCCTCGCACCCGTGGCCAAGGTGCTGCACGACAAGTGGGGCATCAAGCGCGGCCTGATGACCACCGTGCACGCCGCCACCGCCACCCAAAAGACCGTGGACGGTCCCAGCAACAAAGACTGGCGCGGTGGCCGTGGCATCCTGGAAAACATCATTCCTTCGAGCACGGGCGCTGCCAAGGCGGTGGGCGTGGTGATTCCTTCGCTCAACAAGAAGCTGACCGGCATGTCCTTCCGTGTGCCTACTTCCGACGTGTCGGTGGTTGACCTGACCGTGGAGCTGGACAAAGCCGCCACCTACGACGAGATCAAGGCCGAAATGAAGGCCCAGTCCGAAGGCGCTTTGAAGGGCGTGCTGGGTTACACCGAAGACAAGGTCGTGGCCACCGATTTCCGTGGCGACACCCGCACCTCCATCTTTGACGCCGACGCTGGCATCGCGCTGGACGGCACGTTTGTGAAGCTGGTGAGCTGGTACGACAACGAGTGGGGCTACTCCAACAAGTGCCTGGAGATGGTGCGTGTGGTGAGCAAGTAAGCCACTTCTGCGAAACGCAAACAGGGGCCGCTGTGGTGGCCCCTGTCAAAAACAAGCCCCCACCTGTTGGGGGCATTTTTTATGGGCAGGCCGCCAAGGGTTTACCGGCGGCCTGCTGCACCAGGGGCTCGACGCGCGCACGCTCGGCTTCGGTGAGAGCGGGTAGGCGCACGGCCACGCTGCGTTGTTCTTCGCGCTCCTTGGTCACCTTGGCCGATCGCACGCCGGAGCGTCCCAGCTCCTGCAGCGCGGTCTGGGCCGCCGCTTCGGTGGAGTAGGTGCCCAAGGCCAGGCCCGGTTGCAGTGCGGGCGCGTTGACGTCCCGGAACTCCACGCGCAGGCTGCGCAGCTCTGTCTTCTTGCGGTTGAGCAGGTCGGCGCTGGGGAATTTGCCCACGTAGACGATCCAGCGCTCGGGCAACACGGACTCGTCCAGGGCCCAATGTTTGTCGTCCAGACCGGCGCCGACCAAGGCCGTGGTGACGGCCGTGGCCTGGGCAGGGCTCAGGCCGGCCACGGCCTGGCAGGTGGTGGCTTCCGTCGCCGCCGCCGCGGGCGTTGTGGGCGCAGGGCTGGGGGCAGGTGTGGGCGCTGAGCCCTCCAGCCGCAGCTTGTCGGCACCCATTTGCTGCGCCAGCCGTTCGGGCTCGCGCTGCTCCACCGGGCCCCAGCCCAGCGTGCGCAGGTGGCCCTGGCTCCAGGCGAAGTAGCCGGCGTTGGCCAGCAGCATCACAAGGGCAAACAGCCTCAGCACGGGCGCACGCTCACTTCGGCGCTGCTGACGTCGCGCATGCCCTCGGGCGTGAGCACACGCAGGCAGCCATCGGGCCCCACCCCGCAGGCCTCGCCGGTCAGGCCATCTGAGGTGTGCACGGGTTGGCCCAGCAAGGCGTCGCGTTGCGCAAAACGTTGGGCAAAGGCCTCAAAGCCCAGGGCCTCGAAGGCTTGCAGATCGCGCACCAGGGCCGGCAACACGCGCAGCAGCAGGGCACCGGCGTCCAGCCCAGGCAGGCATTCGCGCAGGCCGGCCGGCGGCATGGCGGGCATCTCGGCCGCAGGCATCTCGGGCAGCACGGGTGTGGCCAGGTTCAGGCCCACGCCCACCACGGCGCAGCGGCCAGTGCCCTGGGTGGCCCCCGGGTTAGCGGTCTCCACCAGGATGCCGCCCAGCTTGCGGCCGTGCCACCACAGGTCGTTGGGCCATTTCAGGCGCACCTCAGGATGCAGGCTGTCGGCCAGGCTCACGCCCACGGCCAGCGACAGGCCGCTCCAGTCGACCGGCGCCATGGGCAGGCCCAGCGAGAAGGTGAGCGAATCGCCCGGGGCGCTGACCCAGGCCTTGCCCCGCCGCCCGCGCCCGGCGGTTTGCGACAGCGCCACCAGCAGCGTCGGCGACAGCGTGCCGGCGCGGGCGCGGCGCATGAGTTCGGTGTTGGTGGAGTCGATCTCGGTCAGCACCTCGACCGAAAACGCGGGCAGGCCGGGCGCCACCGCCTCCCACACGCGTTCGGCGTGGTGGTTGAGCGAAGCGCGCAGTGTGTCCATGACGCGACCTTCAAGCCTTGCGCTTGCGTTCTTTGGGCGCCAACAGCGTGCCCCGGCAGTTGGCGCTGCCACACCAGCAAGGAAACTGGGCCTTGAGCTTCTTGGTGTAGGGCTCGTCGATGGTGAGGCCGTAGTCGTAGAACAGCTCCGAGCCGGCGGGGATGTTGCGCAGCGCACGAATGAAGACGCGGCCGTTTTCCTCGTCGGCCACACAGTTGGGGTCGCAGTTGTGGTTGATCCAGCGCGAGGAGTTGCCGCCGTACTTGGCGTCGATCACCCGCCCACCGTCGATGTGGAAATAAAAGGTGTGGTGCGGGTCTTTCGGGTCGTGTGGGTGGCGTTCCAGCGCCTCGTCCCAGTCGATGATCTCGCCCGTGTATTCGATCAGCGTTTCGCCCTCGGCCAGATCGACCAAAGCGAACACACCTTTGCCATGCACGCCGGAGCGGCGCGCCTGGATGCGTTGACGGGGCGCGCGGGGCTGGGAAGCGGGCGATTTCGACACGTCAGAAATTTTTGGTAAGGTCAATTCATGCACGTGT
Source organism: Hydrogenophaga atypica (assembly GCF_042665215.1). Lineage (NCBI taxonomy): Bacteria > Pseudomonadati > Pseudomonadota > Betaproteobacteria > Burkholderiales > Comamonadaceae > Hydrogenophaga > Hydrogenophaga atypica. Next base: position 15,960 of record NZ_JBHTCA010000022.1, read on the forward strand.
GCGCACGTGTGTGAGCGCGTGTGCGCTCGCGTGCGCACGCGTAGGACAACGGATTGTAGAGATGAAAACCTTGGTGATTGCCGAGAAGCCGTCGGTGGCGCAAGACATCGTGCGCGCGCTCACGCCCACAGCAGGCAAGTTCGAGAAACACGAGGACCACTTCGAGAACGACCAGTACGTGGTCAGCTCCGCCGTGGGCCACCTGGTGGAGATCGCCGCACCGGAGGCGTACGACGTCAAACGGGGCAAGTGGAGTTTTGCCCACCTGCCGGTGATCCCGCCGCACTTCGACTTGAAGCCCATCGACAAGACCAAGTCGCGCCTCAACGCGGTGGTCAAGCTGGCCAAGCGCAAGGACGTGGGCGCCCTGGTGAACGCCTGCGACGCGGGGCGCGAGGGCGAGCTGATCTTTCGCCTGATCGAGCAGTACGCGGGTGGCGCCAAGCCACTAGGCAAGCCGGTGCAGCGCCTGTGGCTGCAGAGCATGACGCCGGCCGCCATCCGCGACGGGTTTGCCTCGCTGCGCAGCGACGCCCAGATGCGCCCGCTGGCCGACGCGGCCCGCAGCCGCTCCGAGGCCGACTGGCTGGTGGGCATCAACGGCACGCGTGCGCTGACCGCCTTCAACTCGCGCGACGGCGGGTTCTTCCTCACCACCGTGGGCCGGGTGCAGACGCCCACCTTGGCGGTGGTGGTGGAACGCGAGGAAAAAATCCGCGCCCACCGCGCCCGCGATTACTGGGAAATCCACGCCAGCTTTGCGGCCCAGGCCGGCGAATACCCGGCCAAGTGGTTCGATGCCGACTGGAAAAAGCCCACCGGGGATTTTGCCGACGCGGAAGCCAAGGCCGACCGCCTGTGGGACGAGCGCAGCGCGCTGGCCATCGTCGAGGCGGTGCGCGGCCAGCCCGCCACCGTCACCGAAGAAAGCAAGCCCACCACGCAAGCGAGTGGCCTGCTGTACGACCTGACCAGCCTGCAGCGCGAGGCCAACGGCCGCTTCGGCTTCTCGGCCAAAACCACGCTGCAGCTGGCGCAAAGCCTGTACGAGCGCCACAAGGCGCTCACCTACCCGCGTACCGACTCGCGCGCCCTGCCCGAGGACTACCTGGGCACCGTCAAGCAAACCTTCGAGATGCTGGCCGACAGCGGCATGCGCCACCTGGCGCCGCATGCGTTGACCGCGCTCAACAACGGTTACATCAAGCCCACCAAGCGGGTGTTCGACAACAGCAAGGTGAGCGACCACTTTGCCATCATCCCCACGCTGCAGGCGCCGAGCGGCCTGAGCGAGGCTGAGCAGAAGCTGTACGACCTGGTGGTGCGCCGTTTCATCTCGGTGTTCTTCCCCAGCGCCGAATTCCAGGTGACCACCCGCATAACGACCGTCCAGGCAGCCGCCGCCGCACACCGCTTTAAAACAGAAGGCAAAGTCCTCGTGAAGCCGGGTTGGATGGCCGTGTATGGCAAGGAAGCGGCCGACGAAGTGGAAGGCGCCAAAGACGGCGAGAAGGGTCAGAACCTCATCGCCGTGGCCGCTGGCGAGGTGGTGCGCAACACCGAGGTCGCCGCCAAGGGCCTCAAGACCAAGCCGCCTGCGCGCTACAACGAAGCCACGCTGCTGGGTGCCATGGAAGGCGCGGGCAAGCTGGTGGACGACGACGAGCTGCGCGAAGCCATGCAGGAAAAGGGCCTGGGCACACCTGCCACACGCGCGGCCATCATCGAAGGCCTGCTGAACGAAAAGTACATGCTGCGCGATGGCCGCGACCTGGTGCCCACGGCCAAGGCTTTCCAGCTCATGACCCTGCTGCGTGGGCTGGGTGTGGAGGAACTCTCCAAGCCCGAGCTCACCGGCGAGTGGGAACACAAACTCGCCCAGATGGAGCAAGGCAAACTCAGCCGCGACGCCTTCATGCGCGAGATCGCGGCCATGACGGAGCACATCGTCAAGAAGGCCAAAGAGTACGACCGCGACACCGTGCCCGGCGACTACGCCACCCTCTCATCGCCCTGCCCCAACTGCGGCGGTGTGGTGAAGGAAAACTACCGCCGCTACGCCTGCACCGGTGCCGATGGGCAGTCCGACGGCTGCGGCTTCTCCTTCGGCAAATCGCCCGGTGGGCGCACCTTCGAGGTGGCCGAGGCCGACGCCTTCCTGCGCGACAAACAGATCGGCCCGCTGGAGGGCTTCCGCTCCAAGGCCGGCTGGCCCTTCACCGCCGAGATGAAGCTGGTCTTCAGCGAAGAGGACAAGAATTGGAAGCTGGAGTTCGACTTCGGTGACGACAAAAACGCCGAGGAAACCGGTGAGCTGGTGGACTTCGGCGACCAGCCCTCGCTGGGCAAGTGCCCCAAGTGCGGCGCACCCGTGCGCGAACACGGCAGCAACTACGTGTGCGAAAAAGCCGTGCCCACGGCGGCCCAGCCCACGCCCAGTTGCGACTTCAAGAGCGGCAAGATCATCCTGCAGCAGCCGGTGGACGCCGAGCAGATCACCAAGCTGCTCGAAACCGGCAAGACCGACCTGCTGGACAAGTTCGTCTCCAACCGCACCCGCCGCAACTTCAAGGCCTTCCTGAGCTGGAGTGCTGAGGAAGGCAAGGTTTTGTTCGAGTTCGAGCCGCGCGCCAGCAAATTCCCGCCGCGCAAGACGGCGGGTGCACCCGCCAAGGCGGCAGCAGCCAAGAAGGCCCCCACCGCCAAAAAAGCCGCGCCGCGCAAAACCACCAGCACCGGTGGTGCCACGCCCAGTGCCGAGCTGGCGGCGGTGATTGGTGCCGAGCCGGTGGCGCGCCCGCAGGTGGTCAAGAAGCTGTGGGACTACATCAAGGCCAACGGCCTACAAGACGCGACCAACAAACGCGCCATCAACGCCGATGCCAAACTGCTCGCGGTGTTCGGCAAGCCGCAGATCACCATGTTCGAGCTGGCGGGCATCGTCGGCAAACACCTGAAGTGATCAAGCCCACCCCCGTCGCTTGCCCGCTGCGCGTGGCCGCATCCCCCCTCTAAGGGGGCGACACCAGCCGTCCGGCAAAGCCGGCCCGGCGGTGTCCCTGGGTCAGGCGCTTTGCAAGCGGTGCGCGGCCCGCTTCAGTGAGCTGGCCTATTCGGTGTCGCCCGCTTGGTGGGCGGTGAAGCGCAGCGACACGCGCAGGCCCTTCTGGGTGCGGTGCGGGAAGCTGTCTTCCATGCTCAGGGTGGCACCGTGTTGCTGGGCGATTTCGTGCACGATGGCCAGGCCCAGGCCCGAGCCCTCGACGTTGGTGCCCAGCGCGCGGTAGAAGGGCTGGACCACAAACTCGCGTTCGTTTTCCGGCACGCCTGGGCCGTTGTCTTCCACCTGCACCACCAGCACGCCGCTGAAGCGATCGATCAGCACCCGCGCGGTGACCACGCCCCCCGACGGCGTGTAGTTGAGCGCGTTGTCCACCAGGTTGCGCACCAGCTCCTGCAGGAGCGTGGGGTTGCCCTGGATGATGCATTCCTCGGGCACGTCTTCCGGGCCCTCATAGCCCAGGTCGATCTGTTTGTCCAGGGCGCGGGGCACCGAGTCCTGCACCACAGCGGTCACCAGCCGCGCCAGGTCCACGGGCGCGGTGGGCAGGGTGCGGCCGGTGGTCTCCGCGCGCGCCAGCGCCAGCAGTTGGTTGACGGTGTGGGTGGCGCGCACGCTGGCACTGGAGATTTGATGCAGGGAGCTGCGCACGCCGGCCGGGTCGGTTTCGCGCAAGGCCAGGTCGGCTTGCATGCGCAGGCCCGCCAGCGGCGTTTTGAGCTGGTGCGCCGCGTCGGCCAGAAAACGGCGCTGGGTCGTCAGCGAGGCTTTCAGGCGCGTCAGCAGGTCGTTGATGGACGCCACCAGCGGCGCCACCTCTTGTGGCACCACCGACACTTCGATGGGACTCAGGTCGTCCGGCTTGCGGGCGCGGATGCGGCGCTCCAACTCGTTGAGCGGGCGGATGCCACGCACCAGCGCCAACCACACCAGCAGCACCGCCAGCGGCAGGATGACGAACTGCGGCACCATCACGCCCTTGATGATTTCGGTGGCCAGGGTGGAGCGTTTGCCCAAGGTCTCGGCCACCTGCATCAGCACCAGCTCGCGTTTATCACCGTGTTCCACCCAGGTGTAGGCCACACGCACCTCGTCGCCACGCACCACATCGCTGCGCAGGCGTATCTGGCCGGCGTGGGCGGGGCTTCGTCGTTGGGCGCTGGGAAGTCGGGCTCGCCACTGACCAGGTCGCCTTTGGCGTTGCGCACCTGGTAGTACATGAGGTCGGTGTCGTCGGCGCGCAGCAGCTCGCGCGCCTGCCGGTTCAGGATGAACTGCACGCGGGTGCCGTCCGTCACCACAAACTGGCTCAGGGCCTGCAGGTTGAATTCGAGCGCGCGGTCAAACGGTTTGTTGGCAATGCCCTGGGCCACCAGCCAGGTGAGGGCCAGCGACAAGGGCCACAGCAGCAGCAGCGGCGTGAGCATCCAGTCGAGGATTTCGCCGAACAGGCTGCGTTGTTCGGGCTGGAACAGCCCGAAGGAGAAGCGACCGCTCTCGGTCGGCGCCGCGCTGCCGTCAGCTGGGGATTTTTTCAAGGCAGTAGCCCAGGCCACGCACGGTGGCGATGCGGATCGGCCCTTTCTCGATCTTCTTGCGCAGGCGGTGGATGTACACCTCGATGGCGTTGTTGCTCACCTCTTCGCCCCATTCGCACAGGCGCTCCACCAGCTGGTCCTTGCTGACCAGGCGCCCGGCGCGCTGCAGCAGCACCTCCAGCAGGCCCAGCTCGCGCGCCGACAGTTCGACCATCTTGCCGTCGATGGTGGCCACGCGGCCGGCCTGGTCGTACACCAGCGGCCCGTGTTTGATGGTGGAGCTGGCGCCACCCATGCCACGCCGGCTCAGTGCCCGCACCCGGGCTTCCAGCTCCTGCAGCGCAAAAGGCTTGGCCATGTAGTCGTCGGCGCCGTAGTCCAGGCCTTTGACGCGCTCTTCCACGCTGTCGGCGGCGGTGAGGATGAGCACCGGCAAGGTGGAGCCGCGCGCGCGCAGGCGTTTGAGCACGTCCAGCCCGTGCATGCGCGGCAGGCCCAGGTCCAGGATGAGCAGGTCGAATTCGTGGTTGGTCATCAGCGCGGCGTCGGCCTCGCTGCCGCTGGCCACATGGTCCACGGCGGCGCCGGCCGCTCGCAGGGTGCGCAACAGGCCATCGGCAAGCACCTGGTCGTCTTCGGCTATCAGGATGCGCATGGGGGTCTCCTCGATGGGGATTTCATTCTAGGGTGTGTGACCTTGACCCAAGCTGACGCCGTATCAAGCCAGCGCATAAGCCTCCAGCCCGAGCGCCACCACGGTGGCCACATCCTGGCCCACTTGGGCGCGGAACTCGGCCTCGGCCTGAGCCACCGCCGCGCGAAAGGCGGCCAGCCACAGCAGCCCGGTGGGGGTGAAGACGATGCGACGCGCGCGCGCGTCCAGTGGGTCGGGTTCACGCTTCACCAGGTCCCAGGCCACACATTGGTCCACCAGGTCGCCCATTGCCTGTTTGCTCATGCCGGCACTGGCCGCCAGGTCGGTCAGGCGCGAGCCGCCCAGGGCCAGGTGCCGCGTGATGTGGATGTGGGCGGCGCCCACCTGGCCACGCGCCGCCAGGTTCGACAGCGCCAATGGCACCTCGGCGTCGTGGGTCATGAGCGCCAGCACGCGCTCGTCAAAACGGCGCATGGCGTGGCCCAGCAGACGGCCCAGGTGGGCCTGGCGCCAGCGGTCGTCCAGCGCGGTGGTGGGTGGGTTTTCGGTCATGGCAAATGGTAATGCAAACTGACTAAAAAACGTGTTAATAAAAATGTATTCACAGATAAACTTCGCTTCAACGCAGCGCCAAACCGGCTCTGAATGCAGGTAAAAAGTTCACATTGCTCTACATTAAAGAAGGAAAAGTCATGGATGCACCCACCAAAGCCCTGAACACCGAAAAAGCCAAGGCCTTGCAGGCGGCCTTGGCCCAGATCGAAAAGCAGTTTGGCAAGGGCACCATCATGCGGCTGGGCGAAGGCGAGGTGATCGAGGACATCCAGGTCGTCTCCACCGGCTCGCTGGGTCTGGACATCGCCTTGGGCGTGGGGGGACTGCCGCGCGGCCGGGTGGTCGAAATTTATGGCCCGGAATCCTCGGGCAAGACCACGCTGACCCTGCAGGTGATCGCCGAGATGCAGAAACTGGCCGGCACCTGCGCCTTTGTGGATGCGGAACACGCGCTGGACGTGCAGTACGCCCAGAAGCTGGGCGTGAACCTGCAAGACCTGCTGATCAGCCAGCCCGACACCGGCGAACAGGCGCTCGAAATTGTGGACAGCCTGGTGCGCTCCGGCGCGGTGGACCTGATCGTGGTGGACTCCGTGGCCGCGCTCACGCCCAAGGCCGAAATCGAGGGCGACATGGGCGACAGCCTGCCCGGCCTGCAGGCCCGCCTGATGAGCCAGGCACTGCGCAAGCTGACCGCGACCATCAAAAAGACCAACTGCATGGTCATCTTCATCAACCAGATCCGCATGAAGATTGGCGTGATGTTCGGCAGCCCCGAAACCACCACCGGCGGCAATGCGCTCAAGTTCTACGCCTCGGTGCGTCTGGACATCCGCCGCACCGGCACCATCAAGAAGGGCGACGACGCCATCGGCAACGAAACCAAGGTCAAGGTGGTGAAGAACAAGGTCTCGCCACCGTTCAAGACGGCCGAGTTCGACATCCTGTTCGGTGAGGGCATCAGCCGCGAAGGCGAGATCATCGACATGGGCGTGGCCAACAAGATCATCGACAAATCCGGTGCCTGGTACGCCTACCAAGGCGAGAAGATTGGCCAGGGCCGCGACAACGCGCGCGAATTTCTGCGCGAAAACCCCGCCCTGCGCCACGAGATCGAGAACAAGGTGCGCGAAGCCGTGGGCGTGCCCCTGCTGCCGGCGTTCGATCCGGCCAGTGTGCCGGTGGTGGCCGCCGAGGACGCTGAATAAGCATGGGTGAGCGCTTAGGCTTCGGGGCGCCTTCCCTCAAGGGCCGCGCCCTGCGCCTGCTGGCCAGCCGGGAACATTCGCGGGCCGAACTGGAGCGCAAGCTGCAGGCCCACGAAACCGTGCCCGGCGAGCTGGCCCAGGCGCTGAATGAGCTGCAGGCCAAGGGCTTCATCAACGAGGCCCGTGTGGTGCAAAGCGTGGTGCACCGCCGTGCCGAACGCCTGGGCACCCAGCGCGTGCGCGCCGAGTTGAACGCCAAGGGCCTGCCGGCCGAGCTGGTGGCGGAGGCGGTGGATGAGTTGCGTGCCACCGAAGAGGCCCGGGCGCGCGAGGTCTGGCGGCGCAAGTTTGGCCAACCCGCCGCCGACCCGCACGAACGCGCCCGGCAGATGCGTTTCCTGACCACGCGGGGCTTTTCTGCCGATGCCATTCGGCGGGTGGTCACCGGCGCCGGGGACGACGACTGAAGCCGCGCCGCGTCAAATCCGACCAAAAGCAAGGGTTAACCCTTTGCCACAGCCCAAGGCACGCTCCTATAATTTGTGCAACGTTTCAATAAAGAAACTATGTTTTATAGATGAACCACCCGACGGTCGGGCTTCATCACACACAAGGATGGCAGCCATGAGCGTGGAAGGTATCGACGAAGTCAGCTTTGGGGCTTTGGACCTGGCGGCCTGCCAGCGTTTCTTTGGCGACTGGGGCCTCACCCAGGTCAGCGCGTCGGCGCAGAAGCTGGTGTACGAATCGCTCAACGGCTGCCGCGTGATCGCGGCCGCGTCCGACACGCCCGGTCTGCCGCCAGGCATCGAGCCGGACCCGACTTTGCGCGAGGTGGTTTGGGGCGTGCAGACGCAAGCCGATCTGGACGCCATCCGCGAAAAATTCAAATCGCAACCCGGCTTCGTGGACAGCGGCGACCGCGTGGGCTGCACCGATCCCAACGGCCTGGCCGTGCGGGTTCAGGTCAGCCGCAAACGCCCGGTGGCACTGACCGCCGCCAAAACCAACACCTGGACCGACCGCGTGCGCGTCAACCAGCCGGCTCCGGCCTACGACCGCGCCACGCCCGTCGAGGTGGGCCACGTGGTCTTTTTCGTCAAGGACCTGGCGGCCATGACGGCTTTCTACGAGCAGTGCCTGGGTTTTGTCGTCTCCGACCGTTACCCCAACCGGGGCCATTTCATGCGCTGCGCGCCCAACGGTGGCCACCACGACCTGTTCCTGCTGGAAACACCTGACAAACGCGTGGGCTTGAACCACGTCGCCTTCACCGTGCGCGACCTGCACGAGGTCATTGGTGGTGGGCTGAACATGTCGCGCCAGGGCTGGCACACCGAACTGGGCCCGGGCCGCCACCCCATTTCGTCGGCCATGTTCTGGTACTACGAAAGCCCTGCCGGCGCGCTGTGGGAGTACTACACCGACGAGGACGAGCTGACCGCCGACTGGCAGCCGCGCGAATTCACACCCGGCCCCACCGTGTTCGCCGAATGGGCCATCAAGGGGGGCATCGACGGCAACACCCGCCGCCAGAAAAACGCCGAAGCGCCCAGCGGCAAGTTCATGACCGACAAACCCAAGGCCTGAAGGAGGCATCCATGCTGAACCGCACCCTTTACAACGAGACCCACCAGAACCGCACGGCGCCGCCCACCGCTTACGAAGGCCTGTTGGGTGACAGCATCGAGCGCGCTTTTGCCGCCGGTATCCACGACCTCGAAGGTCTGGTGGCCTTCCTCAACGAAGGTGGCCCTGCCGGCCCCAACGGCCAGCCCTGGACGACCGCCAGCTACCAACAGGAAATGGCCCGCCTGGGCGCCTGAAGCACAAGGAGCACGACATGAACACGCAAACCATCAACGTGATGCTGGACCCGGTTGACCAGGCGCTGGAAGTGGGCCTCAAGGACCTGTGGTACCCCGTCTGCCCGTCGAACTTCCTCAAGGAAAGCCCGATCTCGTTGCGCCGCCTGGGCTACAAGATCGCGCTGTGGCGTGACAACACCGGCAAGGTGCACGCGCTCGAAGACCGCTGCCCGCACCGCGGCGCGCCGCTGTCGCTGGGCGTGATCCTGGGCGACCGCATTGCTTGCCCTTACCACGGTGTCGAGGTGTGCACCGATGGTGTGGCGGTGCGCGTGCCGGGCAGTCCGGGCTGCAAGCTCGAAGGCAGCCAGGCCACCCGCCGCTTCCACGCGGTGGAAGCCGCTGGCGCCATCTTCTTGTTCAACGCCACCGATCCCTTCCTGGCCGAAGCGCCGCCGCTGCGCCTGCCCGAGCAGCTGACCTCGCCCGAGTGGTCCAACTTCCTGTGCTACGTGGAGTGGGCAGGCGACTACCGCTACGTTATTGACAACGTGATGGACCCGATGCACGGCGTGTACCTGCACAAGCAGTCGCACACCATGGCCGAAGGCGAAAACACGGCCGAGTTCCAGATCCGCGACGTGCCCAACGGCTTCATCTTCGAGAAGAAGGGCCAGCGCGACGTCAACTTCGACTGGACCGAGTGGACCGACACCGGCATCCACACCATGCGCCTGGAAATTCCATACCCCAAGACGGGTGGCCCCGGCGGCAACTTCACCATCATTGGCGCCTTCTCGCCGGCCGAGAAAAACGTGACGGCGGTGTTCTTCTGGCGTTGCCGCAAGGTGCAGGGCTGGCAGCGCGACACCTGGCGTTTCCTCTACAAGAACCGCCTGGAAAAACGCCACTGGGACGTGCTGGAGCAAGACCGCATTGCCATGGAAAACATGGAGCCCGACGCCAACCAGCACGAGCACCTGTACGCACACGACATGGGCATCGTGCGCCTGCGCCGCCACATGAAGAAACTGGCGCAGGCACAATTGGAACGTCAAGCCGCCTCCGCCTGAAAGTGTTCCCATGAGCCAGACCCTGCAAGCCTTTGTCCACACCCTGCGTTTTGAAGCCGACGACATCCTCGGCATCGAGTTGCGACCGGTCGACGGCAGCGCCTTTCCTGCCTTCACGGCGGGCGCCCACATCGATCTGCACCTGCCCAACGGTTTGGTGCGCAGCTACTCGCTGCTGAATGCGCCGGGCGAAACCCACCGCTACGTGGTGGCGGTGCTCAAGGACAAGGCCAGCCGGGGTGGCTCGCGTTGTGTGCACGACCAACTGCGTGTGGGCCTGAAGCTCACCATCGACGCACCGCGCAACAACTTCCCGCTGCACGAAGACGCCGGCCACACCGTGCTGGTGGCCGGTGGCATTGGCGTCACCCCCATCCTGTGCATGGGCCGCCGCCTGCAGCAGCTGGGCAAGTCCTTTGAGGTGTTGTACTTTGCGCGCTCGCGCCAGAGTGCCGCGCTCACCGCCGAGATCGAAGCCTTGGGCGTGCCGGTGCACTGGCACTTCGACGTCGAAAAGGGTGGCCCACCGGACCTCAAGGCGCTGTTGGGCAACAAGGGTGGCGTTGCAAACACCCACTTCTACGCCTGCGGTCCTTCGGTGATGCTCGACAACTTTGTCGCCACCTGCGAGGCGCTGGGTCACACCAACGCCCACATCGAGCGTTTTGCCGCCGTGGAAGTGGCTGCCTCGGCCGATGCCAAACAAAGCTACACGGTGGAGCTCAAGCGCTCGGGCAAGGTCATCGAGATCACGCCCGCGAAGTCCTTGCTGCACACCCTGCTGGACCACAAGATCGACGTGGACCACAGCTGCGAGGAAGGCATTTGTGGCGCCTGCGAAACCCGCGTGCTGGAAGGCGAGCCCGACCACCGCGATTCCGTGCTCAGCGCCTCCGAGCACGCCAGCAACAAGATGATGATGGTCTGCGTTTCGGGCTGCAAATCGGCCCGTCTGGTGCTCGACCTTTGAGCCCCGTGTGCGGCCGCGCCGCACACCTCATTCCTCGTCTTTCCCCGCTGCCTCGCCGCACTGCGCGCGCAGGCGGCGCAGCACCTCATACAGCGTGCGGCGTTCGTGGGGTGACAGCGTCAGGATCATGGCAGCCTGACTGCGTTGCGCCTCCGGCATGATGCGCTCGTACAGCGCCTGGCCCGCTGGCGTCATGGCCACCACCATGCCTTTGCGCCCGGCCGGTGGTGTCACCACATCCACCAAGCCTCGCTTGGCCATCAGCTGCAGCGTGCGGCTGACCTGCGCCTTGTCGGCCGCCGATTCCGCCACCAGCTCCGGGAAAGGCAGCGTGCCGGCCGCCGCAAGCACCGACAGCAGGCGCCACTCCGATACCGACAAATCAAAACGCTCCGCATAGGGCAGCGTGATGCTGCGCCGCAGCCCGTTGCTGGTGTGGCTGAACAGCGTGGTCAGGAAGTTGTGCACGTCCAGGCCCGTGCCTTCTGGCGAAAGATCGTCCCAGGGGCAAGGGGGAGCGGCATGGGGCTCAGGTGGTCGTGCGGGAGAACGTGGTCGGCTCATGCCCCGATCTTACGCCGCGTATCGTAGACCGATCAACAAATGTTGACGACACAACAAAATACGCCTACGATGGCGACGCGTCGAAAGCGTGTCCCACGTTTGTGCGCACACCGTGCCACGCCGGCCTGCCGTCGGCTGGACCTCCCCCATGTGCCTCGCTTCTCAGGAGTGAAAGATGAAACTGGATCGTCGTCAGTGTTTGGCCGTTGTCATGGCCGTCGGCGCCGTGGTCGCCGGTGCCGCGAATGCGCAGAGCTACCCCGAAAAACCCATCAGCGTGGTGGTGGGTTACCCGCCGGGTGGCGACACCGACGCCATGGCGCGCCTGTTCGCCGACAAGCTCTCGCAGCGCCTCAAGCAGCCGGTCATCGTGGAGAACAAGCCCGGGGCCGGTGGCACGGTGGGCAACAGTTTTGTGGGCAAAGCCAGGGCCGACGGCTACACCCTGTTGTTCACGCCCAACCCCTTCACCACCGCGCCTTTTGTGATGAAGCTGTCGGCGGGCAACCAGTACGACGTGCTCCATGGCTTCGAGCCGGTGATCAAGATGGCGACACAGCCGCTGGTGTTGGTGGCTCACCCCAGCGCTGGCGTGAAAACCGTGCCGGACATGGTCGCCGCCGTGAAGGCCGGTAAGCCGTTCAGCTACGCCAGCCCGGGGGCGGGCTCGCCCATGCACGTCGTCGCCGAGTGGCTCAACCGCAGCGCGGGCGTGAAGATCGCGCACGTGCCGTACCGGGGTGTGGGTCCGTCGGTCAATGACGTGGTTGGCGGCCATGTGGCCACGGCTTGGGTCACGCTCGGTCCCATCACCCAGTACGTGGCCACTGGCAAGCTGGTCCCTCTGGCCATTGCCGATGCCAAGCGTTCGCCGTTGGCACCCAACATCCCCACGCTGGCCGAACAGGGCCACAAGGACGTGGTGGTGGGCGCGTGGAACGGCTTCTTTGCGCCCAAGGGCACGCCGGCGGACGTGATCAAGTTGCTCAACACCCACCTCAACGAGATCGTGAAGATGCCCGACGTGGTGGAGAAGATGGCCACGTTCGGCGCGTTGCCCGCCGGTGGCGCGCCGGACGTGCTGGGCAAGACCAATGCCACCGAGCACGAGCAGATGGGCAAGCTCATCAAGGAACTGGGCGTCACCGCCGAATGACCATGAGCGCCTCGACCCTGGGCACGGAGGTGCCCCAACTCTCCGCCCGTGCCAAGGTGTCGGGCCGCGCGGTGTACGCGGGCGACGTCAAGCTGCCGGGCATGCTGCATGGCAAGGTGCTGCGCAGCCCCTATCCGCACGCGCGCATCGTCTCCATCGACGCGACAGCGGCGCGTGCGCTGCCGGGGGTGAAGGCGGTGCTCACCGGTGACGACGCCCCCGACACGCTGTGGGGCGTGCACAAGAAGGAACGTGCCGTGTTGGCCAAAGGCGTGGTGCGCTTTGCGGGCGAGGAAGTGGCTGCCGTAGCCGCCACGTCCGACGAGATAGCGCGCGACGCGCTGGACCTGATCCAGATCGAGTACGAAGAGCTGCCCGCCATCCTCTCGCCCGACGAGGCGCTGGACGAGGAAGCGCCGGGCGTGCACCCGGGCCGCAACAACATCGCGCACGACATCCGTTTCGAACGCGGCAGCGTCGACGCGGGCTTTGCCGAGGCCGATCTGGTCCATGAGGCCACCTACAGCACCCACGCGCAGTACCCTGGCTACCTTGAGCCCATGGCTACCGTGGCCGCGTTGGATGGCGACGGCCGCTTGCAGGTCTGGACCTCAACGCAGTCCGTGTTCCTCGCACGCGGCCGCATCGCCACCGTGTTGGGCCTGCCGGTCTCGCGCGTGCGGGTGATGCAGGCCATGACGGGTGGCGGCTTCGGCGGCAAGATCGTCGAAGACGACAACCAGCTGGTGTGTGGCCTGCTCGCGCTCAAGACGGGCAAGCCGGTGCGGCTGGTGAACAACCGGCTGGAAGATTTTCTGGCCACGCCCAGCAGCGTGCCCGAACGCATCACCCTCAAGCTGGGCATGAAACGTGATGGCCGCATCGTGGCCAAACACGTGCGCATCGTCGCCGAGTGTGGCGCCTACGCGGGCCTCGCGCCCGAGGTGATGCACGTGAGCGCCATGCGCAGCGACAACATGCACCGCCTGCAACACGTGCGTTCGCACGCCACCCTGGTCTACACCCACACACCGCCACACGGCGCGTTCCGGGGTTTTGGTGGCACGCAGATGCTGTTTGCCCTCAACAGCCACATCGACACCATGGCGCGCGAACTGGGGCTGGACCCGGTGGCAGTGCACAAGCTCAACGCGGTGCAGGCTGGCGACACCTCGGTGCACGGCTGGAAGATCGGCAGCACGGGGCTGCGCGAATGCCTGGACCAGTGCACCAAAGCCATGGACTGGCACACACGGCGTGCCCGCAGTGCCGCCGGCCAGACCGGCGTCAAACGCCGTGGCGTCGGCGTGGCCGCCGCCATGCACGTGAGCGGCAACCGCACCATGGGCAACTGGGACGGCTCGACCGTGGTGCTGCGTCTCAACGAAGACGGCCGCGCGGTGGTGCTCAGCGGTGAATGCGACATGGGCCAGGGAGCGGCCACCATGCTGGCACAGGTGGTGGCGCACGAACTGAACATCCCGCTGGCCCACGTGCACGTGGCGCCACCGGACACCGACACCTCGCCGTTCGCCATCGGCACACTGGCGTCGCGCGTCACCATGTCAGGCGGCAACGCCGCCCTGGTGGCCGCACGCAAAGCCAAGGCGCAGCTGTTCGACGTGGCCGCCGGCCTGCTCGGCTGTGAAGCCGAGCAACTCGAAATCGCCGACTGCCAGGTGCGCGTGATTGGCGAACCCACACGCGCCAAGCCGCTGGGCGACGTGGTGCGTCAGCACATCTGGCGTCATGGCGGCGAAGGCCTGCAAGTCAGCGGCAGCTGGGACCCACAAACCCAGATGTTCGATCCCGCCACGCTGATGGGCAACATTGCCGCCGCCTACTCGTTTGCCGCGCAGGTGGTGGAAGTGGAGGTGGACACGGAAACCGGCCAGGTGAGTGTGGTGGACAGCTTTGTCTCCGACGACTGCGGCAAGGCCTTCAACCCGCTGGCCATCCACGGCCAGAGCAACGGTGCCACGGCCCAGGCCTTCGGCTGGGCGTTGTACGAACAGCTGCAGGTGGAAGGCGGGCGCATCGCCAACGGCAACTTTGCCGACTACAACATGCCCACCGCAGACGCCATTCCGCTGCTGCGCGGCGGCCTGGTGGAATCCAACGACCCCAACGGCCCGCTGGGTGCCAAGGGCGCGAGCGAAACCGCCATCCTGCCGGGCGCACCTGCCATCGCCAACGCGGTGTTTGACGCCGTGGGCGTGCGCATCACCGATCTGCCCATCACACCTGAGAAGGTGCTGGCCGCGTTGCGCGCCCAACGTCCGGAGAGCCAGCATGCTTGATTTTGATTTCCTCGAACCCACCAGCGTGGCAGAGGCCAGCCAAATGGTGGCCGACCTGGGCGAAGACTGCCGCGTCATCGCTGGCGGCACAGCGCTGATGCTGGCCATGCGCCAGCGCATGCTCACGCCCAGCCACCTGGTATCGGTGGGCCACCTGCAGCCGCTGCGTGGCATCAGCGCCGATGGCAGCGGTTGGCTGCGCATTGGTGCCTTGTGCACCCACGCCGAGGTGGCCGCTTCGTCGTTGATCCGCGCGCAGTGGCCCATGCTGGCCAGCATGGCCTCGCGCGTGGCCAACCCACAGGTGCGCCACCAGGGCACCCTCGGTGGCAACCTCTGCTATGCCGACCCCGCCACCGATCCGCCCGGCTGCCTGCTGGCGCTCGATGCGCAGGTGGTGCTGAGCAGCGCTCGTGGCGACCGTGTGTTGCCCATGGCCGACTTCCTGGTGGACTACTACACCACCGCACTGGAGCCGGACGAGCTGCTGACCGAGATCCGCGTGCCTCCGCTCGCGCCCGATGCCACCGGCCTTTACACCCGCCACCTGCGCACCGCCGCCGAACACCGGCCGCTGGCCAGTGTGGCGCTGCTCGCACGGCGGCAAGGCAGCGTGTGCACGGAGGTGCGCATTGCGGTTGGCGCATCTACCCCCGTCCCCACCCGTGTGGCGAGTGCCGAAGCCTGCCTGGTCGGCCAGACCATCACCGCCGACCTGATCGCCGAAGCCGCTGCCATCGTGGCCGCCGACATCACGCCGGTGGACGACGCGCGCGGCTGCGCCGACTACCGCCGCCACATCGTGGGTGTGGTTGCACGTCGCAGCCTCGCCCAACTGTTTGGCCTGACCCAGGAGCAGCCATGAGCCAACACACGATATCCCTCACCGTCAACGGCGAGGCCGTGCAAGCCACCGTGCCCGCCCGCCGCCTGCTGAGCGATTTCCTGCGCGACGACCTGGCCCTGCCCGGCACCAAGCGCGGTTGCGAAACCGGCATTTGCGGTGCCTGCTCGGTGCTGGTGGACGGCAAGGTGGTGAAGTCCTGCCTGAGTCTGGCGGTGCGGGCCAAGGGCAAGGCCATCACCACCATCGAAGGCCTGTCGCAGGGCGACAGCTTGCACCCGATACAGGAAAGTTTCATGCGCTGCGGCGGCCTGCAGTGCGGCTACTGCACGCCGGGCATGGTGATGGCCACCTGCTCGATGTTGAAAGACAACCCCCGGCCCACGGTGGACGAGGTACGCCACGGCCTCAACGGCAACCTGTGCCGCTGCACCGGTTACGCGCAGATCGTCGAGTCCGTTCTCGACGCTTCGGAGAAGATGCATGGAAATTGAAAAGACCCTGTCCCTGGACGCGCCACCCGCGCGCGTGTGGGCCCTGCTGCTCGACCCCAATGCCATGGGCGCCTGTGTGCCCGGCATGGAATCCATCGAGGTCGTCAGCGACAGCGAATACGTGGCCGTGATGAAGGTGAAGATCTCCTTCATCAGTGCGCGCTTCAAGCTCAAGACGCGCATCGTCGAACGCGACGAGACGCGTTACCTGCGCGCCGAAGGCACGGGCGAAGACACCTCGGTGGCCAGCTCGCTCAAGCAGGTCAGCGAGATGTGGCTGGCCGAGCGCGACGGTGGCGGCACCGAGCTGCGCATGAAGGTCAAGGTCGATGTGCTGGGCCGCATGGGCACCTTCGGCCTGGGCGTGATGAAAACCAAGGCCGACCGGCTGTGGGACGAATTCGGGGTGAATGCCGCTGCGCGCCTGGCGGGTGCTGACCGGCCTGCGGTGCCCGCTGCCGCCGCACCTGTGCCAGCGCAGGTACCAGCGCCTGAGGTGCCGGCGGCAACCGCTGCCACTCAGGCCGCTGCCCCTGCACCGGTGGCTGCTGCGCCTGCGGCACCACTGTCCGTGCCCGCAGGGGCCACGCAGGTGCCCGCGCCCGGCTTCTGGGCCCGCCTGTTCGGGGCCCGCCAAGACATCCGCGTGGAGGTGCAGCGTGGCGACACCCGCATCGTGGTGAGCTGGCCGGTGCAGGCGGCGCCCGAATGCGCGGCGTGGCTGCGCAGCCTGGTTTAAGGCAAGCGTTCCACCGTCCGGGGCGCCGAAGCCAGCGAACGGGATCGGGCGCGAGGAAAGGTGTGCGGTCTGTTGTTGCAGATGTTGTGGTCACAGCGTAGGCCGAAATGCTGCAACTGACCAATCAGTGTTTTTGATTCAGGCCATCAGTGCACGCGCGGGACGGGTAATCCCTAGGGTGAAAAGCACACCGGTAAACCGGCTGTTTTGGGTGTGAAAAAGCGGTTTGATGCAGATCAACTTGCCAGCACTTCGGTTCAAAAGTGCGTGCTTTGGCGCTTGTTGTCTGGAGTTGCTGGCGATGTAATGGCGGCACGTTTCACAAAAGAGTTGTTGTTTCTTTAGTGGAACGAATAAACCGCCACACCAGGAGTTGTTGATGAGCACCGCCACCTACCAGCCGCCCGCCGGCATGAACCTCTCGCAATGGATGACAAGCCGCGTGGCCACCCGCGCCACCCGGCGCTACGACTGGGACGCCCTGAAGTTTCAGGCCGACCTCGACCCGAAATACCGCCGCGCCCAGATGCGCTACGTGGGCACCGGCGCCACCGGTGTGGCCAGCGACGAGAACACCGTGCCGGCCGAGCACTTCACCTTCTCCACCATGATCCTGCCGGCCGGCGCCGAAGGCCCGCTGCACATCCACACCGACGTGGAGGAGGTGTTCTTCGTGCTGCGCGGCCGCGTCAAGCTGATCGCCGAGCTCAATGGCGAAAGCTGGGAGATGGAAGCCGGCGAGCGCGACCTGATTTCCTGGCCCGTGGGCGTGTACCGCGGCGTCATCAACATCGGTGACGAAGAAGCGCTGATGTGTGTGATCGTGGGCAACGCCAAACCGGTCACCCCCACCTACCCGCCCAGCCACCCGCTGGCCCAGATCAAACGCTGATGGAGGCACCCATGCGCACCTTGTCCAACGACACCTTCCAGAACCGCAGCGCACCGCCCACGGCCTATGAGAGCCTGCTGGGCGACAGCATCGAACGCGCCTTCGCCGCAGGTATCCACGACCTCGAACGCCTGGTGGCCTTCCTCAACGAAGGGGGGCCGTCCGGCCCCAACGGGCAACCTTGGACGGCCACGACCTACTGCGACGAAATGGCCCGTCTGGGCGCCTGAACCGGGAGACACACACATGAACACCATCGCCATCAACGCCCAACTCGACCCGGTGGACCAGGCCCTGGAGCGTGGCCTCAAGGACTTGTGGTTCCCGGTGCTGCCTTCAGCGCACGTGAAAGAGAACCCCGTGTCCATCCGCCGCCTGGGCTACAAAATCGCCCTGTGGCGCGACCAGGCCGGCACACTGCACGCGCTGGAAGACCACTGCCCACACCGGGGTGCGCCGCTGTCCATGGGCGTCATCCTGGGTGACCGCATCGCCTGCCCTTACCACGGGGTGGAGGTGCGAGAAGACGGCACCGTCACCCGCGTGCCGGGCAGCCCCGGCTGCAAGCTGGAAGGCTCCAAGGCCACGCGGCGTTTCCACGTCACCGAGTCCAACGGTGCCATCTTCCTGTTCAACGCCACCGACCCGCACCTGCCCTCGCCACCGCCGCTGGTGTTGCCGGAAGAACTGACGTCGCCGGAGTTGTCCAGTTTCCTGTGCTACGTGGAATGGGGTTGCGACTACCGCTACGTCATCGACAACGTGATGGACCCCATGCACGGGGCTTACCTGCACAAGCAGTCGCACACCATGAGCGAGGGCGAGATCAGCGCCGAGTTCCAGGTGCGCGATGTGCCCACGGGTTTCATCTTCGAGAAGAAGGGCCAGCGCGACGTCAACTTCGACTGGACCGAGTGGCGCGAGAGTGGCCACATCCACACCATGCACCTGGAAATTCCCTACCCCAAGACAGGTGGCCCGGGCGGCAACTTCGCCATCGTGGGCGCCTTTGCCCCGGCTGAGAAAAACGTGAGCGAGGTCTTCTTCTGGCGCTGCCGCAAGGTGCAGGGCTGGCAGCGCGACACCTGGCGTTTCCTCTACAAAAACCGGCTGGAGCAACGCCATTGGAACGTGCTGGAGCAGGACCGCGTGGCCGTGGAGGCCATGGAGCCCGACGCCAACCACCGCGAGTTCCTGTACGCGCACGACACCGGCATCGTGCGCCTGCGCCGCCGGCTCAAAAGCCTGGCCCAGGCGCAGCTTCAGGCCGGCAGCGGCAAAGCGCTCTGACGGGGCAACAGCGACTGCCGAACGAACGCCAGAAAGTCCTGGATGGGCAGGGCCGCGGCAAACAGATAACCCTGGCCGGTGTCCACCCCCATGCCGGCCAGGGTGTCGCGCTGTGCTTCGGTTTCCACGCCTTCGGCCACAAAACGGGCGTCGTAGTGGCGGGCGGTGTCCAGCGCGATCTGTATGGCCGACTTCATGCGCGGCACGTCGATCATGGCCACCATGTGCTGGTCGATCTTGACCTCGGCAAACGGGTGGTGGGCCAACACGCTCAGGCCCGAGTAGCCCGATCCAAAATCGTCCAGCGACATGGCGATGCCACAGGCGTGGAGGGTGCGCAGGTTGGTTTTGACCGACGCCACATCGGGCAGCGGGCTCGATTCGGTCAGCTCCATGGTGAGTGTGCTGGGCGGCAGGTGCGCGTCGTGCAGCAGGGCCTGCACCCGCTCGGCAAAACCCGGGGTGGACAAGGACGCGCCCGAGATGTTGACCGACAGGCTCAGCCCGGGTGATTCCTGCCAGCAACGCTGGGCATCGCGCACCACGGCCACCACGGTGCTCCACTCCAGCGCGGGCAACAGGCGATGGCGGGCCGCCACGGCCAGCACGTGTGAGGGCGAGATGGGGGTGCCGTCAATCGGCGCAGGGCGCAACAAGGCTTCGGCGCCTTTGACCTGCAGCGTGGCGAGGTGGCATTTGGGTTGGTAGGCCATGGGCGGCTGGCCGGTGTCTATCCATTGCAGCACCTGTGACAGCACCACCGAATCCAGCGCCGCCTGCTGCGCAAACCCCCGGTGGAAAAAGTGCACCGGCTCGCCCAGGTCGATGCGTTGTTGCAGCAGCAGACTGGCGTCGCGCATGGCTTCGGCGGCGGTGGTGTGGTCGGGGCTGTGCAGCGGCGTCACGGTCAGCCGCAGCTGCGGCTGGTGCGGCTGGTTGCCCGCCTCGCGCCAGATCAGGTGCAGGCTGTGGTGCAGCGCCTGGGCCAGCTCCTTGTGCTCCACCTCCTGGCTGGACACGCCATGCAACACCACGGCCAGCGCGGTGTCGGTGAACTGAAACACCCGGGGCCGGCAGGTCGACAAGGTGTGTGGCAACGCGGCGCCGTTCATGTGGGCGGCCACCTCGCGCCACATGCTGTCGGCCCAACTGTGGCCCTGCGCGAGCAGCATCTCGACATAGTTGGCCGACTCCAGCAGCACCAGGGTGTGGGGCCGTGCGGGTGTTTCGGCAAACAGCGATTGCAGGTGGTCGAGCATGGCGCGGCGGTTCGGCAGGCCGGTGAGCGGGTGCAATTGGCCGCGGTCGCGCTCGCGTTGCAACAGCACGTGGTGCTGGGCATCAAGCCGGAAGAGGGTGTAGAGCCCGGCAAGCAGCGCCAACGCAGGCAAGGCACCGAACACGCGCAGCGCGGTCACCTGGTAGACGAGCGACGTGGGCAGCCAGCCCAGCAGGGCAATGACACCCACCGACAACAAGCCCGTGGCGACACGCACCAGCCATACCAGCAGCAGATGGTGCCATCGGAGTTCCAGCACCGAACGGTTTCGCACCACCCAGTGGGCCACCAGGCCACTGGCAAAAAACAGCATCAGGTCCAGCGTCGCGGCGGGCATCTGGGCGCTGCCACCAAATTGCCACCGCGCCAGCACCAACAGCACAAACGCGATGCCACCGCCGCGCCAGCCCCCCAGCAGGCAGGCCAGAAACAACAGGTCGTTGCGGATGTAGGGTTTGGAAGGCGACTGGATGAACTCAGCCACCAGCAGGGTGAGCAGGTAGCCGGCGACGCCCAGGACCGCGCCGTACACGTACTGGGTGCGCTGGGCCGGGGCGGGCGCAGCGCGGTAGGCAATAAGCACCAAGCCGACGATACCCAGAATGGCCGTGTACTGCAGCAGCACCAACGGCATATTGGCCAGCTCTTTGGCGCCGGCATTGACCCACAGTGTCCACACATCTTCCCCCTTGACTGGCGCAGGATGGCCGGTTTCTGTGAATCATTTTAAAGTGATTATTGTGATATCAATTTGCCGCGAAATTGACTTTCACCCGTGAAACAAAAAAAGCCCCGGACGCGAGCCCGGGGCAATGACCTTGGAGAAACGGGATCAGAACGCGGTCTGGAAGCCGATGTTCAGGCCGGTTTGTGACGCACCGGCCACGGGGCTGCTGCCCGGTGAACCACCGCTGAGCGCCACGGCCGAGGCCTTGTTGTTCTTGATGTGGCCCACTTGCGCAAACACGTTGGTGCGCTTGGAGAAGGCGTAGGTGGCGCGCAAGGCCATCAGGGTGGCGTTGTAGTCGCTGGCGTTTTTGTAGCGCAGCGTGACCACCTGGCCCGACAGCGTCAGCGTGGGCGACACCGGCATGGACGCACCCAGGTGCCACAGGTCGCTGTCGGGGGTGGTTTGTCCGGGGCAGTTGGTGCCGGTCGGGCTGGGGCCGGCGTTCACGCTGTCGCGCCCGAAGCTGTAGGTGGCGCCCCGCCTGAAAGCCGTTGCCAAAGTTCTTGCGCCAGGGCCGCTTGGTTGCAGGGCAGCGCGGCGGCACAGGCGATCAGTTGTGGTTTCGTGGCGGGGAGTCTCCAGTGGTTGGGGGAATTCAGTCCGCGCGGATCTTGAGTTCGCGGGCCAGGCTACCGTAGCGCTGGTGGTCAGCCTTCACGAAGTCGGCCAGGCGTGCGGGCGTGCCGCCCAACACTTCGAGGCCCGCGCCGGTGAAGCGCTCGCGCACGTCGGGCAGCTTGAGGGCTTCGTTGATTTCCATGTTCAGTCGGGTGATGGCCGCTGAGGGTGTGCCAGCGGGCGCGAACACGCCGTACCAGGCGGCCACTTCCACGCCCTTGACACCTTGTTCGGTGGCGGTGGGCACCTGGGGCAGGAGGGCGGAGCGTTCGTCCTCCACCACCGCCAGCGGCACCAGCTTGCCCGCCTTGATGTGGGGCAATGCGCCGCCCAGGGCCACGAACAGCAGTTGCACCTCGCCGGCCAGTGCCGCGTTCAACGACGGCGCCACACCACGGTAGGGCACGTGCAACAGGTTCAGGTTGGTCGACTTCTTGAACATCTCGCCCGCAAAGTGCATGGGCGAGCCGTTGCCTGGGCTGCCGTAGGTCATGTCCACCTTCGTGCGGGCCAGGGCGCTGAGTTCGGTAAGGTTCTTGACGCCCAGTGTCGGGTGCGCAACGAGTGCAAGCGGCGTGGTGGCCGGCGCGACCACGGGCACCAGGTCTTTCTGCACATCGAGGTTGCCGACCGCACTCGCCGCCAACACGTGGGGTGAAATGGCCAGCGTGTTGGGCGTGAGCAGCAGGGTGTGGCCATCGGGGGTGGCGCGCGCCACCGTGCCGGCACCCAACAGCGCGCCAGCACCGGGCTTGTTCTCCACCACCACGGCCTGACCGAGTTTGGGGGCCAGCTTTTCGGCCAGCACGCGCGCCGCCACATCGGGGCCACCACCGGCCGGGAAGGGCACGACGATGGTGAGCGTTTTGCTGGGAAAACTCTGGGCCATGCCCAGGGTGGGCCAGACACAGGCGGCCAGCGTGGCCGCGATCAGCGCGCGTTTGTGGGGGTGTTTCATGGGGTCTCCAAAGGTTGTTGATGTGTTGTCTGATCGGTCACAAGGGCGTGCGCCAGGCGTCGTAGCCGTAGACCCAGTCGGCGTTGCCGGGGCCTTTCATCCACTGGTTGCCCCGCGAGCCGATCTGGATCTTGGCGGTGCGCTCCTTGCGCGCGCTCTCGTAGCGTTGCAGTGCCTGCGCGGCCTCGGCTCGGGTGGACACGTTGGCCAGCGCGCGGCCCAGCACCACGGCGTCCTCAATCGCCATGCCCGCACCCTGCGCCATGAAGGGCAGCATGGGGTGGCAGGCATCGCCCAGCAGCGTCACCGTGCCCACCGACCACTGCGCCAGCGGCTCGCGTTCGTACAGCGCGCTCTTGAGCGTGCTGTCGCAGGCGTCGAGCAGCGCGCGCGCATCGGGGTGGAAGTCTTTGTAGAAGCCGCGCAGCTCGTTCACGTCGCCTTCGCTGGTCCACGATTCCTCGGTCCAGCTGGCCTGGCCGGTGGTGGCGAAGATGAAGGTGTCCTTGCCCTGGTTGAGCGGGAAGGTGACGATCTGGCTGTGCGGGTTGGGGCCCCACCACTTGGTGAAGGCTTCGATCTCGGGCACCTGCTTCACGCGCTCGGTGGGTACCACCGAACGGAAGGACACCACGCCAGTGAAGCGCGGGTGCTCTTCGCCGAACAGCGCGGTGCGCACGCGCGAGTGGATGCCGTCGGCGCCCACCACCACGTCGAAGCTGGCGCTGCTGCCGTCTTCAAACGCCAGGGTCACGCCGTCGTCGCCTTGTTGCAGCGAACGGATGCGTTTGCCGAACTGGATCTGGTCCATCGGGAACTGCTCGGCCAGCGCGTTGATGATGTCCGAACGGTGGATGGTGACCTGCGGCGCGCCGTACTGCTGCTCGGCCACGTCGCTCATGCCCAGGCGCGAGGTTTCCCGGCCGGTGTCCCAGTCGCGGCTGATGCGGAAGGTGGGGCGGGCACCGCGCTCGCGGATGGCAGCACCGGCGCCCAGGCCGTCGATGGCGCGCACCACGTTGGGCGTGAGGTTGATGTCGGCCCCCACCTTCGAGAAGCCCTTGGCTTGCTCAAAGACGGTGACGTCGTGGCCTTGCTGGCGCAGCGCGATGGCGGCGGCCAATCCACCCACACCGCCTCCGGCGATTCCGATTTTCAATGTGCCCATGTGGCCTCCTGGCTTTACGATGGGGGTGATTGTTCAAGCGTCGCCCGCTGCGCTCAACCGCCGCAACGCCGCGATTGGGCACGATTCGTCCAGCCCGTTTCACCCACTAGACGCCCGGTTTCTGCATGGATGTTTTGAGCGAAATCCTGGCCATCTGCCGCGCCGAACGCGCGGTGACGGCGCGCTTCCATTTGTTCGCGCCCTGGGGCCTGCGCTCCGACGGTGTGGCAGGCAGCGCCATCATCCGCATGGCCCGTGGTGCGCCCTGGTGGATAGAGGTGGCAGGCCGGGCGCCTGTGTGTGTGGCACCGGGTGACCTGGTGATGCTGCCGCTGGGCGCGCCGCACCGCATGGGTTCGGCCCCCGACGTGCCGGCCGTGCCATTTGCGGAACTGCTGGCGCAGCGCACACCCGGCGCCCGCGACGAGGCGCCGCTCACCCTGCGCCACGGCGGTGGTGGCGAAGCCTGCGAGATGTTCAGTGCGCTGTTGTGGTTCTCCGCCTACTGCCGGCATTCGGTGCTGCGCATCCTGCCCCCGCTCATCCATGTGCGCGCCAGCGAGTTGCCCATGGCCGGCAGCCTGGCCGGCACCATGGAGGCGCTGGTCACCGAAACCCTGGCCCAGCGCCCGGGCTGGCGGCTGTCGGCCAGCCGCATGGGCGAGCTGCTGCTGGTCAACATCCTGCGCGAGCACCTGCTGCGCGCCGTGGGTTCCAGTGATGCCGGCTGGTGGCGGGCGCTGTCCGACCCCGCCATCGCACGCGCCATCACCCACATGCACCGAGACCCCGCGCGCGCCTGGACGGTGGAGGCACTGGCGCGCGAGGCAGCCATGTCGCGCTCGCGGTTCAGCGAGCGTTTCAAGGCCCTGGTGGGTGACACCCCCATGGGCTACCTGGGGGCGCACCGCATGGCGCTGGCGGCCGAGCAACTGGAGGCCGGGCGCCTGCCGCTGGCGCAGGTGGTGCAGGACGCGGGTTACGAATCCGACAAGGTGTTCGCGCGTGCTTTCCGGCGCTGGGCCGGCCTGTCGCCCACGGCCTATGCCAAACGCGAGCTGGCGCGGCGCGCGGCCATGGGGACCCCGACCTCCGTGCCAGCCGACGCCTGAGGCTCAGGCCAGGCGATCAGCCATTTGGCGCAGGCGGCCGTACCAGGCGTTGTCCGGGTCGCGCAGTTGCGTGTGGGTTTGAAAGTGGTCCAGGCCGGGCCATTCGGTCAAGGAGGCCGGTGGCGCCTGGGTTTGCAACAGGGGCAAGAGGCGGCGGTTGCCACGCTGCACCCGGGGGCTGTCGTGTTGGCCAAAGCCCAGGTCAAACGGCACGCGGTTGCCGCTGCCCCAGCACAGGGGGCTGAAGACGCCATCCTGCTGCGGGTCCAGCCCACGCAGCACGGTGGTGTAGACCCGCTCTTCCAGGCTGCCAGGCGCGGGTTGTGGGTCGTGCAGGTCCATGATGCCGCTGATGGGCAGGCAGCCACCCACCAGATCGGGTGCGATGCCCCAACGTGGCCACAGTGTGTGGCGCAAAGCGGTGAGCGCCGCGAGGTGCCCGCCCGCTGAGTGGCCGCCCAACAGCAGCCGGCGCGGGGCACCGCCCCAGGTGGGCAGCGTGTGTTGCAGGTGGGCCAACACAGCAAGTGCATCGTCGGGCGCGGCGGGGAAAGGGCATTCGGTGACCAGGCGGTAGCTCGGTGCCACCAGCACCAACCCCAGCGCCGCCACATGTGGCGCCATGAAACGCACCCAATCGCGGTAGCCGTTGGTCCAGCCACCGCCGTGCCAGAACACCAGCACCGGTGCGGCCTGTGCACCGGCAGGTGCGTACACGTCAAAACGCTGCAGACGGTGTGACCCATAGGCCTGGTCCAGCGTGGCCACCACCCTTGCCGGCAGCGGCTCGCGCGACCACGCCATCACGGTGCGTGCGTAGTCCACCGCCGCCGGAAACGGCAAAGGCATTTGCGAATCCGGATCGTCGGCGAGCGATAAGCTGAGGTCGGTCATGGTGCGAAGGCAAGACTGTTGGACGGCCGAGACGCGCCGCGTGAAGTGTCCCCTCCGGGTGGACACCGCCGGGCCGGCTCTGCCGGACGGCTGGTGTCGCCCCCTTGAGGGGGGATTCGAGCTACACGAAGTGAGCGAGAAACGGGGGTGGGGCCTTAATCCGCCATGATCCCCGTTTCCTTGATGACCTTGCCATAACGGGTGTTGTGCTCCACCACCACCTTGGCCAGCGCATCGGGTGCGCCACCGGCCGGGATCAGGGCCAGGGTCTTCATGCGGTCCAGCACATCGGGCATCTTCAGGATGTCATTGAAGTGGCCGTTGAGGGTGCGCACGATGTCGGCGGGCAAACCTTTGGGGCCGACAAAACCTTGCCAAGCGCCCACTTCGGCGTCTTTCACGCCACCTTCGGCAAAGGTGGGCACGTTGGGTTGCAGCGGCGAACGCTTGGGGTCGGCCACACCGATGTTGGTCAGGCGGCCGTTGCTGATGTACTGCTGCACCGGACCCAGCGTGGTGTAGAAGGCCGGCACCTGACCCGACACCAGGTCGATCACGGCCGGGCCGCTGCCACGGTAGGGAATCTGTTGCAGCTTCACGCCTGCGGCCTTGTTGAACATTTCGCCCAGGATGTGCATGGGCGAACCGCTGCCGGGGCTGGCGTAGGCCTGCACCTTGCCCGACTTGGCCGCGGCCACAAAGTCCTTCAGGTTGGTGAGACCGGTGCTCGAATTGACCACCAGGAACAGCGACTGCGTGCCGGCCAGGATGATGGGGGTGAAGTCGTTGACCGGGTCGTACACCGCGCCGGTGCCCGGCTTGAGCACCAGCGGTGCGGTGGCCATGGTGTTGGGCGTGAACAGCAGGGTGTAGCCATCGGGGTTGGCCTTGGCCACAAACGAGTTGCCGATGGTGCCGCTGGCGCCGGTTTTGTTTTCCACCACCACGGGCTGGCCGACGCGGGCCGAGAGCTTTTCAGCAAACACGCGGGCCAGGGCGTCGGTGTCACCCCCGGGTGGGAAGGACACGATGATGCTGATGGGCTTGCTGGGGTAGGCCTGGGCCAGAGCGGCCCCCGAACCCAGGGCCAGGGTGGTGGCTGCGGCGGCAGCCACGAGCAGTTTGCGACGGACGTTCATGAAAAGCTCCTACGAAGGGTTGAGGGCGGGGTGAAAAAAATGGGGCGTTCTGGCTTCAGAAAACGCCGGTGAACGAGCCACCGTCGAGCAGCAGGTTCTGCCCGTTGATGTAGCCCGCGTGGGCGCTGCACAAAAAGGCGCAGGTGTGGCCCAGCTCGCTGGGTTGACCAAAACGGTGGGCCGGGTGTTTGGCCAGGCGCGCGGCCTTGACGTCTTCCACACTTTTGCCTTCGCGCTGGGCCTGGGCCACAAAGTTGCCGGCCAGGCGCGCGGTGTCAAAGGTGCCGGGCAGGATGTTGTTGATGGTCACGCCCTTGGCCACCGTCGTGCGCGCCAGGCCCGAGACAAAACCGGTCAGGCCGCTGCGCGCCCCGGTGGACAGGCCCAGGCCATCGACCGGCGACTTGACCGCGCTGGAGGTGATGTTGACGATGCGGCCCCAGCCGCGCGCCATCATGCCGTCCACGGTGGCTTTGATGAGTTCGATGGGCGCGAGCATGTTGGCGTCGATGGCGGCATGCCAGGTGTCGCGGTTCCATTGGCGGAAGTCGCCCGGCGGCGGGCCGCCGGCGTTGGTGACGACGATGTCGAAGTCCGGGTGCTGCGTGAAAATGCGCGCACGCCCCTCATCGGTGGTGACGTCGGCCGCCACGCCTTCGGCTCGGCCGGGGCCGATCGCGTTCAGTCGTTCGGCCGCCTCACGCAAGGGCCCTTCCGTGCGCGCCACGATGACCACGTGCGCACCCGCTTGCACCAGCGCCTGGGCGCATGCGAAACCCAGCCCGGCGCTGGCGCCGCAGACCAGGGCTTTTTTGCCTTGAATGCCGAGATCCATTGCGTTATTCCATCGTGATGTTGCGGGCCTTGATGACCTTGGCCCAGCGCGCGGTCTCGTCGCGGATGTGGGCACCAAAAGCGCCGGTCTGCAGGTTCCACTCGGTCATGCCCTGGGCCTTGAGCTGCTCGCGCACGGCGGGCTGCGTCAGGATGTCTTGCGCGTCGCGGGCGAGTTGCTCGGCCACGTCGGTGGGTGTGCCGGCCGGCGCCAGCAGGCCGTACCACGAGGGCACGACGATGCCGGGCACGCCGGCCTCGGTCATGGTGGGGACGTCGGGTGCGCTGGGCGTGCGCGTGCTGTCGGTCACGGCCAGCGCCACCAGCTTGCCGCTCTTGAGGTGGGGCAACACGGTGGGCAGGTTGCTGAACATCAGCGGCACGGTGCCGCCCAGCACGTCGTTGAGCGCGGGCGGTGTGCCCTTGTAGGCCACGTGCAGCATCTCGACCTTGGCCTGGTCTTTGAACAACTCGCCCGCCAGGTGCAAGCCGCTGCCGATGCCGGGCGAGGCGTAGGACAGGCTGTCGGGCTTCGCCTTGGCTGCTTTGATCAAATCGGCCACCGACTTGAGGCCGGTGCCGGGGTGCGTGACCAGCACGTTGGGCGTCTTGGCCAGCATGGCCACGGGCACGAAGTCCTTGTCCACGTTGAACGGGAACTTCGGCATCAGCGTGGGGTTGATGGTCAGGTTGCCGGCGGGGATGACCAGCAGGGTGTGGCCATCGGGCTTGGCTTTTTTCACCTTCTCCATGCCAATGTTGCCGGCCGCGCCCGGCGCGTTGTCCACCAGCGCCACCTGGCCGTAGCGTTTGCCCAGGCCATCGGCAATGATGCGCGCCAGTGTGTCGATGGGGCCGCCGGGCGGGAAGGGCGCGACCAGGGTGAACTTGTCGGCGGCCAGGGCTTTTTCGGCGGCGGTCTGCGCGTGGGCGGTGACACTCGCTGCAATGAGCGCACAAGCCACCAGAAGGGAGCGGCGAACAATCATGGGGTCCCTCTCAGCTGTTGGCCCAAGGCATGGGCGCTTCGTTGAGGCCGAAGTAAAAGCTCTTCTGACTGGTGTATTCCAGGATGCCGAGTCGGCCCTTCTCCTGGCCGTAGCCACTCATCTTCACGCCGCTGAAGGGCGTGCTGATGGAGAACACCTTGTAGGTGTTGACCCACACGGTGCCGGTCTGCAGCGCGCGGCCGATGCGCCAGGCGTTCTTGAAGTCGCGCGTCCAGATGCCCGAGGCCAGACCGAACATGTTGTCGTTGCACTGGGCGATCAGGTCGTCCTCGTCCTTCCAGGGCAGCAGGGCCAGCACCGGGCCGAAGATTTCTTCCTGGCACATGCGGGCGCTGTTGGGCAGGCCTTCGAAGATGGTGGGCAGGTAGTAGCTGCCGCCGTCGAAATAACCGCCGGTGGGGCGCTCGCCGCCGCACAACACGGTGCCGCCTTCGTCGCGGCCCAGCTGCACGTATTTTTCGACCGAGGCGCGGTGCCCCAGGTTGACCAGCGGGCCCATTTGTGTGTCTTCGCGCGAGGGGTCGCCCACGCGCAGTTTCTTCACACCTTCGAGCAGGCGGCGCTTGAACTCGTCGTACAGGCTTTCGTGCACAAAGGCGCGCGAGCCGGCAATACACGATTCGCCCGAGGAACTGAAGATGCCGTACAGCACGCCGGCCACCGCGTGGTCGAGGTCGGCGTCAGGCATCACGATGGTGGGTGACTTGCCGCCCAGTTCCAGCGAGGTGGGCATGAGCTTTTCGGCCGCCAGGCGCTGGATGCCCATGCCCACGGTGGTGCCGCCGGTGAAGGCGATGCGCTTGATCAGCGGGTGCTTGACCAGCGCGTCGCCAACGATGGAGCCCTTGCCAGGCAACACGCTGACGATGCCGTCGGGCACGCCGGCCTGCTGGCAAATCTTGGCCAGCTCCAGCGCCATGCGCGGCGTGATTTCGGCCGGCTTGAACACCATGGCGCAGCCAGCGGCCAGCGCGGGGGCGAGCTTTTGCGCCTCGCTGGCGATGGGGCTGTTCCAGGGCGTGATGGCCCCGACGACGCCCAGCGGCTCGTTGACGCTCATGCTCACGAAGTCGCCCCGCGAGGGGGTGATGGTGTCTTCCCAGGTTTCGGCGGCGGCAGCGAAGAACTGGAAGGTGCCGGCGGCGCTGGCCACCAGGGCGCGGCATTCCTTGATGGGCTTGCCGTTGTCCAGGCGCTGCAGCTGGGCCAGTTCCTCGGCGCGCTCGCGGATGCCGGTGGCGATGCGGTAGAGGATGCCGGCGCGCTCGTGGTGCTTGAGCTTGGCCCAGGCGGGTTGGTGGCGAGCCTTCTCGGCCGCTTGCACCGCCTCGTCCACATCGGCGGCGGTGGCGGCGTTCAGGCGCGCGACGATGCTGCCGTCGTGTGGGTATTCGGTGGTGTATTCGGGGCCGGAGGCATCGCGCCACTGGCCGGCGATGAAGCTCTTGAGTTGTTCAGTCATGGAGAGGGTGCCTTTCTCAGAATGAGACACGGCCATACGCCAATGTCATAGCCGGGGGCACCGCAGATCCGGCTTTGCCGGTCTGCCAGTGCCGCCCCCTTGAGGGGGTGACGCGAAGCGGCGCAGGGGTGCGCTTCATATCGTGACCGCGCCCACGCGGTTGTGCAGGAAGCGCAGCGCCGACAGAACGGTGAGCGCCGAGGTCTTGGGGTTGTCGGGCAGGGGCTTGCCGCGCATGGTGATCTGCATTTCGCCAAAGGCGCCACGCACGTCGATGTGGTGGATGTTTTCCGTCACCGTGGGGTCGGCGATCAGGCGCACCTGGGTGTGGTCCAGGCCCAGGCCGGCCAGCGACACGGTGGCGGCCACGTTGGCGTTTTTGGGGTACAGGCGTGCCGCTTCGCGCGCCGTGTTTTCCAGGATCACCGTGGGCTCGGTGAGGGTGTCGAGGTTCACGACGTCTTCAGCGGGGGTGCCACGCCAGCCGGTGGGTGGCTTGCGGCCGGTGTAGGTCACGCTGTCCAGGCCGGCAATGCGTGCGGCCGCGATGGCGTCCACCCCACCGATGGCACCCGACAGCAGGTGCACCTGCGTACCGCCCTTCGCGGCGGCTTCGGCCAGCTGCTCGGGCAGGCCGGGCTCGCTGAGTGCGCCGATGGACAACACCGCGCATTCGGTGCCACGGGCCAGGGCCGGCAGCACGTGTTCGGTCAGGGCCTGGTGGCCCGCGCACTCAACGACAAGGTCGGTGTCCACAGGCACCGTGGAGACCACCTGGGCGTCGCCCGCGTGTTCGCGTGCGGCGGCCGCGTGTTCGGGGGGCACCACGATGTGGGTGATGCGCAGGCCTGGCACACCGGCCATGCGCTGGAACAGCGTGCGGCCGATGGCACCGAAGCCGATCAGGGTGACGTTCTGCATGGTCAGTCTTTCTTCTTGGGCGGGCCGGCAAACTTCACGGCAAACGGGCCCCAGGCGTCCATGTCGATTTCCAGCACGGCCGGGCCCTTGATGGCCAGGGCTTCGCGCAGCGTGTCAGCGGTGTTGGACGGGTCGCTGACTTTGAAGTGCGGCACCTGCAGGCTGGCGCAGAACTGGGCGAAGTTGGGCGTGTGCAGCTCCACGTAGGCGTGGCGGCTGCCGTAGATGTCGTCCTGGATGTTCTTGATCACACCGTAGCGGCTGTCGTTCATGACGATGAACAGCACGTCGGCCTTCTCTTGTGCGGCGCAGGCGAGTTCACCCACGTTGAGCATGAAGCCACCGTCGCCACACAGCGACAGCGTCTTGCGGCCCAGTTGGTGTTCGGCATTCGCCACCGCCACGCCTACGCCCATGGCCAGGCCCTGGCCGATGCCGCCGCCCAGGGCGTGCACGCCGGCGCGGGGGTGGTTGAGCACCGGGGCGCGGTTGCCCCACATGCTGTTCGAGAGCGTGATGTCGCGCACCCACCAGATGTTCTGGCCGGCCACTTCGCCGATGGTGTTCTTGAGCTTGACGTAGGCGCCCAGCGTGCTGTCCACCAAGGCGGCTGCGGCTTGGCGTGCGGCTTGCACGTCGGCGGTGAGCTGGGGGTCGATGGACATGCGGCCTTCCAGGCGATCTGCCAGCGCGTTCAGGGTCAGCGTGGCGTCGCCATGCACGAACAGCTCGGTCTCGTAGCCCCGGTTTTCCACCAAGGTGTTGGCGTCGATGCGGAAACGGCGCGTGGGCAGCTTGAGCTTGTAGTTCAGCGTTTCGTTGCTGCGCAGGCGGGTGCCCACGGCCAGCATGGCGTCCACCGTTTCGTAGAACTGCTCGGCCGGCTTTTGCAGGTTGTAGCTGCCCAGGGTCTGTGGGTGGTCTTCCGCCACGATGCCACGGCCTTGCACCGAGGTCACCACCGCAAAACCCAGCTTCACGAAACGGGCCACGGCTTCGGTGGCGCCGCGTGCGCCACCGCCCAGCCACAGCAGCGGACGCTTGGCCTGGGCCAGGCGCTCGGCCAGCAGGTCCACCGCCGCCAGGTTGGGCTGAACGGGCGCCATGGCAACGGGCGAGATGTCGGCTGGGAGGTCCAGCATCATCTTCTGCACGTCGATGGGGATCTCGATGCTGACCGGGCCACAAGGCGGCGTTTGCGCCAGGCGCACGGCTTCGCGCAGCGTGGCCAGGGCGGTCTCGGGGTTGCGGATGCGGAAGGCGTCCTTGCCGACGGCCTTGAGCATGGCCAGCTGCGCCGGGTGCTCGTGGATGTAGCCCAGGTCGCGGTCCAGGAAGGGCGACTCGATCTGGCCCGTGAGGTGCAGCATGGGGGTGCCGGCGGTGATCGCCTCGACCATGGCGCCAGCGGCGTTGCCACAGCCGGTGCCGGTGCTGGTGACGCACACGCCCAGCGTGCCGCTGACGCGGGCGTAGCTGTCGGCCATGTTGCAGGCGCCGGCTTCACCCCGCGCCGACACGAAGCGGATCTTCTGGCGCACGTGGAAGGCGTCCAGGATGGGCATGTTGTGGATGGAGATCACGCCGAAGGCGGCGCGCACGCCACATTGCTCCAGGAAGCGGACGGCGAGCTCGCCCACGGTGATGCGGGTGGTGGCGGTGGTTTGCGTGGTGGTGGGGCTCATGCTCGGGCTCAGGCGGCTTTTTTGTCGTTGGGTTTGTTCAGCCATTGGCCGCGGTGCGGGGTGTGGCTGATGCGTTCGGTGAGTTGGGCGGCGGCGTCGCGGACTTGGTTGATCAGCACATCCAGTTCGCCTTCCTGCACGCGTTGTGCCGGCACGGTGATGCTGACGCAGGCGACCACTTCATTGCGGTCGTTGAACACAGGCGCGGCGATGGTGGAAATCCCGGTTTCAAACCCACCCTGGCTGACGGCGTAGCCGCGTGCGCGGTCTTCGTCGATCAAGCCCTTGAGCTGGGCCAGCGTGGTGGGCGTGCGGGCGGTGTAGGCGGGCAGCGGCTCCTCGGGGTAGAGGTGGCGCAGGCTGTTGAGGTCGAGATCGGACAGCAGCAGGCGGCCCAGTACCGTGGCGTGGGCCGGCAGGCGGGCGCCGACCTGGATGGAATGGAACATGGCGCTGCGGCCAGCGGCCTTGGCCACGAACACCACATCGCGGTTGTCGCGCACCACCACGTGGGCCGAGTAGCCGCACAGGTCGCGCAGGTCTTCGATGACGGGTCGGCCGTGTTCCGTCAGTTCCATCGAGGCCAGGTACTCAAAACCCAGGCGCAGCACCGACAAGCCCAGCTTGTAGCTGGCGCCGTCGCCCACACGCTCCACAAAGCCGCCCTGCTCCAGGGTTTGCAGCATGCGAAACACCGAGGCGCGGGGCAGGTCGAGCCGGCGCGAGAGTTCGGCACCCGTGAGTTCGCGCTCGTCGCGGTTGAAGCTCATCAGCAACTGCAGGCCACGTGCCAGCGCGGGCACGGTGTAGCGGTCTTCGCCCTTGCCGTCGGTGGTGTCTTCGTTTTTGGGGTCGCTCATGGGGTGTCTCCTGCGGCGTTGGCGTTCAAAGGCCCAGCAACTGGTTCACGCGCTCGGCGGCTTCCAGGGCACACACATGGCCCACCGGCCCGAGGTCGACCCAGACCAGGTTCTTGCGGTGCGCCACGTCGGCGCAGGCGGCGGGCGGGGTGATGGTGTCGGCACTGCCGCTGGCCACGATGAGGGGCACCGAGACGCGGGCCAGGTCGGCATCAAGCCGCCCGGTGGACAACATGCGCGAAGCCTGGGTGTAGCCGGCCGGGTGGATCCGGGCCATGGTGTCGCGCACCAGGTCCACCATCTCGGGTGTGGCGTCGGGCGAGAGCATGGCAGCGGCACGCGCGTTGGCCATGCCTTGTGGACCCAGCTTCTGCAGCGTGGCCAGGCGACCGCTGAGCTTGGCTTCGCGTTCGACCTCATCGGCATCGCCGTAGCCCCGGGCGGGCGCCAGCAGCACCAGCTCGGCCACACGCTGTGGTTGCAACACGGCGGCGGCGGCGGCCATCAGCGCGCCCAGCGAATGGCCCACCAGGGTGATGGGTTGGTGCTGGTCCATCGCGTCCATCCATTGCCACAGGCGGCGTGCGTAGTCGGTGGCGTGGGGGTGGATGGGCGAGAGCGGTGCGCTGCGGCCATAACCGGGCGCGTCCCAGGCCAGCACGCGCACATCGGTGCGGGGTTCGGCGGCCTGCAACTGGCGCACCCAGCTGCCCGAGCCGGAGCCGATGCCGTGCAGCAGCAGGTGGGTCACGCGGGCGGCGCGGCCCGCCTGGCGGTACTGCACCACCTCGTCTGGGCGCAGCGCCAGGGCGGTGGGGAAGTGCTGCAGCGCGGCGTGGGGCGACAGATGGGCCATGGTCGGTCTCGTGCGACGGGTGCAGTGGCTCAGCGCTTGATCTTGGCCAGGGGCGAATCGGGCGGGTAGACCGGGGTGATGGGCTTGGGCGAGCCCAGCATCACGCACATCAGCGCGTCTTCCTCGCCGGTGTTGTGTTCTTCGCGGTACACGCCGGGCGGCACCGAGATCAGGTCACGTTCGCCCAGGGTGGCTTCCCACTTCTGGCCGTCCTTTTCGCAGATGACCTTCATCTGGCCGCGCAACACGAAGAAGATTTCTTCCACGTCGTGGTGGATGTGCGAAGGGCCGATGTTGCCGGCCGGGATGACCATGGTGGAGAACGTGAAGTGGCCGGCGGGCACGGTGTTGACGTCGCTGTTGACGCCGGTGCCACCGGTGCCCACGTAGCGCATCTGGGCGCGGCGGTACTTGGGGTCGTAGTCGGCCTGGAACTTCAAGGCGTCCCAGTCGTAGCGGCGGCTGGCGCGGCGGGCCACGCGGCTTTCCATCCACTGCTCAAAGCTCTGGCCGC
The DNA here is from genome assembly GCF_042665215.1 of Hydrogenophaga atypica. NCBI lineage: Bacteria > Pseudomonadati > Pseudomonadota > Betaproteobacteria > Burkholderiales > Comamonadaceae > Hydrogenophaga > Hydrogenophaga atypica. The sequence continues at coordinate 51,147 of NZ_JBHTCA010000022.1, forward strand.
TCTTCTGCATCATGCCGGCCTGGATTTCGGCTTCCGGCGGGATGTTGGCGTCCAGCAGGCCACGTTCGTTGAATTGGGGCGCGTTGGCGGCCAACACGTCGTTCTTGATGGGTGCGTTCATGGTGGGTTTCTCCTTCAGTTCATGACAAAGCCGCCGTTGACGGGCAGCAGTTGGCCGGTGATGTAGCCTGCCCCGCGCGAGAGCAGAAACAAGGCTGTGGCGTTCAGGTCGTCAGGCACCTGCGCGCGGCTGATGGCGCGGCCCTGGGCGTAGTACTCATGGCGCGCCTGGGGCACGTATTCGGTGGCCTCGACCAGCGTGAGGCCGGGGGCGATGGCGTTGACGGTGATGCCCTCGGGGCCCAGTTCGCGCGCCAGTGACCGCGTCATGGACACGACCGCGCCCTTGCTCGCCACATAGGCCAGCAGGCGCGGCGCGCCCCACAGGGCGGTGTCGGAGGCCAGGTTGACCACGCGACCCGTGCCGCTGGCGGCGAGAAACGGGCGGGCGGCGGCGGTCACCAGCCAGGTGCCACGCACGTTGACGTCCATCACGCGGTCCCAGGTGTCCACGGTGATGTCGTTCATGTCTTTGCCGCCGGAGTTGGTGATGGCGGCGTTGTTGATCAGGCCGTCCAGCCCGCCCAGTGCGGCAGCGGCGGCGGTCACACCTTCACTGATCGCTTGCGGGTCCATCAAGTCCATGGGCACATAGGGCATGCCCAGCTCGGTGGCCAGGGCCTGGCCACGGTCGTGCAACACGTCGCTGATGGCCACGCGGGCACCGGCGGCGACCAGCGCCCGTGCAAAACTCTCGCCCAGGCCTCGTGCGGAACCGGTGACCAGCACACGGCGGCCTTCCAATCGAATTTCAGCGTTCATGTTGGCGTTAGTTGTTTCATTGAAGAAACGATGATTCATTACGGAATCAATGGTACGCGCAACTGGGGCCGGTGGTGCAATTCCGAGTGAGTTGAAGGGCTATTGAGGCGCGGCAAGGTGCCACCCTCGCCATCGCGGAGGGCGGAGACGCCCGCAAGGGCCGCGCCTTATTTGCCGATGCAGAACTGGGAAAAGATGACGCCCAGCAGGTCGTCGGCGCCGAATTCACCGGTGATGGTGTTGAGCGCGTTTTGCGCCAGGCGCAGTTCTTCGGCCAGCAAATCGAGCGCGGGCACCCGGGCATCGATCTGGGTGTTGGCCTGTTGCAGGTGGTCGTCCACCTCGCGCAGCGCGCGCAGGTGGCGCTCGCGGGCGATGAACACACCCTCGGGCGCGGATTGCCAGCCGGCGATGCGCAGCAACTCCGCCCTCAGCTCGGCCAATCCGGTGCCAGCTTTGGCCGAGATGCGCAGACCCTCGCCGGGTGCTGCCGTCTGCGCAGCATCGGCCTTGTTCCAGAGGTGGATGACGGGCAGGTGGCCAGGCAGGCGCTGGGCCAGGGCGGCGTCGGCGCTGGCGTAGGCGGGCTGGTCGTGTCGGGTCAGGTCGTGCAGGAACAGCACCGCATCGGCCGCCTCGATCTGGCCCCAGGCCCGTTCGATGCCGATTTTTTCCACCACGTCCACCTCGGGCAGGCTGGTGTCGCGCAGGCCGGCGGTGTCCACCACATGCAGGGGCACGCCGTCGATTTGTATGGTCTGGCTCACCACGTCGCGGGTGGTGCCCGCGATGGGGGTGACGATGGCCAGTTCGGCACCGGCCAGGGCGTTGAGCAGCGAACTTTTGCCCGCGTTGGGCTGGCCGGCGATCACCACCTTGATGCCCTCGCGCAGCAGCGCACCCTGGTGGGCACGCGCCAGCACGGCGGCCAGTTGGGTTTGCAGGCGGGTGAGCTGGCCACGCGCGTCGGCCTGCTGCAGAAAGTCGATGTCTTCCTCGGGGAAGTCCAGCGTCGCCTCAACCAGCATACGCAGGTGGATGAGCGCGTCACGCAGGCTGTGAATCTCTTTGGAGAAAGCACCCGAGAGCGAGCGCCCGGCACTGCGCGCGGCCGCCTCGGTGCTGGCGTCGATCAGGTCGGCGATGGCTTCCGCCTGGGCCAGGTCGATCTTGTGGTTGAGGAAGGCGCGCTGGGTGAATTCGCCGGGCTCGGCCAGACGCAGGTGGGGCAGGCGGGCGGGCGCACCTTCGGCCGCCGCCTGCAGGCAGCGCGCCAGCAGCAGCTGCAACACCACCGGCCCGCCGTGGGCCTGCAACTCCAGCACGTCTTCGCCGGTGTAGGAATGGGGCGAAGGAAAAAACAGGGCCAGCCCCTGGTCGATGGCCTCGCCGTGGGCATCGCGAAACGGCAGGTAAGTGGCTTCACGCGCCTTCAGTGCGCGTCCACAGATGGCTTCGACCAACGGCGCCAAGCCTTTGCCCGACACCCGCACGATGCCCACCGCACCCCGCCCGGGGGCGGTGGCGATGGCGGCAATTGGATCATCGTGGCGGGAGAGCATAGGTGGGCCGCAGTGTATCGGGCCGCGTGATCGCGCCTATCGGCCGGCGCGAAGTGCCCGAACCGGGTGGGCGCCGTGGATCCGGCTCTGCCGGTCCAGTGGCGCCGCCCCCCCTCCCAGGGGGGAAGCCGCGCAGCGGCGCAGGGGGGTTACTTCTTGCTCCAGGGGAGATTGAACTGGAACGGCACACCCATGCTGTGGTTGATGTAGGCCTGCTGAGCGATGGTCAACACGTTGTTGGTGATCCAGTACAGCACCAGACCGGCCGGGAAGAAGAAGAACATGACCGAGAAGATCAACGGCATGTACCACATCAGCTTGGCCTGCATCGGGTCCGGCGGCGTGGGGTTGAGCGCGGTTTGCACCACGGTGGTCAGTGCCATCACAAACGGCAGGATGTAGAACGGATCGGGTGTGGACAGGTCCACGATCCAGCCCACCCAGGGTGCGTTGCGCATTTCAACGCTGGACAGCAGCACCCAGTACAGCGCGATGAACACCGGGATCTGAACCATGATGGGGAAGCAGCCGCCCAGCGGGTTGACCTTCTCCTCACGGTAGATCTTCATCATTTCCTGCTGCATCTGCTGCGGGTTGCTCTTGAGGCGTTCGCGCATTTCCATGATGCGTGGGTTGATCGCCTTCATCTTGGCCATGCTGCGGTAAGCGGTGGCGTTGAGCCAGTAGAACGCGGCCTTGATCAGCACGACCAGCAGCACGATGGCCCAACCCCAGTTGCCCACAAAACCGTGGATTTTTTCCAGCAGCCAGTACAGCGGTTTGGCGAGAATGGTGAGCCAGCCGTAGTCCTTGACCAGCTCGAGACCAGGGGCCATGCGTTCCAGCAGCTTTTCGTCTTGGGGGCCCAGGAACAGGCGTGCGTCGAAGGCGCCGCTGGCGCCCGGCGCCACCGTGGCCATCGGCGTGATGGCCCCCGTGCGGTAGCGATGGGTTTGGTTGACGGTGACGCGGTCCACGTAGTTGTCGCGGCTGCCGTCGGCCAGCAGCCAGGCGCTGGCAAAGTAGTGCTGCACCATGGCCACGTAGCCGTCACTGGCGCTCTTCTCGAAAGTGGCTTTGCCCTTGTCGATGTCGGTGAATTCGACCTTCTGGTACTTGGCCGTGCTGCTGTAGACCACGGGGCCGGTGAAGGTGGAGTAGAACGGCGTGGCGCTGCCGGCAATGCTGCCATCACGCACCAGTTGCAGGTAGAGCTGGGGCTCGATGGCGGCAGCACCCTGGTTGATCACCTCGTGGCGCACGGCGATGTCATAGGCGCCGCGTTGAAGGGTGTAGGTCTTGACCAGCTTGACCCCGCCCAGCACCGGCGACTCGAAACGCAGTTCGAGGCGGTCCTGCCCATCGGCCAGCGTGGTGGCCGGTGTGGTCAGTGTCATCGGGGTGGTGTGGTTGGGCATACCGTTGCCCACCAGGCCCGACTGCGCGGCATAGTTCTTGTCGGTTTCCAGCAGCACCAACGGTTCAACCGGCTGGCCTTTCGGCGGCGGCGTGCGCGCGTCATGTTTGAGCAATTCGGCGCGCACGACGGCCGCGCCCTGGCTGTCGATCACCAGCTTCAGCACGTCGGTGCTGATGGTGTGCAGGGTGCGGGGCGCAGCCGCTGCCGGCACCGCATCGACGTTGGCCGGAGCACCTGCGGCGCTGGTCGCGGGCACGCTGCCATCGGCTGCCTTGGGGGTGGCGGCTGGGCTGTCGGTTGTTTTGGCGGCGCTGCTGGCCGGCGCAGGCGTCGGGAAAAACGTCGCCTTGTTGCCGTTGTAGACCTGCCATTGGTCCCAGAGCAGAACCATGGAGAAACCAAACACCACCCACAGGATGGATCGACGGATGTCATTCATGACGAGTGCTTCTCGTGAGGTTGACCCAGCAGCCGCGAAAACAGCGCGGGCGGGTGTTCGGGAATCGGGTCATGGCCACCCTGGCACCAGGGTTGGCAACGTGCGAGCCGGCGCAGGGTCAGGTAGCTGCCGGCCAATGCGCCATGTCGCTCCAGGGCTTGCAGCGAATAGACCGAGCAGGTGGGCTCGAAGCGGCAGGACGAACCCAGCCAGGGGCTCAGCAACAATCGGTAGCCGCGCACCAAGGCCATCAGGCCGCGCTTGGGCCAGTCACGCATGGCTGCGCTCCAACAGGCGGCTGTACAACTGCTGCAACTCGCTGCGCACGGCGGCCTTCAAAGCGTCGGACGTGGCGCTGACAAACTGCTTGCGGTCAAAGCCGCTGCGCAGGCGCACCACCAGCGCCGCACGCGGCAACACCAACAGGCGCTCTTGCGCCAAGGCGTAAATCTGCCGCTTGACCATGTTGCGGGTGACGGCCCGCTTGGCCCAGCGCTTGGGAATGACCACACCCACCCAAGGGCCGGCGCCCACAAACAGCGGACGCGACAAAGCACCTGCATGGGCGGCGTCGCCCGCAGGTGCCGGTGCGGCTGCAGGCGCTGCCGCTAGGTGCAGCGCGAAATGTGCGGTTTTGACCACGGGCGGACCCGCCATCACCCACTGGAACTGGGCGCGGTGCTCGATGTGCTGCAGGCGTTGGCGGGTGCCGTTGGCGCCCAAGGCGCCAGGCGCCGCATTGACTGCAGCCCGAGGCAACGAACCCGTCGCGGGATCGGCCAAGCCGAGCGCCTGAATTACAGGCCCAGGCGCTTGCGGCCTTTGGCGCGGCGCGCGGCGATCACGGCGCGGCCACCGCGGGTCTTCATGCGGACCAGGAAGCCGTGGGTACGGGCGCGGCGGATTTTGGAAGGCTGGTAAGTGCGTTTCATAGTGGTTCTCCGGGCCGTGGGCCTGGCGGATCGGTGCCTGTTGGCACCCCCGGCAGGGCGTTTGGGCCGTGGCTTGGCGGTTCGTGCAGCAAGGCTGCGGGGCTCCCGGCAACACCAATCCAGGTCAGTCACATTGCTGTGTAATGGCGTGGCGCATCGGGGAAACCCGGCATTATCGCAAATTCCGGAGCGAGGGGCAAGCTGGGATCATCGACAGCCGCTGAATGGGGTGTGGATAACTCGGTGCTGGCACTACAATCTGCGTCCGGTTGATGCCGGACTGTCCACAACAAGAACAACCTCCAAAGCCCGCCCATGATCGAGGGAACCCCCCCCGCCAGCCACGCCGAAGCCCAAGCCGATCTTTGGGACGCTTGTGTCGAACGCCTCGCGCAGGAAATGCCCGAGCAGCAGTTCAACACCTGGATTCGCCCCCTGGCTGCGCGCGTGATCGATGGGGGCGAGCGGGTGCAGGTGGCGGTGGCCAACCGCTTCAAGATGGACTGGATTCGCGCGCAATACGCCGGCCGTCTGACCGCCTTGTTGGAAGAGCTGGCGGGCCGTCCCGTGGCGCTGGAGTTGGCGCTTGCTCCGCGTGAAAGCCCCGCCAGGCAAGCCTCTACGCCACGCAGCCTGCAAGATCAGGTGCTGGCCGAGTTGCCCGAAGTGGCCGCGCCCGCCGAGCCGGTGGCCGATGGCCAGAAACACCGCCTGAACACCGCGCTGACCTTTGCCACCTTGGTGGAGGGCAGTGCCAACCGCATGGCGCGCGCCGCCGCCATGCACGTGGCCGGCAGCCTGGGCCAGCTCTACAACCCGCTGTTCATTTACGGCGGCGTGGGCCTGGGCAAGACCCACCTGGTGCACGCCATTGGCAACCAGCTGCTGGCCGACAAGCCCCACGCCAAAATTTTGTACATCCACGCTGAACAGTTTGTGTCGGATGTGGTCAAGTCCTATCAGCGCAAGACGTTTGACGAGTTCAAGGCCCGTTACCACTCGCTCGATCTGCTGCTGATCGACGACGTGCAGTTCTTTGCCAACAAGGAGCGCACGCAGGAAGAGTTCTTCAACGCCTTCGAGGCGCTGCTGGCCAAAAAGAGCCACATCGTGATGACCAGCGACACCTACCCCAAGGGGCTGGTGGACATCCACGAGCGGCTGGTCTCGCGTTTTGATTCGGGGTTGACCGTGGCCATCGAGCCGCCCGAGCTGGAAATGCGGGTGGCCATCCTGATCAACAAGGCCGAGGTGGAGCACACCACCATGCCCGAAGAGGTGGCCTTTTTTGTCGCCAAAAACGTGCGCTCCAACGTGCGCGAACTGGAAGGCGCGTTGCGCAAGATCCTGGCCTATTCGCGTTTCAACCAGAAGGAGATCTCCATCCAGCTGGCGCGCGAGGCGCTGCGCGATTTGTTGTCCATCCAGAACCGGCAGATTTCGGTGGAAAACATCCAAAAAACGGTGGCCGACTACTACAAGATCAAGGTCGCCGACATGTACAGCAAGAAGCGCCCGGCCAGCATCGCCCGGCCGCGCCAGATTGCGATGTTCCTGGCCAAGGAACTGACCCAGAAAAGCCTGCCGGAAATTGGCGAGCTGTTTGGCGGGCGCGACCACACCACGGTGCTGCACGCGGTGCGCAAGATTGCCGCCGAACGTGCCCAGCTGACCGAGTTGAACCAGCAGCTGCACGTGCTGGAGCAAACGCTCAAAGGCTGATTCGGTCGGTCCGGTACTTGAAGCACAATAGAACGTTGAATCGGCAGCCCAACCCCACATCCCAGAGACGGAAGACCCTCGCACATGATCGTTTTCAAATCGACCCAGGACAAGGTATTGGCCGCGCTGCAGTCGGTCTCGGGCATTGTCGAACGCCGCCACACCCTGCCCATCCTGGCCAATGTGCTGGTGCGCAAAACCGGCGGCCAGGTGCAACTGACCACAAGCGATCTCGAAATCCAGATCCGCACCACCGTTGAACTGGGGGGCGACGAAGGCAGCTTTGCCACCACCGTGGGCGCGCGCAAGCTGATCGACATTTTGCGCACCATGCCGGCCGACCAATCGGTCAGCCTGGAGTCGTCGGCCGCCAAGCTCATCCTCAAGGGTGGCAAAAGCAAGTTCACCATGCAAAGCCTGCCGGCGGAAGACTTTCCGCTGGTGCAGGAGTCGGCCAATTTCGGCCCCGCCTTCAGCGTGCCCCAAAAAGCGCTCAAAGGTTTGCTGGCCCAGGTGTCCTTTGCCATGGCGGTGCACGACATCCGCTACTACCTCAACGGCATCCTCTTCGTGGCCGAAGGCAACAAGCTCAGCCTGGTGGCCACCGACGGCCACCGCCTGGCTTTTGCCAGCGCCACGCTGGACGTGGAGGTGCCCAAGCAGGAGGTGATCTTGCCGCGCAAGACCGTGTTGGAACTGCAGCGCCTGCTGAGCGACAAGGACGACAGCGCCATCGAGATGCAGTTCGCTGGCAACCAGGCCAAGTTCACGTTTGGCGGCATGGAGTTCGTCACCAAGCTGGTGGAAGGCAAGTTCCCCGACTACAACCGTGTGATTCCGCGCAACCACCACAACATCATCGTGTTGGGCCGCGTGCCGTTGCTGGCCAGCCTGCAGCGCACCGCCATCATGACGAGCGAGAAGTTCAAGGGCGTGCGCCTGAACGTCGAACCCGGCTCGCTGCGTGTGGCGTCCAACAACGCCGAACAGGAAGAAGCGGTTGACGAACTCGACATCGACTACGGTGGCGACGCCATCGAAATCGGCTTCAACGTCACCTACCTCATCGACGCGCTGCAGAACATGTCGCAAGACATGGTGCGCATCGAACTCAGCGATGGCAACAGCTCGGCGCTGTTGACCATCCCCGACAACGAACACTTCAAATACGTGGTGATGCCGATGCGGATCTGATCCGCACACCCCTTGAGCCATTTCGCCCGAACCCGCTGTGAGCGGGTTTGGTGCTTGTAAGAGAACCTGAAAGCCGCGCATGAGCACCGACCACACCCCGACGCCCGAAGAGCACTCCTCCGCCCAGCCGCCCATCGATGCCCATCAGGCGGGCGCCAGCGAAGGCTACGGCGAAGGCGCCATCCAGATCCTCGAAGGCCTGGAAGCGGTGCGCAAGCGCCCCGGCATGTACATCGGTGACACGTCCGACGGCACCGGCCTGCACCACCTCGTGTTCGAGGTGGTGGACAACTCCATCGACGAGGCCCTGGCCGGTCACTGCGACGACATCGTAGTCACCATCCACACCGACAACTCCATCTCCGTCACCGACAATGGCCGCGGCATCCCCACCGGCGTGAAGATGGACGACAAACACGAGCCCAAGCGCTCAGCGTCCGAAATTGCGCTGACCGAATTACACGCCGGCGGCAAGTTCAACCAGAACAGCTACAAGGTGTCGGGTGGTCTGCACGGCGTGGGCGTGAGCTGTGTGAACGCGCTCAGCAAATGGCTGCGCCTGACGGTGCGCCGCGAAGGCAAGGTGCACCTGCTCGAGTTCGCGCGTGGCTTTGTGCAGAACCGCGTGTTGGAGGTGGTGGACGGCTTCGAGGTCTCGCCCATGAAGGTGACCGGTGCCACCGAAAAACGCGGCACCGAAGTGCACTTCCTGCCCGACACCGACATCTTCAAAGAAAACAACGATTTCCACTACGAAATCCTGGCCAAGCGCTTGCGCGAACTGAGCTTCCTCAACAACGGCGTGCGCATCCGCCTGAAGGACGAGCGCAGCGGCAAGGAAGACGACTTCTCGGGTGCCGGCGGCGTCAAAGGTTTTGTGGAGTTCATCAACCAGGGCAAGAAGGTGCTGCACCCCACCACCTTCCATGCCACGGGCACCCGCCCGGCTGACAGCTACGGCGGCATCCCCGGCACCGAAATTGGTGTGGAAGTGGCCATGCAGTGGAACGAGAGCTACAACGAAAACGTGCTCTGCTTCACCAACAACATCCCGCAGCGCGACGGCGGCACCCACCTCACCGGCCTGCGCGCCGCCATGACGCGGGTGATCGGCAAATACATCGCTGAGAACGACCTGGCCAAGAAAGCCAAGGTTGAGGTCAGCGGCGACGACATGCGCGAAGGCCTGTGCTGTGTGCTCAGCGTCAAGGTGCCCGAGCCCAAGTTCAGCAGCCAAACCAAGGACAAGCTGGTGTCGTCGGAAGTGCGCGCCCCGGTGGAAGACATCGTGGCCAAGACGCTGACCGAATTCCTGGAAGAGCGCCCCATTGACGCCAAAATTTTGTGCGGCAAGATTGTGGAGGCCGCCCGTGCCCGTGAAGCCGCCCGCAAGGCCCGCGAAATGACCCGCCGCAAGGGCGTGCTCGATGGCATGGGTCTGCCCGGCAAACTGGCCGACTGCCAGGAAAAAGACCCCGCCCTGTGCGAAATCTACATCGTCGAGGGCGACTCAGCCGGTGGCTCCGCCAAACAAGGACGTGACCGCAAATTCCAGGCCATCCTGCCCCTGCGCGGCAAGATCTTGAACGTTGAAAAAGCGCGGTATGAGAAGCTGCTGACCAGCAACGAAATCCTCACGCTTATCACCGCTTTGGGCACCGGCATCGGCAAATCCAGCGCCGACGAATACAACCCCAAGAGCAAAAGCGGCGCCGACGATTTCAACATCGACAAGCTGCGTTACCACCGCATCATCATCATGACCGACGCGGACGTGGACGGCGCCCACATCCGCACCCTGCTGCTGACCTTCTTCTACCGCCAGATGCCCGAGCTGGTCGAGCGTGGCCACATCTACATCGCCCAGCCGCCGCTCTACAAGGTCAAGGCCGGCAAGGAAGAGCTGTACCTGAAAGACGCCGCCGCGCTCGACGGCTTCCTGCTGCGCATTGCGCTGAAGGACGCCAAGGTCGTCACCGGCGGCAGCGCCAGCACCACACTGGAAGGCGACACCCTGGGTGAACTGGCGCGCAAGCATCAGGTGGCCGAAGCCGTGATCGCCCGCCTCTCCGCCTTTATGGACGCCGAGGCCCTGCGCGCCGTGGCCGATGGCGTGGTGTTGAACCTGGACGACATGGAGCAGGCCGCTTTCAGCGCCGCCGCTTTGCAGGTGGTGCTGCGTGAACTCAACACCACCGGCGTGCCCGCCGAGGTGGCGGCCGAGTTCGACGTGCGCACCGACAAACCCATCCTGCGCATCAGCCGCCGCCACCACGGCAACATCAAGAGCAGCGTCATCACACAAGACTTTGTGCACGGCGCCGACTACGCCGCCCTGGCCGAAGCCGCCAACACCTTCCGTGGCCTGCTGGGCGAAGGTGCCAAAGTGCAACGTGGCGAAGGCGACAAACAGAAAGAAGAGCGCGTGAGCGACTTCCGCCTCGCCATGAAGTGGCTCATCAGCGAAGCCGAACGCACCACCGCCCGCCAGCGCTACAAAGGCCTGGGCGAAATGAACCCCGAGCAGCTGTGGGAAACCACCATGGACCCCAACGTGCGCCGCCTGCTGCGCGTGCAGATCGAGGACGCCATCGAGGCCGACAAGGTGTTCACGATGCTCATGGGTGACGAGGTCGAGCCGCGTCGTTTCTTTATTGAGAACAACGCGCTGAGGGCGGGGAATATCGACGTGTGATTGTGTATGTAGGTAGACGCATAAGCTGAGAAAAAAGACCCATCAGTTGAGAAACTGACGGGTCTTTGGCTTTTGGCTGCCGAAAACCAGTCACCGTCAGCTCTTCCTTGTGTCCGTCAAACGCTTTGTCCGACGGGCTTCGCTCGTTTACCCCTGGACGAAGATTGAACTGGCCACACTTGGGTCTCGCGCCGCTTCGCGGTACCAGCGCCCATCCCCCAGCATCATTTCCTGGTGGCCTTTGCCGGCCGGGATCATGGGGTAGCAGTTCTCTTGCTGGGCCACGCGCACATCCAGGAAAAAGGGGCCTTGGCTGACCAAGCATTCGGCCAGTGCTGCGTCCAGTTCGTGTGGTGCGTCCACCCGCCGCGCGCCCCAGCCAAAGGCCTTGGCCAGGGCCACGAAGTCGGGCAGGGCCGCGTTCCAGCTGTGGCTCAGGCGATTGCCGTGGATGAGCTGCTGCCATTGGCGCACCATGCCCATGTGGCTGTTGTTGGACAACACCACCTTGACCGGTGTGCCGTGCTGCATGGCGGTGGACAACTCCTGGATGTTCATGAGGATGGAGGCGTCGCCGCTCACGCACACCACGGTTTTGTCCGGGTGGGCGATCTGTGCGCCAATGGCCGCTGGCAGGCCATACCCCATGGTGCCTGCACCACCCGAGGTGAGCCAGCGCCGGGGCAACTCAAAACGCAGGTGCTGCGCGGCCCACATCTGGTGTTGGCCGACGTCGGTGGAGACGATGGCATCCAGCGATGCCAGATGTTGTTGCAAGGTGTGCATCAGCTGCTGCGGCAGGATCACATCGTCGCGTGGCGTGAAGCCCAGGCTGTTGTGCCCGCGCCAGGCCTGGATGCGCTGCCACCAGGTGTCGAGTCGCTGCGCAGGAGGTGGCAAGGCAGGCAAAGCGGCCAACAAGGCATCCAACACCTGCGCGCAGTCGCCGTGCAGGGCCACGTCCACGGCCACCACCTTGTTGATGTTCTTCGCGTCGATGTCGATGTGGATCTTCTTGGCGCGAGGCGCGAAGTCGGCCAGCTTGCTGGTCACGCGGTCGTCGAAACGCGCGCCCACACAGACGATGAGGTCGGCGTGGTGCATGGCCTGGTTGGCCTCCAGCGTGCCGTGCATGCCCAGCATGCCCAGAAAGCGCGGATCGGACGCGGGAAAGCCGCCCAGGCCCATGAGCGTCAGCGTGGTGGGCAGGTGCAGCGTGCGCGCCAGCTGCGTGAAGGTCGCGCAGGCGCCGGGGCCGGCGTTGATGAGACCGCCGCCGCCGTACAGCACCGGCTGGCGTGCGGCCAGCAGCAGCTCGGCCGCCTGCTGCAAAGCGCTTGATGGCGGCAAGGCGGGTGCCGACACCGTGGCTGGCACGTCGGCCACCGGCACCTGGGCCACGTGCTGCAACTGCACGTCCTTGGGCACGTCCAGCAGCACCGGGCCGGGTTTGCCCGAGGCGGCGATGTGCAGCGCCTGGCGCACGGCGGTGGCGGCCTCGTTCGCGTCGCGCAGTTGGTGGTTCCATTTGGTCACTGGGCGAGACAGGCCGATGGCATCGCACTCCTGAAAGGCCTGGGTGCCGATGACGCCCGTGGCCACCTGGCCGCTGATGCACAGCACCGGAATGGCGTCGCTGTGCGCGTCCAGCAGGCCCGTGACGGTGTTGCTCATGCCGGGGCCGGACGTGACCAGCACCACCCCCACACGGCCGGTGGAGCGCGCATAGCCTTCGGCCGCATGCACGGCGGCCTGCTCGTGGCGGACCAGCACGTGGCGCAGGGCGGGGCGCTGGTAGAGCGCGTCGTACAGCGGCAGGGCGGCACCACCGGGGTAGCCAAAAATCGTGTCCACCCCGCAGGCCAACAAGGTGTCGAGCAGCAGCTCGGCGCCGTTGCAAGCCGTGGTGGTGGGTGAGGCTGAAAGGTTTTCGGTGGTGTGCGTGTTCATGCGACTATTTTTCTGCGAACATGGCCGAATGTTTTCGATTTGTGCGGGGTAGTGCGGTGGCAAAGCCAAAAATCCATCTGCCAAAGCAGGATGTGGACGAAGCATCCCCGGTCAGCTTTGATCGCTTCGACATGGCCATCCTGCGCGAGCTGCTGGCCGACTCACGCAAAACGCTGCAGGAGATCGGTGCGGCGGTGAGCCTGTCGCCGACCACTTGCTGGAGCCGCATCAAACGCCTGGAGGCCGAAGGCGTGATCAAGCGCTACACGGCCGACCTCAACCGCGCCAAGCTGGGCTGGCAGGACACGGTGATCGTGCAGCTCACGCTGGACAGCCACACCGACGAGGCGCTGTACGAGTTTGGCCAGACGCTGGCCACCATCCCCGAGGTGATGGAGGCCTACCTGATCTCGGGCGACTACGACTACTTCATCCGCATCGCGGTGAAAAACACGCGCGATTACGAGCGCCTGCTGCGCGAGAAGCTCTACAAAATCCCCGGCATTCGCCACAGCAAGTCCAGCTTTGTGCTGCGTGTGCTCAAGGACGAGCACGTGCCGCTGTGAGTGCGCCTGCGCGGGTCAGGCGCTGCCCAGCGGCAGCGCCGTTTTGTAGCGCACCTGCTTGAGCGCAAAACTCGAACGGATCTTTTCCACCTGCGCGATGGGCGACAACTGCTCCAGGATAAAACGCTCCAGCGCGGGCATGTCGGGCACGGCCACGCGCAGCAGGTAGTCGGCGTCGCCCGTCATCAGGTAACACTCCATTACCTCATCGCGCAGCACGATGCGTTGCTCGAAGGCCTCCAGCGTTTCGCGGTTTTGCTGCTTCAGGCTGATGGAGATGAACACGTTGAGGTGCAGGCCCAGTTGCTGCGCGTCCAGCAGCGCCACGTACTGGCGGATCAGGCCCGCTTTTTCCAGCGCCCGCACGCGGGCCAGGCAGGGCGAGGGCGACAAATGCACGCGTTTGGCCAACGCCACGTTGGACAGGCTGGCGTCGGCCTGCAGTTGCTCAAGAATCCGCAAATCGGTGGCGTCGAGGTTCATTTTGCTGCCATATAAAGAATGGGCGGCAGTTTATGTCGCTTGTTGGGGTGTATGTCCGTGTTTTAGGCGACACCTGCCAGCGGGCGCGGTCTAAAGTGGTGGGCCAGGAGACCCCCCATGAGCCACCCCGATACCGACCTCGACCCGACCGAAACCCAGGAATGGCGCGACGCCTTTTTGTCGCTGGCCGCACAATCCGGCCCCGAGCGCGCGCGCCAGATGCTGGACGAACTGGCCCGCCTGGCGCGCAGCCAGCGCGTGGGCTGGACGCCCGAGCTCAACACACCCTACGTCAACACCATCGCGGTGGAGCAGCAGCCAGTGTTTCCCGGTGACCTCGCCATCGAGGAACGCTTGGCCTCACTGATGCGCTGGAACGCGCTGGCCATGGTGGTGCGGGCCAACCAGGCCGAACTGGGCGGATCGAGCGAACTGGGCGGCCACATCGCCAGTTACGCCAGCGCGGCCGACCTGTTCGAAACCGGCTTCAACCACTTCTTCCGGGCCGGACGCGAGGGCGACCTCGTGTTCTTCCAGCCGCACAGCGCGCCCGGTGTCTACGCGCGTGCTTTCCTTGAGGGGCGCTTGAGCGAAAACGACCTCAAGCACTACCGCCAGGAAATCACCGCCACGGCCCAAGGTGCGCGTGGCCTCTCCAGCTACCCCCACCCGTGGCTGATGCCCGACTTCTGGCAGTTCCCCACCGGCTCCATGGGCCTGGGGCCCATCAGCAGCATCTACCACGCGCGCTTCATGCGCTACCTCAGCCACCGCAAGCTCCTCAACACGGCGGGCCGCAAGGTGTGGGGGGTGTTCGGCGATGGCGAGATGGACGAGCCCGAATCGATGAGCGCGCTCACCCTGGCCGCACGCGAGAAGCTGGACAACCTCGTCTGGGTGGTCAACTGCAACCTGCAGCGTCTGGACGGCCCGGTGCGCGGCAACGGCCGCATCATTGACGAGCTGGAAAAGCTGTTTGCCGGCGCCGGCTGGAACGTCATCAAGCTGGTGTGGGGCAGCGACTGGGACGGCCTGTTCGCGCGCGACACCAGCGGCGCCTTGGTGCGTGCCTTCGCCCACACGGTGGACGGCCAGATGCAGACCTTTGCCGCCAAGGACGGCCGTTTCAACCGCGACAACTTCTTCGGCCAGAACCCGGAGTTGGCCGCCCTGGCGCAAGGGATGACCGACGAGCAGATCGACCGCTTGAAGCGCGGCGGGCATGACCTGGTCAAGATCCACGCCGCCTACGCGGCAGCCGCCGCCCACACCGGCCAGCCCACCGTCATCCTGGCCCAGACCAAAAAGGGCTACGGCATGGGCACGGCCGGCCAGGGCAAGATGACCACCCACAGCCAGAAGAAGCTGGACGAGACCGACCTGATCGAGTTCCGCAACCGCTTCAACCTGCCGCTCACCGACGAGCAGGCCACCGGCCTGGCCTTCTACAAACCTGCCGAAGACAGCGCCGAGATGCGCTACCTGCGTGAGCACCGCGCGCGCCTGGGCGGCAGCCTGCCCCAGCGCGAGACCGCCTGCGACGTGGTGCCCGTGCCGCCGCTGGCCGGCTACGGCCAGTTCGCCCTGAAGGCCGACGGCAAGGAGATGAGCACCACCATGGCCTTTGTGCGCATGTTGGGCAACCTGCTCAAAGACGCACAGCTCGGGCCCCGCATCGTCCCCATCGTGGCCGACGAGGCGCGCACCTTTGGCATGGCCAACCTGTTCAAGCAGGTCGGCATTTACAGCAGCGTGGGCCAGCGCTACGCGCCCGAAGACATCGGCTCGGTGCTGAGCTACCGCGAGGCGCTGGACGGCCAGATCCTGGAAGAGGGCATCAGCGAGGCGGGCGCCATCGCCAGCTGGACGGCGGCCGCCACCAGCTACAGCGTGCACGGCCTGGCCATGCTGCCCTTCTACATCTACTACTCCATGTTCGGTTTCCAGCGCGTGGGCGACGCCATCTGGGCTGCTGCCGACCAGCGCGCGCGCGGCTTCCTGCTCGGCGCCACCTCGGGCCGAACCACGCTGGGCGGCGAAGGTTTGCAACACCAGGACGGCAGCAGCCACCTGGTGGCGGCCACCATCCCCAACTGCAAGGCCTACGACCCGGCCTTTGCGGGCGAGCTGGCCGTCATCCTCGACGCCGGCATGCGCGCGATGCTGGTCGAGCAGAAGGACGTGTTCTATTACGTCACGCTCATGAACGAGAACTACGCCCAGCCGGACTTGCCGGGTGGTGGGGTAGGTGGCGCGGCAGAAGGCGTGCTCAAGGGTGGCTACCACTTCGGCAGCTATGGACCTGAACAAGGCCAGCGCGTCACCCTGCTGGGCTCGGGCGCCATCCTCACCGAGGTGGTCCATGCCGCGCGGCAACTGGCCGAGCAGGGCATTGGCGTGGACGTGTTCAGCGTCACCAGCTGGAGCGAACTGGCCCGCGATGGCGAGGCCCAGGCCAACAACCCCTACATCGCCCAACTGCTGGCGCGCAGCAGCGGCCCCATCGTGGCCGCCACCGACTACGTTCGCGCCGTGCCCGAGAGTGTGCGCGCCTACCTGCCCACCGGCCGTTCCTACAAGACCTTGGGCACCGATGGCTTTGGCCGCAGCGACACGCGGGCCGCGTTGCGGGCGTTCTTCAAGGTGGATGCGGCCCACATCGTGGCGGCGGCGCGTGGTGCCTTGAACTGAGCACCGCGCTCGGACACCCCCAGCCCGCCCACCCGGCGGGCTTTTTTGTGGCCCAAGGGAAAACCCTATCGGTCTACTGATTAACTCGTCATACCATCACGCCAGTTCAAAACCCGGGCCGCTGGGGCCTGGTCGAGCAGACAGACGGAGTGACGATGAGCGCGAAGATTGCTTTGTTTGGTGCGGGCGGCAAGATGGGCGTGCGCCTGTCCTTGAACCTCAAGGGTTCTGCCTTCGAGGTGCGGCACGTGGAGCCGGGTGAGGTGGGCCGTGCCCGCCTGCGCGACGAGGTGGGCGTGGCCTGCGTGTCGGTGGACGAGGCGCTGGCCGGTGTGGACGTGGTCATCCTGGCCGTGCCCGACAGCCTGATCGGCAAACTCGCGGCCGAAATTTCCCCACAACTCAAGCCGGGCGTGATGGTGATGACGCTCGACGCCGCAGCGCCCTTCGCCGGCCACCTGCCGGCGCGCGATGACCTCGTCTACTTCGTGGCCCACCCCTGCCACCCCTCCATCTTCCACCCGCTGGCGCATGCGGAGGGCAAGCCCGACTACTTCGGTGGTGTGGCCGCCCCGCAGTCCATCGTCAGCGCGCTGATGCAGGGCCCGGATTCGGCCTGGGAGCTGGGCGAGGCCATCGCAAAAACCATTTACCAGCCCATCGCACGGTCGTACCGCGTGACGGTGGAGCAGATGGCGCTGCTGGAGCCCGGGCTGTCCGAAACCGTGTGCGCCACCTTGCTGGACGTGATGCGCGAGGCCATGGACGAAGTGGTGTCGCGTGGTGTGCCCGCCGACGCGGCGCGCGACTTCCTGCTGGGCCACATGACCATCCTGAGCGCGGTGATCTTCAAGCAGATTCCGGGGCAGTTTTCCGATGCCTGCAACAAGGCCATCACCTTCGGCAAGCCCCGCCTGATGCGCGACGACTGGAAAAAGATCTTCGATCACGACGAGATCGCCGACAGCATCCAGCGGATTACTTGAAGCGGTCCACCCCGTTTCACGCTCACTTCGTGTAGCTCGAATCCCCCTCAAGGGGCGACACCAGCCGTCCGGCAGAGCCGGCCCGGCGGTGTCCCCGGGTTGGGACAACTGCGCCGGAGCCGTTTGTAAATTTTTCCCCCACCCCAACCCTGAGGAGACACACATGAAAACCACCCACATTGCTTTTGCCGTTGCCGCCCTGTGCCTGAGCGCCGCCGCCGGTGCGCAGACGGTCATGAAGATCAGCTATTCCACGTCCATCACATCGCACTACGGCGTGGGTTCTACCGCCTTCTGCGATGAGGTGGAAAAAGGCACCCAGGGCCGCTACAAGTGCCAGCAGTTCCCCAATGCCGCGCTGGGTGGTGAGCGGGAAATGATCGAGGCCGTGCAACTGGGCACACAGGACCTGGCCAACGTGTCCACCGGTGCCCTGGGCAACTTTGTGCCGGAGGTCAAGATTGTGGACATCCCGTTCCTGTTCCGCGACTACGCCCACGCCCGCAAGGTGATGGATGGTGAGTTTGGCCAAGACCTGCTCAAAAAGATGACCGCCAAGGGCATTGTGGGCCTGGCGTGGACGGAGAACGGCTTCCGCCACATGACCAACAGCAAACGTGCCATCAACCAGGCCAGCGATGCCAACGGTTTGAAGATGCGCACCATGGAGAACAAGGTGCACATGGAAGGCTACAAAACCTTTGGCATCCTGCCCACGCCCATGGCTTGGCCTGAGGTCTTCACAGCGCTGCAACAAGGCACGGTGGATGGCCAGGAAAACCCAATTCCCGTCATCCTGTCTGCCAAGCTGTCGCAGGTGCAAAAGCACCTCTCGTTGACCAACCACGTGTATTCGCCGGCCGTGTTGATCGTTGCGCCCAACATCTGGAACAAGCTCAACGACGCCGACAAGAAGGTGTTCTCTGAAGCCGCCAAGAAGGGCGCAGCGGCCCAGCGCAAGAAGGTCAACGACGACGAGGCCAACGGCATTGCCGAACTGAAGAAGGACGGCATGCAAGTGGTCGAGCAGGTCAACGGCGAGAGCTTCCGCAAGGCCGTGGCACCCGCCTACGCCGGCTACGCCAAGGAGTTTGGCGCCGACAAGATCGCTGCCATCCAGAACGTCAAATAAGCCCACCCCCGCGCCGCGCCTAAGGGCGCGTCACCCCCTCAGGGGGCGATGTCAGCGGGCCGGCGGAGCCGGACCCGCGACATCCTGGGTTGAACTTCACCTCCCTGGTTGTCGCCAGGCAACGGCTGGATCGCCACATGACCTCTTCCATCCTCCGCCTGGACCGCCTGCTCACAGGTGCCTGCCTGTCCCTCGCCTGCATCTTGCTGGCCCTCATTTCCTGTCTCGGCATGTGGCAGGTGGTCAGCCGCTTCGTGTTCTCGCAGCCCTCCACCTGGACCGAGGAGTCCATGCGCCGTCTGCTGATCTGGATGGTGCTGCTGGGCATCGTGGCCGCGTTCCGCCAGGGTGCCCTGGTCTCGGTCGATCTGATGCTGCGCCTGTCCAAAGGCGCTTGGCGCGCCACCGTGCGCACCATCATCACCGCCGTCAACCTCGCCTTCCTCTCGGTGGTGCTGTACTTCGGCATCGACCTCGTCTGGCGCGTGCGCTTCCAGACCTTTGCCAGCATGGACATCTCCATGGGCTGGGCCTATGCCGCGTTGCCCGTGGGCGCGCTGCTCGGTGTGGTGGCCGTCATCGCCCACCACCTTGACCCACACGACGACGAGTTGAGCACCGCCCAGTAACCCAGAACAACAAGAACACGGAAGCCACACCATGTCCCTCACCCTGCTCATCACCATGCTGCTGGGCTTTGCCTTCAGCATCTCCATCGCCGTCTCCATCGGCGGCTCGGCCATACTGGGC